>NZ_CP054839.1:1526647-1831977 GCF_018141105.1 Saccharopolyspora erythraea | reverse complement strand
ACGTGGCCCGCGCCTACGCCGAGACCGGCGTGCACTACCTCGCCGTCGGCGGCCTGACCCACTCGTCCCCGGCCCTGGACCTCGGCCTCGACATGTGAGGGCGAGCCCGCCTCAGCGCAGGTCGGTGAAGTCGACGGTGAGCGGCAGCGGGTCGGTGACCCTTGCCGGTGTCGGCACCCGCCGAGACGTATCCGCGCGTGGTCGGGTCGAGCCGGTAGCGGAACACCGTCAGCCGCTCGTCGTCGGCGTCGCTCTCGAACCGCCAGAAGTGCCGGATTCCGGCAGCCGAGTATTCGGCGGGCTTGTCGGTCTGGTCGGCGGTGACCGAACCGGGTGACATGACCTCGACCACCAGCAGGCAGTGCTGCGGTCGCAACACGTGGTCGTCCGGTAGGGCGGCGTCGTAGACCACGACGTCCGGCCGGCGGTTCAGCAGCGGCACATCCCGCAGGCGGAGATCGATGCTCGTCGCGGCCTCCCACCCGGCCGCGCAGGCGGACTCCAGGAGGGTGCCCAGGCGGCGCACCACGGTCTGATGCGCTCGGTGCGGCGTCGGCGTCACGAGGACGGCCCCGCCGACGATCTCCATGCGGCGGCACACGTCCTCAGGCAGCGCCTCGTAGTCCGCAGCGCTCAACCCGCTGGGTGGCAGGACCATCCATTCCGGAAGTGAGGTCATCGAGACCCTTCCAAGCACGTGTGCCGAGCGCAGCGGCAGACATCCGTGCTCGGCGTCCGCTGCCTCGGCTACTCAGCGTGGGCCTACCTTACCCCCGGTCACCCATGGCCACCGGCGTCGTCCCGGCAGGGCATGATGCGGGCATGCGAACCGCCGCAACCACCGAACCGCCGTCGGAACTGCTCAGCGGGATCTTCCTCGCCAGGAGGCCGACCGGGCCGATCGTCGCGCTGCTGGTCGTGCTCGCCGCGCTGGTCGCCGGCCAGGCCGTGGTCCTGTTCCCGTTCGTGATCCTCGGGGGCGACGCGGGCGGGCTGCTCGGCGGCCGGATGGGCCTGGACGACCAGCTCGTGATGACCTTCAGCTTCGCGGGCGCCGCGCTGCTGCTCCTGCTCTGGGTCCGGTTCAAGGAGCGCAGGCCCGTCGGCAGCGTCGGGTTCCGCCCCGCGACCCGCGTTCCCGCGCGCCTGTTGCTCGGTGCCGGGGTGGCTCTCGCCGCGTTGGTGTTGCCGGTGCTGGTGAATCTCGCATCCGGCCAGTTCACATTGGACGAACCGGTGTTCCGCGCCGCGCACCTCGGCGGGGTGCTACTGGCACTCGTCGGGTTCACGGTGCAGGGGAGCACGGAGGAGATCATCAGCCGCGGCTACCTGATGCAGACCGCCTACCGCAAGTGGGGGCTGACCGCCGCCGTCGTGTTCCAGCTCGTCGTGTTCACCGCGCTGCACGGGGCCAACGTCGGGGTCGGTCCGGTGCCGCTGCTCAACCTCGTGCTGATCTCGCTGCTGCTTGCGTTCTGGGCGCTGGCCGAGGGCGGGCTCTGGGGTGTCTGCGCGTTCCACGTGGTGTGGAACTGGGCGCAGGGCAACGTCTTCGGCGTCGAGGTCTCGGGCATGAACCTGGAGACGACGCTGTTCGACACCGAGGGTGCCGCGGGCAGCAGCACGCTGCTCACCGGAGGGGCGTTCGGCGTCGAGGGCAGCCTGGTCACCAGTGCGGTGCTCGCCATCGGCGTCGTGATCGCGGCACAGGTGTTCCGCCGCCGGCGGCGCGACTCCGCCACGCCGTGACCGCTCAGGACAGCGGGAACAACACCGCGCCAACGGCGACTCCGGCCGCGACGACGAGCACGAGCGCGGCAAAGCCACGCCGGACGGCGCGCGCGGGCAGCCGCGCGGTGAGCTTTCCGGCTGCCAGCGCGACGACGACGGCGGCGCAGCCGAAGGCGAGCACCACCGGGTGGTCGACCTCGACGGCGGTGCGGGCGTGGGCCAGCAGGCCGCCTGCCGAGTTCAGGAACACCACGACCAGTGAGGTCGCCACCGCCTGCCCCGTCGGCAGGCCCATCAGCAGGCTCATCGCGGGCACGACGACGAACCCGCCGCCGACGCCGAACAACCCGGTCAGCACGCCGACCGCCAGCCCCACGGCGGCCGACTTCGGCAGGCAGATCCGCCAGATCACCTCGCCCCGCGGCGTCATGCAGGTGCCCGAGTACTCGTCGCCGTGCCGCAGCATCCGCACGGCGACCACCGCCATCAGCGCGGCGAAGCCGAGCATCAGCCAGCGCTGCGGGAACAGCTCGCCCAGAGCCGTCCCCGCGAACGCTCCCGGAACGCCCACGACGCCGAAGACCGCGGCGATGTGCCACCGCGCCTGCGTCCACCGCTCCCGCGGCAGGAGCCCGGCCAGCGACGACAGCGCGACCACGGCCAGCGAGACCGGGATGGCCGACTCCAGCGGCTGTCCCGCGCCGTAGACCAGCGCGGGCACCGCCAGGATCGACCCGCCCGCGCCGAGCAGTCCCACGCACAGCCCGATCACCGCGCCGAGCAGCGCGGCCGGGACCAGCGCGATCAGCGGGCCGCGGCGGTGTCGGCCGTCAGCGCGGCCAGCAGTCGCGGCGCGTCCTGCGCGGGAGTGCGGTTGTAGGGCAGCAGCGACAGCAGCCGGGCCATGCCGCAGGTGTTGGTGAGCGCGGAGAAGGTCAGCCCGCCCCCGATGAAACCGGCGAGCAGCTTCAGCTTCGGGTACCGCAGGCTGCCCAGCACCCCGGCGAGCACGATCGAACCGGCGACCAGGCGGACCTGCCGCTCCATCGCCCACTTGCCGGTTCCGCGTTCCACCGGCGCGCCCTGCTCCTGCCAGCCGCCGACCCCACCGGAGAGCACCGTCAGCCGTTGGAAACCGTTGTCCTCCAGGAGATCCCGGGCCTGTTGGGCGCGGGCGCCGGAGCCGCACACCAGCACGACGGGGTCGGTGTGCGCGGGGCTGATCGAGGAACCCCGCTCGCGGAGCAGGTCCAGCGGCACGTTGTGCGATCCGGGGATGCGCTCGGCCTCGAACTCACCGGGGGTGCGCACGTCGATCAGCCGGGCGCGCGGGTCGCTGTCGAGCAGCTCGCGGACGCGACCGGTGTCCATTGTGGAGGGAAGTGCCACGGTGGTTCCTTTCGTCGGGGTGATTCGCACGTCGGGAAGGTCATGCGGCGAGCGGCACGCCCGCCTCGCCCGCGGAGCCGAAGGCGTCGTCGACGATGACGACGTGGCGCCCGGCGGCTTCCAGCAGCGACGCCGCGGTGGTCGCGCGGTAGCCGCTGCCGCAGTGCACCCACACCGTGCCCGCGGGAACGTCCTCCATGCGGTCGCGGAGCTCGTGCAACGGCACGTGCACCGCGTCCTCGACGTGGGACTCGCGCCACTCGGTGCCGGTGCGGACGTCCAGGACGACGTCCGGCGCGGGCAGCTCGCCGTCCGCCCCGGACAACGCCCGCGCGAGGTCGGCGAAGCTAGCGGTCCGGGTGCTGCGCAACTGCGCGCCGTCGGTGGCCAGCTCCTCCGGACGTCCGGCGGCTGCCCCGGAAAACCGGTCGATGCCGATGCGGGCGAGTTCGCGCTGAGCCTGCGCCACCTGCCCGGCGCTCTCGCCGAGCAGCGTGACCGGTGCGCCCCAGTCGATCAGCCAGCCCAGCCACGTCGCGAGCTGCCCGTCGAGGCCGAGTGCGACCGTGCCGAGCAGGTGCGAGGCCACGAAAGCCCTGCGGGAACGCAGGTCCACGACCCACTCGCCGCGTTCGAGTGCCGCCGCGATGTCGCGCGGAGTCGCCTCGTCCGGCGGCCGCAGGTCCAGCGGCTCCGGCCCGGCCAGGTTCAGCACGCCCATGTGCGCGTAGTAGGCGGGGTAGGCGTCCAACCCGGAGAGCGTGGTCTCGACGAAATCCTGCTCGGCGAGGGTCAGGGCGGGGTTGGCCCGCTTCTCGTCACCGATCGTCGAGGAGTCGCCACCGGACTGGGTCGCCGAGCAGAAGCTGCCGAAGCCGTGCGTCGGCCAGACGGCCGCGCCGTCCGGCAGCGCGGCGGCGAGCTTGCGCGCCGAGGCGTGCTGGTGGCGCGCGAGCTCGGCGCTGTGGTCCTGGCCGAGCAGGTCGGTGCGCCCGGTCGTGCCGTAGAGAAGCGATCCGCCGGTGAAGACGCCCGCGGGCTCCCCGCCCAGCTCCAGCACGTAGGAGAGGTGGTGGAAGGTGTGCCCGGGCGTGGCGAGCGCCCGGACCCGCAGCCGGTCGGAGACCGCCAGCACGTCGCCGTCGCGGACCGGCACGTGCCGGAACGGCACCTCGTCCGCGGCCGCGAGACCGTAGTCGGCGCCGGTCAGCCGCGACAGCTCCAGGCCGCCGGAGACGTAGTCGTTGTGGACGTGGGTCTCCAGCACCAGCGCGATCCGCGCGCCGAGCCGCCCGGCGGCGGCGATGACGCGGTCGACGTCGCGCTGCGGGTCCACCACCACCGCGGCGTCGCCGTCGGTGGCCAGGTAGCTGCGGTCGCCGAGGGACGAGGTCTCGATGACCTCGACCGCGGGACCACCGGTCGGTCGGTCAGGCGGTTCCATCGTCTCCATCTCCCATACCCGGTGGGGTATGCCGGTCGGGGGCCGCGGCCGGGTCCGGCCGTTCAGGCGAGGGCGAGGAACAGGCGCTCCAGCTCCTGCTCCGTCATCGGCGGTTCGTCGCCGCTGTCGCGGGCGGTCTGGCAGTGGCGCATGCCGGTGGCCACGATCTTGAAGCCCGCCCGGTCGAGGGCGCGGGAGACCGCGGCGAGCTGGGTGAGCACCTGGGCGCAGTCGCCGCCCTCCTCGATGGCCGCGATGACACCGGCCAACTGGCCCTGTGCGCGGCGCAGCCGCGTGAGCGCGTCGCCGAGGAGTTCGGGTTTCATGTCCATTTCCGTCGCCTCCGTGCGCGACCATACCCACGGGGGTATTACTCGTCCAGGGACCGAGGTCCGCGACAGGACACCGGCGCTGACGAGGCCGTCCGCTCCCAGGGCGGCTTCTCGACGAGGGGGCCCAGGGCATCCTGGATCGCCGTCGCGCTCGGCTCCCAGCTCGTGGTGTGCGAGTACCAGGTTCTCCACCGGCAACGCGGTCGATCGGTGCGAGTACTCCGGACCCACGGGTCGTGTCCGTGGTCGAAGCCGGCTACACCTATCTCGTGTTCGAGCCGAGGACGTCTCGACCGCTGTTCGAAGTGGTCGTCGCCATACGGCGGCCACCAGCGGGGCGGCACCGGTGTAGGCCGGGGGTGGCGGTGCTGCACGGCGTCTCCATGGCGCGGCTCCGGCGCCTCTCGTCGATCTCCGGCGACACAGTGGTGAAACCGGCGACAGCTCGTCCGAACTCCAGCCGACGGCCGGGTTGCTACGCGGCCACCAGATCAAGCCCGAGCCCCTGCCACTACCGGCGCCGGTGCCAACGCACGGGCCCGGCGTCAGAACTTGCGGTTGAGCAGCACCGGTACCGCGCGCCGGGCCTCCTCCACCGCGTCGGGGTCGAGGTCGACCACCGCGACGTCAGGCGCGTCGGCGAGCTGGGTGTGGATCGCGCCCAGCGGCGAGACGACGGTGCTGTAGCCGATGCCGGTCGGCGCCTTGCCGCTGGGCTCGCGGCCGACGCTGCGCGGGTCGGCCTGCCCGCACGCGACCACCCACGACGTCGAGTCCAGCGCGCGGGCGCGCACCAGCAGCTCCCACTGCTCGCGCTTGCCCTCGCCGGAACCCCACGACGCGGCGGTGACGACCACCGACGCGCCCTCGTCGGCCAGCCTTGTGTAGAGGCCGGGGAAGCGGACGTCGTAGCAGGTGGCCAGGCCGACCGCGGTGTCGCCGACGCGCACCACCACCGGCTTCTCGCCCGGCGCGACCGTCCGGGACTCCTCGAAGCCGAACGCGTCGAAGAGGTGGATCTTGTCGTAGTGGGTGTCGAGCCCGGGCCCGGTGACCAGCAGCGTGTTGGTGACCCGGCCGTCGGGCGCCGGGGTGAACATGCCCGCAACCACGGTGATGCCCGCCTCGCCGGCGAGACGACGGACCTCGGTCGCCCACGGCCCGTCCAGGGGCTCGGCCAGCGGCCCGAGCTTGACCCCGAAGCACGCCATGGTCGCCTCCGGGAACACCGCCAGCTCGGCGCCGGCGTCGGCGGCGCGGCGCACGCCGTCGGCCACCAGCTCCAGGTTCGCCCGCGGGTCCGGCGTGGACACGATCTGGCACAGCGCGATCCGCATCTGCGGTTCCACCTCTCCAACCTCGGCTACGATGGTTGTATACCAACAATATGCAAGTACGACACCGGTGGTGTGAACCGGTAGGCCGAAGGAGCGTTCGTTGACCTCGGGACGTCAGCTCGCCTACGAGCATCTCAAGGAGACCGTCCTAAGCGACCCCGCGATGCAGGGGCAGTTCGTCAACGAGCAGGCGCTCGCCGACGCGATCGGGGTGTCGCGCACGCCGATCCGGGAGGCGCTGCTGCTCCTTGCCGCCGAGGAGCTGGTGCAGCTCGTGCCCAAGCGCGGCGCCTACATCGCCCCCGTCAGCGGCCGGGAGATCCGGGAGCTGTTCGAGGTCCGCGGCATGATCGAGTGCTACGCGGCCGGACGCGCCCTCGAGCTCGGCGCGGTACCGGTGGAGGCCATGCGCGCCGAGCTCGAGCAGCAGCGGGAGCTGCGCGGCGACGACGACGCGCGCAAGTTCATCGACCGCGACAACCGCTTCCACGCCGCGCTGGTGCACGCCGTCAGCAACGGGATGCTCGCCAAGAGCTACGACGGCCTGCGGGCGCGGCAAGTCCGGGCCGGGGTCGTCGCGCTGTTCTGCGCCGTCGACCGCCGCGAGGCGGTGCTGGCGGAGCACCAGGCGATCCTGGACGCGCTGGCCTCCGGTGACCGCGAGGCCGCCACGAGCGCGATCCGCGCGCACCTCGACGCGACTCAGCAGGTCCTGCTCAACGGCTGAGCAGCCCAACCGGCCGGGCCCGGCGGCTGGGCAATTCACCGGGCCGTGCCCGGCGGCTGGGCAGCTCACCGGGCCGTGCTCAGCTGCTGGGCGACTCACCGGGCCGTGCTCAGCTGCTGGGCGACTCACCGGGCCGTGCTCAGCTGCTGGGCGTCGGCCTTGCCCATCGCCAGCCCGGCCAGGGTCACCGCGCACGCCACCGCCACGTAGCAGGCAGGGGCCACCCAGGTGCCGAAGGTGGCGAACAGGTAGGTCGACAGCAGCGGCGCCAGCGCACCCCCGATCACCCCGGCCAGCGTGTAGGCCAGCGAGCAGCCGGTGTAGCGGTGGGCGGTGCTGAACTGCTCGGAGATGAACGCCGCCTGCGGTCCGTACATCAGCGAGTGCCAGAACAGCCCGACCGTCACGCCCAGCACCATCAGCCCGGCCGAGCCGGTGCCCGCCATCGGGAAGAACACGAACGGCCACACCCCGGCGCCGATCGCGCCGACCGCGTACACCCGGCGCCGTCCCCAGCGGTCCGACAGCGCCCCGGCGGCCGGGATCAGCACGAGCTGCGCGGCCGAGCCCGCCATCACGCCGGTCACCGCGAGGCTCTCGGGCATGCCGAGCTGCTTGGTGGCGTAGGTGAGCACGAAGACGGTGAACAGCGCGTAGAGGATGTCCGGGCCGACCCGGCACAGGATGCTCGCGACCAGCGCCTTCGGCTCGTTGACGAACACCTCGCGCAGCGGGGCGGCCGCCTGCTCGCCGTTGCGCTGGAGCTCGCGGAAGACCGGGGTCTCCTCCAGCTTCACCCGGATCCACAGGCCGAAAACCACCAGCACGGCCGAGAACAGGAACGCGACCCGCCAGCCCCACGACAGGAACTGCTCCCGGGTCAGCAGTGCCGCGAGCGCGGCGAGCACACCGTTGGCCAGCAGGTTGCCCGCGGGCGGGCCGACCTGGGCGGCCGAGGCCCAGAAGCCGCGCCGCTGCTCGCTGCCGAACTCGCTGGACAGCAGCACCGCGCCGCCCCACTCGCCGCCGATGCCGACGCCCTGGGCGAACCGCAGCGTCACCAGCAGGACCGCTCCCAGCGCTCCGACCTGGCCGTGGGTCGGCAGCAGTCCGATGAGGACGGTCGCGATCCCGGTGAGCAGCAGCGTGGTCACCAGCACGTGCTTGCGGCCGAGCTTGTCGCCGAGCCTGCCGAAGACGAACCCGCCGAGCGGGCGGGAGACGTAGCCGACGGCGTAGGTGGAGAAGGCGAGCAGGGTGCCGGTCAGCGGGTCGTGGCTGGGGAAGAACAGGTGGCCGAACACCAGCGCGGAGGCCACCGAGTACGCGGCGAAGTCGTACCACTCCAGCGCGGTGCCGCTGAGGCTGGCGGTGAACGCCTTGATCAGGTCTTTGCGGGCCGGCCGTTCACGGCCGGCGGCGAGCGTCTGGGTCATGGGCGGTCCTTCTCGTCACAACCGGGTTCGTCCTCCCGGGCTAGCCGTGGTACGAACTGTATACAACGAGTATGCCGAATGGGAGGGTCAGATGTTTCCGCTTCGTTTCGAGGTCGCGGGCGAGCCGGTCGAGGTGCGGGTGAACACGCTGCTCAACGCCGGTTACGCGGGCCGCAGCCAGCAGGACGTCGCCGCCCACGTCGCCGAGCTCGCCGAGCTGGGCGTGCCCGCGCCGACCCGGACCCCGTGCCTCTACCCCGTCGCGCCTTACCTGGCGATGCAGGCCGACGAGGTTCCGGTGCAGCACGGGCGCACCTCCGGCGAGGCCGAGTGGGCCCTGGTCGTCGCCGGGCCGGACGAGCGCGACGTGCTGCTGACCGTGGCCTGCGACCACACCGACCGCGAGCTGGAGGTGCACGGCGTGGCATGGAGCAAGCAGGCGGGCCCCGACGTGCTGGGCCGCCGCGCCTGGCGGCTGGCCGACGTGGCGGACCGGCTCGACGAGCTGACCCTCACGGCGTGGGCGGGCGGCGAGCGCATCCAGCGAGGCACCCTCGGCGAGCTGCTCACGCCCCACTTCTGGCTCGGCGAGCTGCGCGAGCGGGGGCTGCTGGCGGAGGGCACCGTGCTGCTGTCGGGCACGATCCCGATGGACGGCGGCGTGGACCAGTTCGCGGGCGACTGGCGCGTCGAGCTCGGCGACCCCACCACCGGCGACACCCTCGCGTGCGAGTACGAGGTCCGCCGGATGCCCGAGCCGGTGGCGTAGCCCGGGCGGCGCCGGTCGCCGAGGAAGGTGACGGCTTCGTCGCGGTCGACGCAGCAGAACAGGGCGGCGGCCGCGCCGAAGCAGTCCCGGTTCGCGGCGACCGCGTCCCCGGGTGGACGACCTGTCTCAGGCTCCGACGACGCCGTCGATGCCCTCGCGCAGGAAGTCGGCGTGGCCGTTGTGCCGGGCGTACTCGTGGATCACGTGCAGCATCACCAGCCGCAGCGACACGTGCTCGCCCCATCGGGGCACGTAGGCGGTGACGTCGAGCGAGTCCGCGGCGGCCTCGATGCGGCGGGAGTGCTCGACCTCCGCCTGCCAGGCGCCGAAAGCCTCGGCGCGGGTGGATGCGCTCGCGTCGTAGGCCACCTGGAAGTCGCCGTCGGCCGACCACACCAGCGGCACGTCCTCACCGCTGATCGTCCGCCGGAACCAGGCGCGCTCGACCTCGGCCATGTGCCGCACGAGCCCGAGCAGCGACAGCGCGGAGGGCGGCATCGACCGGCGGCGCAGGTCGTCGTCGGACAGGCCGTCGCACTTCATGGCCAGCGTGGCGCGGTGGAAGTCCAGGTAGGCGCGCAGCATCTCGCGCTCGCCGCCGGTCGACGGCGGGGAGATCCGTTCGGTGGCCATGGGGGTGCGTCCTTTCGCCCGGGACGCCGCGGGCGCAGCGCCGGACATAGGTTCTAGCAGGCCAGGCACACGCTGGAGATCGGTTTTCGCGGAGCCGCCGGTGCGCGGATCACACTTCCGTCCGGTCTTGGAGCGCCCGCCGAAGCGTCTGGACTCGATGTCCGCGCTCCAGGGCCGGCGGTCACGTCCGGTTGCGGTGGCGTTGTGGACTGATCCCGCGGGCTCGTTTGAAGGCGGCGCTGAACGCGAATGCGCTGCCATAGCCAACCTGACGGGCTATGGAGTCAATCGTGGTGTCCGGGTTCCGGAGGAGATCGGCGGCCAGGTCGATTCGCCACTCGGTGAGGTATGCCATCGGTGGCGTGCCGACGAGGTCGGTGAAGCGCCGGGCCAACGTCGCTCGGGACACCCCGGTCCGCCCGGCGAGCGAGGCCACCGTCCAGGGATGGTCCGGGTGACTGTGCATGAGTCGCAGGACGGGCCCGACGACCGGATCCCCGTTGGCTCGGTACCAGGGCGGCCCATCGGCATCGGGCCTGACGAACCATGCGCGCAGGACGGCGACCAGCAGGAGATCCAGAACTCGTTCGAGCACGAGATCTTGGCCCGGCTCGTTTCGCACGGTCTCCTCGGCGAGTAGCGACACCAGCGCGGATTCGCCGTGGGCGGCCCCGGGGACGACCAGAAGCGGGGGCAGCGCGCTGAGCAGGCGCGTGGCGATCTCGCCTGGTCGCCGGTACTTGCCGATCAGCAGCACCGACGAGCCGTCCGCGCCGTCATCACAGGCTCGCATGCCGTTGGCCCAGGTGCGCACCCCCGTGTCCGCGACCTCGGGCGGCTCCGCGCCGGCTGGGGTCGTCCGTCGGGGGCCGGGCTGAACGACCACCTGGACCGGAGTACGGGGATCATCGGCGAAGGTGAACGCGTCGGGGCCACGCATCATCGCGATGTCGCCCGCGTCCAGCCGGACCGCATCGCCGGCACTGGGAACGACCCAGGGCATCCCGCGCAGGATCGCCACCACGCTGAGCGGTGCCCTGTCTCGTACCTGCACGGACCAGGGTGAGTTCTGGATGGTCCGCAGCACGAACGCGCCCCTTGCCCTCGCTCCGTCGAGCAAGATCGACAAGGGGTCCACCGGCGTAGTGTAAGACGCATCCTTATGGACCTGCGAGCCTCGACCATGGCCCGTGGCCCCGCGTTCCGGTGGACTGTGGATCATGACAGCGACTGCGCCGACAACGTTGGTCCTCGCGGGGACGGGCAAGACCGGACGCCGCGTCGTGTCCGGGCTCGAAGCGCGTGACATTCCGGTACGGGTTGGCTCACGGAGAGCCGATCCGCCGTTCTACTGGCAGGACGACACCACGTGGGAACCCGCGCTACGAGGCATGGACGCGGCTTATGTGGCCTTCTACCCTGACGCGGCATTCCCCGGCGCGGCCAGGACCGTGGGTTCCTTCGCGAACCTGGCAGTGGCCTGCGGCGTCCGGCGCCTCGTCCTGCTCGCTGATCGCGGTGCCGACGAGGCCGAGCGGTGCGAACAGGCGGTGCGGGACTCGGGTGCGGAGTGGACCATCGTGCGGGCGGGGTTCATCACGCAGAACTTCAGCGAGGCGTTCCTCGTGGAACTGGTCCGGGCCGGTGTGGTCGCGCTTCCGGTCGGCGACGTCGCGGAACCGTTCACCGACGCGGAGGACATCGCGGATGTCGCCGTCGCGGCGCTGACCGAGAACGGCCATGCCGGCCGGATCCACGACGTGACCGGACCACGACTGCTCACCTTCGCCGATGCCGTCGGCGAAATCGCGAGGGCGACTCACAGGGAGGTTCGCTATCTGTCGGTCACGCTCGAGCAGTTCGTCTCATCCCTGACCGGACGAGGCGTGCCGGGCGAGTACGCGACGCAACTGGCCGGCCTGATGGCCGAGGTCTTCGACGGGCGCAGGTCCAACGTGACCGACACCGTCGAGCGCGTTCTCGGCCGGCCGCCCCGCGACTTCGCGGAGTATGCGCACGAGACAGCCGCAACCGGTGTCTGGGATGCCCATGCCGGGTCCTCTGGTGGAGCCTGACGTGCTTGCTCCACGCCGCGCGGCGGGGGTCGAGTCACCACCAGAGTCGTGATGCGCCGAGCCCTACCGCACCTCGCCGTCGACTGACCCCTCGAGCGGCCACTGGGTGGCCCGGAGGCGCGATGTTCGCCTGGCGACCAGCCCGTTTCCAGAAGCCACCCTTGGTCGAGTTCTACCTCCACCTGGCCGCCGCGCTCACCGTCGTCCGCCGCCTCGCACCCGCGCCCGAAGCCTCTACCGCCGGCCGCCCTGACCCCCTAGCCGCCGAATGCGCTGACCATCACTTACCGGGCGCTCTTATTGAGAAGGACTTGCAGCAGCACTTATGGTCTTTGAGTGCTCAAACGCCGTGGATTCCTCGCCGCCGTCCCGGTCGCCCTGACTCTGCTGGGCGCGGGCTGCACCGCGCCCACGAGTCCCGGTGCCGCCGGCGACCCGGGCCGGATGCTGCTCGCCGACGGCTTCGAGCCGGAGAGCCTCAACCCGCTGCTCGGCTACGGCCAGGAAGGCGCGGCCAAGTTCTACGACGGGCTGCTCGCCTTCGACGGCGGCAGCTTCCTGCGCCCGGCCCTGGCAGCCGAGGCCCCGCGGCCGAGCCCGGACGCGCGGAGCTGGACGGTCCGCCTGCGCGAGGGCGTGACCTTCCACGACGGCACGCCCTTCGACGCCGACGACGTGGTCGCCACCTACCGCGCCGCCGTCGACCCCGCCTACGCGTCCACGGTCTCCTCGGATTTCTCGATGCTCGGCGACGTGCGGGCGCTCGACCCGCGCACGGTGCGCTTCGACCTGAAGATCCCCTACGCGGCGTGGCCGTCGAAGCTGGTGCTGGGCATCGTGCCCGCCGAGAAGCTGGCGCAGCCCGCGCCGCTGGAGAGCTCCGAGCTCAACACCAGGCCCGTCGGCACCGGGCCGTACCGGCTCGTCGAATGGCGTCAGGGCGACCAGATGACGTGGGAGGCCAACCCGGCGTACTGGGGCGGTGCCCCGGCGGTGGGGAAGGTGACCGTCGTCTTCGCCGAGGACGACAACACCCGCGCGCAGCGGCTGCGCTCCGGTGAGTTCGACGGCACGGTCCTGCCGCCGGTGCTGGCGCAGAGCGTCGGCGTCGACGGCTACGAGACCGTGCACCACCGCACCGCCGACTTCCGCACCATCGCGCTGCCCAACGAGCACCCGGTCACCGGCGACCGCGCGGTGCGCCTGGCGCTGAACCACGCGGTGAACCGCGAGGGCATGATCCAGGCGCTGCTCGGCGGGCACGGCACGCCCGCCTACGCACCGATCCCGGAGTCGATGCAGGAGTTTCACGAGCCCGCGGCCCGGTTCGGCTTCGACCAGCAGCGGGCGCGCGCCATCCTCGACGCCGCCGGCTGGGTCCCCGGTCCCGACGGCGTGCGAACCCGCGGCGGTCAGCGCGCGGCCTTCACCGTCATGTACTTCGCCGACGACAGCCTCCGCAAGGACCTCGCGCTGGCCTTCGCCTCCGACGCCAAGGCCGTCGGCATCGAGGTGACCCCGGCGGGCGTCGACCGCTCCGCGGTGGCCGGGCGGCTTGCCACCGACGGGATCGTGCTCGGCGGCGGCAACCCGATCGACCCGGACCCGCAGATGTACTCGGCGCTGCACTCGTCGGTCATCGGCACCGGGACCTACAACAACCCCGGGCACTACCGCAACGCCGAGGTCGACGCCGCGCTCGACGGCGGCAGGCAGGCCACCGACCCCGCCCGCCGAGCCGAGTTCTACAAAGCCGCGCAGCGCGCCTACGCCGCCGATCCGGGTCTGGTGTACCTGGCGTTCATCGACCACAGCTACGTGATGCGCGCCGGCCGCTGGGACGGCTACCGGGCTCCCGTGGAGCCGCACACCCACGGCACCACCTGGGGACCGTGGTGGAACCTCGAAGCGTGGAAGCCGCGGCGTTGAGCGCGCGCTCCAGGGGCGCGGCGGCCGGGCGGCTGGTGCTGCGCCGCATCGGCTTCGCGGTGCCGGTGCTGGTGGTCGTCGCGTTCGGCGTCTTCCTGCTCGCGGCGGCGTCGCCGTTCGACCCGGTCGACCAGTACTACGGCGTGCGGATCTTCAACGCCTCGGCGGCCGATGTCGCCCGCGTCCGCGCCGAGCTCGGGCTCGACGAACCGGTTCTCGCCCAGTTCTGGCACTGGGCGACCGGGCTGCTCGGCGGAGACCTCGGCGTATCGCGGTCGATGCGCCAGCCCGTCGCGCAGGTCGTCGCCGAGCGGCTGCCCTGGACCATGCTGCTCGCGGCAACCGGGCTGGTGCTGGCGGTGCTGATCGCCCTCGCCCTGGGCACCGTCGCGGCCTGGCGGCAGGGCGGCTGGGCCGACCGCCTGGTCACCGCGACCGGCCACGCGCTGGAGGGCGTCCCGCCGTTCGTGCTCGCGCTGCTGGCCATCGCGGTCTTCGCGCTGGGACTCGGCTGGCTGCCGGTGGCCGGGCTGACCGACGCCGGGCAGGACCCGACCTTCGGCCAGGTCGCCGAGCACCTCGCGCTGCCCGCGCTGGTGCTGGGCGTCTCGCAGTCGCCGTGGCTGGTGCTGCACGTGCGCCAGTCGATGCTCGCGGCGCTGTCCGAGGACCACGTGACCGGGGCCCGAGCGCGCGGTCTGGCCGAGTCGGTCGTGGTGCTGCGGCACGCGTTGCCGACGGCGCTGCTGCCGTTCGTGACGTTGATCGGCGCGCGGGTCCCGGAACTGGTGACCGGCGCGGTGCTGGTCGAGGAGGTCTTCTCCTGGCCGGGACTGGCGGCCGCGGTCGTCACCGCCGCGACCGCCGTGGACTACCCACTGCTGGCGGTGGTCACGCTGGTGGCCACGGCCGCCGTGCTGCTGGGGTCGCTGCTGGCCGACGTCGCCGCGCTGCTGCTGGACCCGAGGGTGGCCGCCGATGGCTGACACGACGCTGTCCTCCGCCGATCCCGGTGCGTGGCGCGGAGCCGCCCGCAGGCGGGCGGGAACTCCGCGCGGCCGCGCGGCCGGGGCCCGCGCCCGGGCACGGCTCTGGGGCTCGCTCGCCGTCCTCGGTGCGCTGGTCCTGGCCGCGGTCGTGGTGCCCGCGGTGTTCGGCGGTGGCGACCTCGTCCGCTACGACTCGGTCCGCCTCGCCCCGAGCCCGGCGCACCCGTTCGGCACCGACTCCGCGGGCCGGGACCTGTTCGTGCAGTCGCTCGCGGGACTGCGGGTCTCGCTGGTGGTGGCCGGAACCAGCGCGCTGGTGTCCACTGTGCTCGGTTCGCTGGTCGGCTCCGTGGCAGGCGCGCTCGGAGGCTGGACCGACCGGCTGCTGATGCGCGCGGTCGACACCGTCAACTCGGTGCCGCACCTGCTGCTCGGAATCGTGATCGTCGCGCTGTACCGGGGAAGCCTGCTCGCGGTGGTGCTCTCGATCGCGCTCACGCACTGGACGACCGTGGCCCGCGTCGTGCGCTCCGAGGTGCTGTCGCTGCGGCAGCGACCGTACGTCGAGGCCGCCATCGCGGGCGGCTCGTCGCGGATGCGCGTGCTGCGGCGGCACCTGCTGCCCGCGATCGTGCCGCAGGCGGCGCTGTCGGCCGTCCTGCTCGTGCCGCACGCGGTGTGGCACGAGACGTCGCTTAGCTTCCTCGGCCTCGGCCTGCCGCCGCACCTGGCCAGCATCGGCAACATCCTCGGCGACGGCCGGGAGGCGGTGCTGCTCGGCGCCTGGTGGATCGTGCTGTTCCCCTCGCTGCTGCTGGTGGTCACCACGCTGGCGGTGTCCGGGCCCGCGGGGGTGTGGCGCGACCGGGTCGTGCCGCGACGCGGATCGGAGCTGGCGCTGTGAGCGAGAACCTGCTGGAGCTGGACCGGCTCTCGGTGCGTTTCCTGCTCGGCCGCCGGCGCGGCGAGGTGCGGGCGGTCACCGACGCCTCCCTGCGGCTGCGCCGGGGGCGTGTGCTGGCGCTGGTGGGGGAGTCGGGTTGCGGCAAGTCCGTGCTCGCCTCCGCGCTGCTCGGACTGCTCCCGGCCAACGCGCAGGTGCGCGGGCGCGCGGTGCTCGACGGCGAGCTGGAGCTGCTCGGCGCGTCCGAACACGTCCTGGCCGAACGGGTTCGCGGCCGGCTCGTCGGCCTGGTGCCGCAGTCGGCGAGCACGCACCTCACGCCGGTGCGCACCGCCCGCAGCCAGCTGCTGGAGGCCGTCAGCGCGTTGCGCCCGGGCAGCGGCCCGGGGCTGGTCGGCGAGCTCGCCGAGCGCGTGGGCCTGCGTCCCGGCGACCTCGACCACTACCCGCACGAGCTCTCCGGCGGGATGGCCCAGCGCGTCGCCGTGGCGATGGCGCTGGCCGGTGACCCGCCGCTGGTCCTGGCCGACGAACCGACCACCGGGCTGGACCGGCCGCTGGTGCACCGCACCGTCGACCTGCTCGCCGAGACCGCAGCCGACGACCGCGCGGTGCTGCTGATCACCCACGACCTGGCCGCCGCCCGCCGCGTCGCCACCGACGTGGCGGTGATGTACGCGAGCCGGATCGTGGAGGCCGGGCCCGCCGACGCGGTCTTCGCCGACCCCTGGCACCCCTACACCGCGGGGTTGCTCGCGGCGCTGCCGGAGGGCGGCTTCGAGCCCATCCCGGGCCATCCGCCCGCGCTGACCGAACTGGAACGCATCGAACGGGAATGGGGTTGCGTGTTCTGCCAACGCTGTCCTGACCGGCCCGGATTCGCCCCCTGCAACGGGAGTCCGGAACTCGTCGCCCACGGCGGGCGCTGGATCGCCGCGCACGTCCCGTGCTGAGCGGCACCGGCCTGGTCGCGGGCTACCGCAAGCAGATCGCGGTCCTCGACGGGGTGGACGTCGAGGTGCCGCGCGGCACAGTGACCGGACTGGCGGGCCCCAGCGGCTGCGGGAAGTCCACATTGGCCAGAGTGCTCGCGCTGCTCCAGCGGCCGTGGTCCGGACAGGTCACCGTGGACGGTGCGGAGGCCACCGGTTTCCGGCACGCCACCTCGCGCGCGCAACGCGCCGCCATCGGCGTGGTCTTCCAGCAGCCGCGTCCCGCCGTGGACCCGCGCTTCACCCTCCGCCAGGTCGTGGCCGAGCCGCTGCACGCCACCGGCCGGACGGGCGAGGCCCCCACTAGGGTCGGCGAGCTGGCCGAGCAGGTCGGCCTGACCGGCGAGCTGCTCGACCGCAGGCCGCACGAGGTCAGCGACGGGCAGTTGCAACGAGCGTGCCTGGCCCGCGCCCTCGCGCTGCGCCCGCGCTACCTGATCTGCGACGAGATGACCGCGATGCTCGACGCCTCCACCACCGCGGCGCTGGTCCGCGTCGTCGGCGAGCGCGTCGCGGAGGACGGCACCGGTGTGCTGGCAATCAGCCACGACGAGGCGCTGCTGGAGCGCTGGGCCGCCACCACGTTGCGGCTCGGCGATATGACTGCCGCCGGGCCGATGTGACAGGCTGTAGGCGCACCCCGACCGACGAGCAGGGAGACAGACGTGAGCGAGGGCGGCGAAGGCACCACGTTCATGCAGTGGCGTGAGCGCGCTCAGACCGAGGTCCGCGAGGACCGGCCACAACTGCGCGCGGTGATGATCACGGCGGCGGTCGTCGTGGTCGCGGGCATCGTGGTGGGAGCCTTGATCCTGCTGATGTCGTGACGCGGCCGGGCGCCGCCCGCCCGCGCTCAGCCGTCCCCCAGCGGGGTGATGAGCACCCGGGCGACGCGGCGCCCGTCCAGCTCCCGGACGGTGAACCGGTGTCCGAGCGCATCGATGGAGTCGCCCACGGCCGGCATCCGTCCCAGCTCGGCCATGACGAAGCCGGCGAGGGTGTCGAACGGGCCTTCGGGCAGCACGATCCCGGTGTGCTCCTCGACCTCGCTGCGGTGCAGCATGCCGTCCAGCTCGTAGCTGCCCTCCGGTGAGGGCAGAACCGGCGCCGCGCCGGTGTCGTACTCGTCCCAGATCTCGCCGACGACCTCCTCGACCAGGTCCTCCACGGTGACGATGCCCGCCGTGCCGCCGTACTCGTCGACGACCACGGCGAGGTGCCCCCCGCGCCTGCGCATCACCGTCAGTGCCGAGAGCACCGGCTTGCTGCCGGGCAGCGCGGTGACCGGACGCGCGAGGTCGCCGATCGTGGCGGCGCCAAGGCGGTTGTCGTAGGTCGTGGTCAGCAGGTCGCGGACGTGGACGAAGCCGATCACGTCGTCGGCGGTCTCCCGGATGACCGGGTAGCGCGAGTGCGGCTGGTCGCGGACCTTGGCCACCGCGTCGGCCAGCGACATCGTCCGGTCCAGGAAGTCGACCTCGGTGCGCGGCACCATGACCTCGCTGAGCACCCGGTCGCCCGCCTCGAACGCGTCGGTGAGCAGCTTGCGCTCCTCGACGGTGAGCTGCTCGTTGGTGCGCACCATGTCGCGCAGCTCCTCCTGGCTGACCTTGTCCTGGCCGGACCTCGGGTCGATGCCCAGCAGCCGCACCACCGCGTCCGTCGACTTCGACAGCAGCCAGATCAGCGGACGGCACAGCGTGGCCAGCCGGTCGAGGACACCCGCGGTGAACAGCGCGACCTGCTCGGTGCGCTGCAACGCCAGCCGCTTCGGGGCCAGCTCGCCGAGCACCAGCGACAGGTACGAGACGAACAGCGTCACCAGCACCAGCGCGACCGTCGCGGCCAGTGCCGCGGGCAGGCCCCAGCCCTCCAGCGCGGGCGACAGGCGCACCGCGATCGTGGCGCCGCCGTAGCTGGAGGCGAAGAACCCGGCGAAGGTCACGCCGATCTGCACCGCGGAGAGGAACCGGTTGGAGTCGGCCCGCAGCTTCGCGACCCGGGCGCCGCGCCGTCCGGCGCCCCCGAGCCTGCGGACCTGGCCCTCGCGCAGCGATACCAGCGCGATCTCCGCGGCGGCGAAGTACCCGCCGAGCAGCACGAACAACAGGACCAGACCGATGTTCAGCACCACACTGTCCACTTGCGGATTCTCACACCGAAGGGTGGTGCCGGGCGCGCCGGGACGCCGAACCGGCGTTCGAGCCGCGGCTCGCGGCGGGACGGCCCGCGGTCCCCGGTGGTGACCAGGCGTTCGCCGGACGGGCCCGGGCCGGCAGCGGCCGACCCGGGCCCGCCCCGTGCGTGGTGCGCCCGTGGATCAGACGCCCGCTTCGCGGAGCAGGATGTCGACCGCGGCGTCGTTGCGGGCGGTCTCCCGCCCGATGACCTCGTCATCGGGGTAGAAGCCGTCGATGCCGCCGCTGGAGGGGTACATCTCGAAGGTGAACGAGAAGATCTTGTGCTTGCCCCACATCCAGTCCGTGGTGCTGCCGTCGGTGATGTAGAGGTCGCTGGACTGCTGCGGGGTGTAGCCGTTGGTGCGCGCCATCTCGGTGCCGACGCGGGCGAACCGGTCGTACTCCTGCTGCGTCATGCCCTCGGCGGTGTTGTTGTAGGTGTAGCCGTAGGGCCACAGCACCAGTTCGGAGAAGGTGTGCCAGTCGATGTGGGCCCTGATCTGCTGCTTGCCGCCGATGACGCGGGAGTCGACGAACCCGGCCAGCGCGGCCGACTCCGGCGCCGAGAACGCGGCGCTGCCGCGGTAGGTGTCGGAGTTGGGGTTGCCGCTGGAGCCGCCGCAGCAGCCCCACTTGTAGTCCCAGTTGCGGTTCGTGTCGGTACCGCTTCCCTGGCGGTTCTTGCGCCACCCCTGGTACTGGCCGGAGGCGACGTCGTAGACCGAGCCGTCGGGGTTGGTGACCGGCACGACCCAGATCTCGCGGTTGTCGACCACGTTCTTGATGGCGGGGTCGGAGGCGTAGCCGTCGGTGAACCGGTTGACGATCCGCAGGCACATCTCGGTGGTGAGGTGTTCGCGGGCGTGCTGGTTGCAGTTGAACAACACTTCCGGTTCGTCCTCGTCCTGGGCCGCGTTGTCGCTGATCTTGAGCATCGGGATGTCGCGGCCCTGGTGGGACCGGCCGATGCTGGAGCGCACCGCGATGTCGCCGTGGTCCTGGACGGTCTTGTCCAGTTCGGCGTTCATCTCGTCGAAGTTGTGGAAGCCCTGGTCGGCGGGCGGGAAGTCGGCCGCCCCGGCGATCCCGGCCTCCGGGCCGCTCAGCGCGTCGAGCGCGGCGGCGACGTCCTGCCGCTCCTCGAGCGCGAATCCGGCCGCGCGCAGCCGTTCGGCCTGTTCCCGGGAGGCTTGCACGGTCGCAACGCCGTCGCGCACCGAGAGGACCTGCGCGCCGGTGCGGTTGATCTCGGTGCGGGAGCGGCTGTCGGTGCCCGGCACCGAGTAGACCGACCCGGCGTCGGCGGTGGCGGCCGCGCCGGTCGGGGAGGCTTCCTGAGCCGCAGAGACACCTGCCTGGGCAGCGGGCAGCAAAATCAGGCACGCGAGGGCGGCGACCGCCGACGCTGTGCGCCGTGAGCTGAACATCGAGTCTCCGATCGATCACGAAAGCGGACATTTCGAAGATTCGTTCAACGGCGAATCACCGGCAACCCACTTAGGTGTTATGGGTCACACCAACTTTTCCCAGTACGGCGGGGTTTTCGGCGCCAAATTGGGAATCCGTGCTCCGGATGCGCCGAACGCCGCGCGCACCGCGTCCTAACGCCGATTGCGCCGCATGGCACGGACATCTGTCGTCGTCAGGGCGAATACCCGCTCGACGCGACGGTTTTCTCGGCGGTGTCACGAACCTTCGCGCCGGAACTTCCGCCGCCGGAGTCGGGGATCTCCGCGATCGGCCGGTGCTTCTCGGCCGCGACGCAACAGGGCCCGGGGTTCCACGAACCCCGGGCCCTGCACCCCTTGCGCGATGTGGCTCAGGCGCCTGCTCCCGCTTCGCGGAGCAGGATGTCGACCGCGGCGTCGTTGCGGCTGGTCTCCTTCTCGATGACCTCGTCATCGGGGTAGAAGCCGTCGACGCCGCCGCTGGAGGGGTACATCTCGAAGGTGAACGAGAAGACCTTGTGCTTGCCCCACATCCAGTCGGTGGTGTCGCCGTCGGTGACGTAGAGCTCGCTCGACTGCTGCGGCGTGTAGCCGTTGGTCTGCGCCATCTCCTTGCCGACGCGGGCGAAGCGGTCGTACTCCTCCTGCGTCATGCCCTCGGTGACCTGGTCGTTGGTGTGCCCGTAGGGCCACAGCACGAGCTCGGAGAAGGTGTGCCAGTCGATGTGGGCCCTGATCTGCTGCTTGCCGCCGATGACGCGCGAGTCGACGAACTTGGCCAGCGCGGAGGCCTCGGGCGTGGAGAACGCGCTCGGCCCGCGGTAGTCCTCGGCGTCGGGGTCGTCGCTGGAGCCGCCGCAGCAACCCCACTTGTAGTCCCAGTTGCGGTTGGTGTCGGTGCCGTTGGGCTCCTGGGTGTTCTTGCGCCAGCTCTGGTACTGGCCGGACTCCACGTCGCGGATCGACCCGTCCGGGTTGGTCACCGGCACGACCCAGATCTCGCGGTTGTCCACCACCTCCTTGACTGCCGGGTCGGAGGCGTAGCCGTCGGTGAACCGGTTGACGATCCGCAGGCACATCTCGGTGGTGAGGTGCTCGCGGGCGTGCTGGTTGCAGTTGAACAGGACCTCCGGCTCGTCCTCGTCCTGGGCCGCGTTGTCGCTGATCTTGAGCATCGGGATGTCGCGGCCCTCGTGCGACTTGCCGACGCTGGAGCGCACCGCGATGTCACCGTGGTCCTGGACGGCCTTGTCGAGCTCGGCGTTCATCTCGTCGAAGTTGTGGAAGCCCTGGTCGTCCGGAGGGAAGTCGGCGGCGGTGCCCGCGACACCGGTGTTGAGCTGGTCCAGGGCGTCGGCGACCTTCTGCTTCTCCTGCAGCTGGTAGCCCGCCGCGCGCAGGCGCTCGGCCTGCTCCGGGGTCGCCTCGATCGTCGCGACGCCGTCGCGCACCGACAGGATCTGCGCGCCGGTGCGGTTGATCTCGGTCCGCGCGCGGCTGTCGGTGTTCGCCACCGTGTAGATCACACGTCCCTCGGCCGCCGCGGCGGGTGTCGTCGGCTGTGCGGGTTCCTGCGCGGCCGACACCCCTGCCTGCGCTGCCGGCAGCAGCACCAGGCAGGCGGCGGCTGCGACCGTCGCGGCCGTGCGCCGTGAGCTGAACATCGAGTCTCCGATCGATCACGTGTGGTGACTCCAGCGAGGCTGAAGCAGGGCCTCGTAGTTGACAACCCACTTACGTCGGATGCGGCATGTTGACATTTTCCCATTTCAGGGGACGTGTGGGGCCGGTCGAACGGCCTGCGACTACCCTGGAAGGCGACCTCTGGACACCCGGGAAGGACGTTTATGCTCACCCGTACCGACCTGCGCGGTCGTGTTCCGTCCAACGCCGAGCTGCGGGCCACGCTGCCCCGCGCCGAGATGGACGTCGAGCACGTTCTGCATCAGGTGCGGCCGGTGATCGAGAGCGTCCGCGACGACGGCGTGCGAGCCGTCCTCGACTACACCGAGAAGTTCGACCGGGTACGACCCGAACGGGTGAGGGTGGGTGCCGAGGAGCTGCGGCGGGCCCTCGACGAGCTCGACCCCGCGGTGCGCTCGGCGCTCGAGGAGTCCATCGCCCGGGCGCGCAAGGTCCACGCCGACCAGCGCCGCACCGACACCACCACCAGGGTCGCCCCCGGCGGCACCGTCACCGAGCGGTGGGTGCCGGTGGCCCGCGTCGGCCTGTACGCGCCGGGCGGCCTGGCGGTCTACCCCTCCAGCGTGGTGATGAACGTCGTGCCCGCCCAGGCCGCGGGCGTGGAGTCGCTGGTGGTGTGCTCGCCGCCGCAGGCGGAGTTCGGCGGCTTGCCGCACCCGACGATCCTGGCGGCCGCCGAGCTGCTGGGCGTCGACGAGGTGTGGGCCGTCGGCGGCGCGCAGGCGGTGGCGCTGCTGGCCTACGGCGCCGAGGACACCGACGGCGCGGCCCTGGAGCCCGCCGACATGGTCACCGGCCCCGGCAACGTCTACGTCACGGCGGCCAAGCGCCACCTGCGCAGCCTGATCGGCATCGACTCCGAGGCGGGTCCCACCGAGATCGCGGTGCTGGCCGACGACACCGCCGACCCGGTGCACGTCGCCGCCGACCTGATCAGCCAGGCCGAGCACGACACGCTGGCGGCCAGCGTGCTTGTGACCACCTCCGAGCGGCTGGCCGACGCCGTCGACGCCGAACTGGCCAGGCAGGTGCCGCTGACCAAGCACACCGAGCGCATCCGCACCGCGCTGACCAGCGTGCAGTCCGGCTGCATCCTGGTCGCCGACATCGCCGACGGCATCCGCGTCGTCGATGCCTACGCCGCCGAGCACCTGGAGATCCAGACCGCCGACGCCGACGCCGTGGCCGCCGGGGTCCGCAACGCGGGCGCGATCTTCGTCGGCCCGTACGCCCCGGTGTCGCTGGGCGACTACTGCGCGGGCTCCAACCACGTGCTGCCCACCGGCGGCTGCGCCCGGCACTCGTCGGGGCTGAGCGTGCAGAGCTTCCTGCGCGGCATCCACGTGATCTCCTACACCGAGCAGGCGCTGCGCGACGTGGCGGGCCAGGTCGTCGCGCTGGCCGACGCCGAGGACCTGCCCGCGCACGGCCAGGCCGTGACCGCCCGCTTCCCGGACTGAGGAGTGGACGGTTTGGCATCCGAACCCGTGAGTCTCCTGGGGCGCTGTGGCAGCCCGGAAGGCTCACGGTTTCCGACCCGCTTCCCGGACCAGTACGAAAGTAGTGCCCATGAGTGACGTGCTCGGTGGCGATGCGACGCTCGCCGACCTGCCGCTGCGGGACGATCTGCGCGGCCGCAGCCCCTACGGCGCGCCGCAGCTGGACGTCCCGGTCCGGTTGAACACCAACGAGAACCCGTACCCGCCGCCGCCCGAGCTGGTGGCCGACGTGACCGAGGCGGTGCGCGAGGCCGCCGCCTCGCTGCACCGCTACCCGGACCGCGACGCGGTCGCGCTGCGGGAGGACCTGGCCGCCTACCTCACCGAGGCCACCGGGGTGCCGGTGGCCGCGGCCAACGTGTGGGCGGCCAACGGCTCCAACGAGGTCCTGCAGCAGATCCTGCAGGCGTTCGGCGGCCCGGACCGGGTCGCGCTCGGGTTCGAGCCCTCCTACTCGATGCACCCGATCCTGGCCGCGGGCACCCGCACCGAGTGGCTGCCCGCGCCGCGGCGCGCGGACTTCAGCCTCGACAGCGCCGAGGCGGCCCGCATCGTCGCCGAGCGCCGCCCGGACGTGGTGTTCGTGACCAGCCCGAACAACCCGACCGGCCAGTCGGTCTCGGTGGACGACCTGCGGCCGGTGCTCGACGCCGCGCCCGGGGTGGTCGTGGTCGACGAGGCCTACGCGGAGTTCTCGGCGCAGCCCAGCGCGATCGCGCTCGTCGAGCAGTACCCGGCGAAGCTGATCGTCAGCCGCACGATGAGCAAGGCGTTCGCCTTCGCCGGCGGCAGGCTCGGCTACCTGGCCGCGTCCCCGGCGGTGATCGACGCCCTGCTGCTGGTGCGGCTGCCCTACCACCTCTCGTCGGTGACGCAGGCCGCGGCGCGTGCGTCGCTGCGCCACGCCGACGCGACGCTGTCGTCGGTGCACAAGCTCGCGCAGGAGCGCGACCGCGTCGTGGAGTCGTTGCGGGAGATGGGTTTCCAGCCCGTTCCCAGCGACGCCAACTTCGTCCTCTTCGGACGGTTCGCCGACGCGCACCGCGCCTGGCGGCGCTACCTGGACGCCGACGTGCTCATCCGCGACGTCGGCATCCCGGGGCACCTGCGCGTCACCATCGGCACGCCGGAGGAGAACGACTCCTTCCTGGCGGCCGGCAAGATCGTGAGTGAGGAGCTCGACCAGTGACCGCCATGCAGCCAGGAACCCGCGTCGGCCGGGTCGAGCGCACCACCCGGGAGTCCTCGGTGCTGGTGGAGCTCGACCTCGACGGCACCGGCCAGGTCGACATCGACACCACGGTTCCGTTCTACGACCACATGCTCACCGCGCTGGGCACGCACGCCGCCTTCGACCTGAAGGTCAAGTCCAGCGGCGACATCCACATCGACGCCCACCACACGGTCGAGGACACCGCCATCGTGTTCGGCCAGACGCTGCGCCAGGCCCTCGGTGATAAGAAGGGCATCCGCCGCTTCGGCGACGCCTGGATCCCGATGGACGAGACGCTGGCGCACGCCGCCGTCGACGTCTCCGGCCGCTCGTACTGCGTCATGACCGGCGAGCCGGAGCAGTACAACAGCTTCACCATCGGCGGCAACTACCCGTTCGTGCTCAACCGCCACGTGTTCGAGTCGATCGCCTTCCACTCGCAGATCAACCTGCACGTGCGCGTCATCCACGGCCGGGACCCGCACCACATCGCCGAGGCCCAGTACAAGGCCATCGCCCGCGCGCTGCGCGCGGCCGTCGAGCCCGACCCCCGCTTCAGCGGCGTCGTCCCGTCGACCAAGGGCGCGCTGTAGTTCGGATCGAGCAGTGGGGCGCCGTGTCTTTCCGGCGCCCCCAGCCCGTCCGCGGCGGGCTGAAAGGGCGGATGGCGCGTCAGGGGCAACGTCCTCCGCCATCTCGGCGTCCTGGGACGTCGGAAAGCCGTACCCGGTGCTGCCCGTTTCGGGCTGTGAGCCATGCGCAGCACTTGGCGTGTTCACGCCTGCGCTACTTTCGGGTCTACCCCGCGTGGCCTTCTCGGGACAGCATGGCCACTCGTGACTGAGATTTCCCGACGCCGGGTGCTGGCGGGCTCCGCCGGGGCGCTCGGCGCTGCCGCGGCCGGTTCGCTCCTGCCGCCGTCGCTGCACCGCGCGATGGCGCGGCCGGTGCCGGCCGGCGGGCTCGACGCCGTCGAGCACGTCATCGTGCTGATGCAGGAGAACCGATCGTTCGACCACTACTTCGGCACGATGCGCGGGGTGCGCGGGTACGGGGACCGCGTGCCGCTGGCGCTGCCCGGGGGCGGCACGGTGTTCGAGCAGCAGGGGCCGGGCGGCTCGGTGCTGCCGTTCTCGCTGCGCCAGGGTGCCGAGAGCGAGGGGCGTCCGGTGTCGGACATCCAGTACCTCGGCGACCTCGACCACAGCTGGGCCGGTTCGGGCAAGGCGTGGGCCGGGGGTTGGCTCGACGACTGGATCGCGGCCAAGACCGCCGCGACGATGACCCACTACGAGCGCCGCGACATCCCGCTGCAGTACGAGCTCGCCGACACCTTCACCATCTGCGACGCCTACCACTGCTCGGTCTTCGGCTCCACCAACCCGAACCGGACCTACCTGTGGACCGGGAAGGTCGGCTACGAGCCGGGTACGGAGCAGCGCGCGGTCACCAACGCCGCCTACGACTACGCCCACCCAGGCTACGACTGGACCACCTACCCGGAACGGCTGGAGCAGGCGGGTGTCTCCTGGCGGATCTACCAGGAGTGGGACAACTTCACCGACAACGCGGTCGAGTACTTCAAGCCGTTCAAGGCGATCGGGCACAAGATCCTCGCCGAGGTCGAGGGCGCTTACCGCACGACCGAGGAGTTCTACACCGCCCTGTTCGACAAGCCCGAGCCGGAGAGGCGGAAGCTGCTCGCGCAGTTCGAGTCCGGCCGGGCGAAGCTGACCGACGCCGAGCGGCGGCTGTTCGACCGCGCGATGTACCGCAGCGAGCCCGAAACGCTGGTCCGCCGCCTGCGCGACGACATCGCGTCCGGCAGGCTGCCGAAGGTCACCTGGCTCGTTCCGTCCGCTGTGGACTCCGAGCACCCGGGCAGCTCGACGCCGGTGGGCAGCGCGAACCTGGTCTTCGACGTGCTCGACGCCGTCGCGTCCGACCCGCAGGTGTGGTCGAAGACCGTGCTGCTGCTCAACTTCGACGAGAACGACGGCTTCTTCGACCACGTGCCGCCGCCGGTGCCGCCGGAGTCGGAGACCGAGGACTGGTACGACGGTCAGCCCATCGGTCTCGGCCCGCGGGTGCCGATGACCGTGGTGTCGCCGTGGACGATCGGCGGGCACGTCGACTCGCAGGTCTTCGACCACACCTCGGTGCTGCGGTTCCTGGAGCGGTGGACGGGCGTCGAGGAGCCCAACATCAGCGCGTGGCGGCGCAGGACGTGCGGTGACCTGCTGTCGGTGTTCGACTTCGAGGCCGCCGGGAAGCCGCCCGCGCCGGATAAGCCGGGCGCGGTCCCGGAACCCGTCGACCGCTGGCACCCGAAGCCGCCGGAGGAGCAGCGGCTTCCTTTGCAGGAGCAGGGAAAGCGGCCCGCACGTGCGCTGCCGTACCAGCCCGCCGCGTCGGGCTCGGTGGCCGACGGCAAGCTCGTCCTCCGACTGGCCAACAGCGGAACGTCGTCGGCGCACTTCGCGCTGTACTCCTACGCCGGGGAGCTCCCCACGCCCAAGCACGTCGACGTCCAGGGTGAACACGTCGAGGAGCTGCCGGGGGACTACGAGCTCGCGCTGCAGGGGCCGAACCGGTTCTGGTTCCAGCTCAGCGGTTCCGCGGCGGGCAGGGCCGCGGGCGTGGACGTCGCATCGCGGCCGGACGCCCGAACCGGTGGGCTGGCGTTGGAACTGCGCAACGCCGGTCGTGACGGGATCACGCTGCGGCTGCGGGCTCTCGGCTACGCACCGGGCGAAGAACGCGAGGTGCGCCTCCCCGCGGGCGGCGCGCAGACCGTCGAGTGGCCGACCGACCAGGGCTGGTACGACGTGGAGGTGACGGCGGCGCAGGACCGGACGTTCCGCCGCAGGATCACCGGACGCGTGGAGAACGGCGCCCCGGGCGTGACGGGCTGAGGGCTAACGGGCTCGGAGAAGCGGAGGAACGGAGAATCGGCGGACCGGGCGGGAACGACGGGCCGCGTGGCGAACTTCGCGGCGCCGTCAGTCCCGGCGCCATTGCTCCAAGTGGCCTCGAGCCGGGTGCGGGCCGGGCTTCCCGCGGTCCCTGGGTAGCCTGGGCGGCACTTGAGAGGGGAGTGCGGCGTGCGGGACTACCTCCCGATCATCCTGCTCGGAATCGGCGGCTTCCTGGTCGGTGGCGCCTACTCGACGTGGAAGAACAACCGCTTCATGGCCGTGGTGCTGGGCGTCCTCGCGATCATGGCGGTCGCCGGCGGGCTCGGCTGGCTGGTCTGGGGCTGAGGCAGGGCCTGCCGCGTTGCCGTCGCCCGTGATGGACGGCGGCACCGCGGCGACGATGTCACTTCCAGGTCGCCAGCAACGCGTCGAGAGCGCGCATCGACTCGTTCGCGCCTTCCTCCATGCCGGATTCGATCATCCCGTCGCGGTCCTCGACGGAGTCGAAGCGCGTGGTGCTGGTCAGCGTCGTCTTGCCGTCGTGCTCCTCGAACAGCAGCGTGTCGACGCACACGTGGCCCGGCATCCCCTCGAACTCGAAGGTGTAGGAGAGCTTCTCCGGCTCCACGATCTCCAGATACTCACCGCGGAACGCGTAGTCCTCGCCGTCGGGCGCGTGCTCGACGAACCGGTACCTGCCGCCGGGGCGGAAGTCCATCTCGCAGTCCAACGGGTTGCCGCGCCCCCACCACCGCTTCATGTGCTCGCACTTGCTGTGCGCGAGAAACACCAGGTCCCGCGGCGCGTCGAAGACCCGGGACATGCGGATCTCCAGGTCCGACGGCGTGGTCACGACGAGGTCATTGGTCGGGCTCATCGCTGTTCTCCTTCATCTCCAGCAGGTAGCTGTCGAGCTGCGCGTAGCGCTCCTCCCAGAACCTGCGGTACTGCTCCGCCCAGTCCGCGACCTCGCGCAGCGGTGCCGGCTCGAACCGGCAGGGCCGCCATTGCGCGTCGCGTCCCCGGGAGATCAGCCCCGCTCGTTCCAGCACCTTCAGGTGCTTGGAGACCGCCTGCAGGCTCATCGGGAACGGTGCGGCCAGCTCGTTGACCGTGGCCTCGCCCTCCGCCAGCCGGGCCAGGATGGCGCGGCGGGTGGGGTCGGCGAGAGCCGCGAAGACGTCGCTGAGTGGGTCGCCTGGCATTCAACCACCTGGTTAATCAACCGATGAGTTGAGAATAGCCCGATTGGAAGGCTTGTCAACCCGGCGGGAAGCGTCCGGGCAGGCTTGCGCCCGAACGGGTGACGGTGGTGCCCACTCCGCCCGGAAACCTCGCCACGGACCCGCTGGTTCCCCGGAGGCGCTGGTTCCCCGGAGCCGCTGGATTCCCGGAGGCGCGGGCTCCCCGATGTCCTGGTTCAGCTCGGAGCGAGCGACCGGAGCCCGCGTCGCAGGTGCTCGCGCTCCGCGTCGTTCGCGGTCCGCGCGATGGCCGCCTCGTACGCCGCGGCGGCCTCGCCGGTGCGGCCGAGCCTGCGCAGCAGGTCGGCGCGGACGGCGTGGAACAGGTGGTAGGCGTCGAGGTCCAGGGCATCGACGAGCCCCAGCGCGACCTCCGCGCCGTCCACCTCGGCCACCGCCACCGCCCGGTTGAGCGCCACGACCGGGCTGGGTGCCACCGCCATGAGCTGGTCGTAGAGCAGCACGATCTGCCGCCAGTCGGTGCCGTCCGCCGATGCCGCGTCGCTGTGGACGGCGTTGATCGCCGCCTGGATCTGGTAGGGGCCGGGCCTGCCGATCCGCAGGCACCGCCGGACGATGGCCTGCCCCTCGGCGACCAGCGCCCGGTCCCAGCGTGCGCGGTCCTGTTCGGACAGACGCACCAGGGCGCCGTCGGAGGTGGTGCGCACCGCCCGCCGGGACTCGACGAGCAGCATCAGCGCGAGCAGTCCCAGCATCTCGGGCTCGTCGGGCATCAGCTCGGCGAGCAGCCTGCCGAGCCGGATCGCCTCCGCGCACAGGTCCTCGCGGACGAGCCGTTCGCCGGAGCTGGCGGTGTGGCCCTCGTTGAACACCAGGTACACCACCGCGAGCACCGACCGCAGCCGGTCCGGCAGTTCGGCCTCGGCAGGCACGCGGTAGGGGATACGGGCGTCGCGGATCTTGCCCTTGGCGCGGACCAGCCGCTGCGCCATGGTCGGCTCCGGCGCCAGGAACGCCCGGGCGATCTCGGCGGTGGTGAGCCCGCCCAGCAGCCGCAGCGTGAGCGCGACCTGTGCGTTCGTGGACAGCGCCGGGTGGCAGCAGGTGAAGATCATGCGCAGCCGGTCGTCGCGCACTGGCCCCTCCTCGGGATCTTCGTCGCGGGCGTGCAGCAGGGCGGCCTGGGCGTGCCGGTCTTTGCGCGTGGACTCGCGCCGCAGCCGGTCGATCGCGCGGTTGCGGGCGGTGGTGATGATCCAGCCCGCGGGGCTGGGCGGCAGCCCGGACGAAGGCCAGCGCCGGACCGCCTCGGCGAATGCCTCCTGCACGGCCTCCTCGGCGAGGTCGATGTCGCCGCAGACGCCCGCGAGCACTGCGACGGCGCGCCCGTACTCCTCGCGGAACACGCGCTCGACGTCCGCCGGCGAAACCTCCCGCATGGCCCGCGGTCAGCTTTCGGGCTCGTCGTGGAAGGGGCGGACCTCGATCGGCAGCGTCGTGGCGCGGGCGAGCTCGCGCCCCCACCGCAGCGCCTCGTCGAGGTCGGCTGCCCTGATGACGGCGAGGCCGCCCAGCGGCTCCTCGCCCTCGGCGAACGGCCCGTCCGTGGTGAGCACTCCGGAGCCCTGCGACCGCAGCACTGTCGCGGTGCTCGGCGGGTGCAGCCCGCCGGCGAACACCCACGCCCCCGCGGCGCGCATCTCGTCGTTGACGGCGTCGACATCGCGCATGACCGGGTCGAGGACCTCGGGCGGGGGCGGGTCCCCGGCGGACTGGTACACGCTCAGCAGGTAGTGCTTCATCGTCGGCTCTCCTCGGCTCGGCCGCCGGCCCGTGCCGGCGTCCCACCCCCTGTACGAACGGGGAGCGCGCGGATCGACACCGCGCGCCGCCGGTAGCGCACAGGATCGCCCGAACGGCCACCGGGCGCAGTCCGCCGCGCGCGAACGTCGAAGGGGGCGCCCACCCGGACGCCCCCTTCGCGGTCTGCGCGACTACTTGTCGGCGCCGACCTTCGCGGTCTGCTCGCCCGCGGGCGGCTTCTCCTCGCCGCCGGAACCCCCGCCGTCGGAATCGTCGGCGAAGGACTGCTCGTCGAACGGGTCCGCGCCGGAGAACACGCGCTGCACCTGGGTGCGGTCGATCTCCTTGGTCCAGGATCCGATCAGCACCGTGGCCACCGCGTTGCCCGCGAAGTTGGTCAGTGCGCGGGCCTCGGACATGAAGCGGTCGATGCCGACGATGAGGCCGACGCCGTCGAGCAGCTCGGGGCGGTGCGACTGCAGGCCGCCGGCCAGGGTGGCCAGGCCCGCGCCGCTCACGCCCGCCGCGCCCTTGGAGGCCACGATCATGAACAGCAGCAGCGAGATCTGCTCGCCGATCGTCAGCGGGTCGCCCATCGCGCTGGCGATGAACAGCGAGGCCATCGTGAGGTAGATGGCGGTGCCGTCGAGGTTGAACGAGTACCCGGTGGGCACCGTGATGCCGACGACCGGCTTGCTCACGCCGAGGTGCTCCATCTTCGCGATCAGCCGCGGCAGCGCGGCCTCCGACGACGAGGTGGAGACGATCAGCAGGAACTCACGTCCCAGGTAGCGCAGCAGCTTCAACAGGCTCACCCGGGCGGCGAACCACAGCAGCGGGCCGAGGATCACGAAGACGAACAGCAGGCACGTCAGGTAGAAGCCGAACATGATCACGGCGAGGCCCTTGAGCGCGTCCACGCCGGTCGCGCCGACCACCGCGGCGATCGCGCCGAAGGCGCCGACCGGGGCCGCCCACATCACCATCGCGAGGATCTTGAACACCAGGCGCTGGACGTGCTCGATGCCGCGCAGGACCGGCGCGCCCTTGTCGCCCAGGGCCTGCAACGCGAAACCGGCGAGCAGGGCGACCAGCAGCGTCTGCAGGACCTCGCCCTCGGTCAGCGCCGAGACCAGCGTGTCCGGGATGATCCCGAGCAGGAACTCGGTGGTGGACTTGGCTCCCTCACCGGCCTGGTCCTGGCCCTGGCCGCGCAGCGAGTCGGTGATCTGCAGGCCCTCGCCGGGGTGCAGGAAGTTGCCGACGATCAGGCCGATGATCAGCGCGACCAGCGACATGGCCATGAAGTACCCCAGCGCGAGGCCGCCGACCTTGCCGACCTTGGCGGCCTTCCGGACGCCTCCCACGCCGAGCACGATGGTGCAGAAGATGACCGGCGAGATCATCATCTTGATCAGGTCGACGAACCCGGTGCCCAGTGGTTTCAGGGCGACCCCGAGGTCCGGGGCGGCGAATCCGACCGCGATGCCTGCCAGCACCGCCACGATCACGGCGATGTAGAGGTAGTGGGTCCGGTCCCGGCGGCGGGTGCCGGGCGGCGCAGCGTCTTTGCTTGCCACAGTTGATCTCCTACTGGACTACCGGGCGTTTGAGTCTGCTCGGCCGTGGCGCAGGTCACGGCCGGTGTTGGGATGAGACTATCGGCGCTGGATATCGGCCCCGTCACGCTTGTGTTCATTGTGTTCACAACGACCGGCGTCCGATCGCGGCGTCGCGGAGTAGGGTGCGCGCTGGGCCCGAGCGCAGGTCGGACCCGGTGTCGCGGCGTCTGCGCGGGCGGTGCCGGACCGCCGGAAACCGGCCACGACCTGCCCGCCCGGGCCGCGGGCGCGGCTGCCGGTCCGGTGGCCGCGGGTGCCGGTGGCCTCGCCCACCGCCCGCCCGGTCACCTGCTGGTGTCGCCGCCCGCCCCGGAGCCGTGGGAGGAAGCCGATGTGCACGTGGAACTGACGCGGAACCGGCCCGGCCGCGGCTGGAGCCTGTCCAGGCGGCTGTTCGTGCTGCAGATCGTGGTGGTGGCCTTCGTCGTGCTCGGCGGCGCGGCGCTGTCCTGGTACGACGCGCGGCGCCAGGCCGAGGACGCCGCCACCGGCGAGGTCGTGTCGGTGGCGCGGGCCGTCGCGTCGCTGCCCGCGGTGCGCGCCGCGATGGGCCGCCCGGACGCCTCCGCCGAGCTCCAGCCGCTCGCCGAGGACGTGCGCACCGCCACCGGTGTCGCGTTCGTGACGATCATGACGCCGGAGGGCATCCGCTACACCCACCCCGACCCCACCCGCATCGGCCGGCCGTTCATCGGCCACATCGACCAGGCCCGCACGGGACTGGTGTTCACCGAGACCTACACCGGCTCGCTCGGGCCGTCGGTGCGCGCGGTCGTCCCGGTCTTCGGCGACGGCGGGCAGGTGCGCGGACTGGTGTCGGTCGGCATCCACATGCGGGTGCTCACCGCCGAGGTTCGGGGCCACGTGACCGCGCTGGTGCTGGTCGCGGCAGCCGCGCTGGCCATGGGCGGGGCGCTGACATACCTGGTCAACAGGCGGCTCGCCCGCCACACCCACGGGCTCACCCCGGCCGAGCTGAGCCGGATGTACGAGTACCACGACGCGATCCTGCACGCGGTGCGCGAAGGTCTCCTGCTCGTCTCGCCGTCCGGACGCGTCACCCTGTGCAACGACGGCGCCGCCTTCCTGCTGTCCGCACAGCCGTCCGAGGTGGAGGGAGCGCTGGTTTCGGAGCTGGGGCTGCCCGAACAGCTGGCCGACGACCTGGCATCCGGGCACGCCGTGCGCGACGAGGTCCACCTGACCGACGACCGCGTGCTGCTGGTCAACTCCTCGGCGGTGCGCAGCGGGGGCCGCGACCTCGGCAGCGTGGTGACCCTGCGGGACCACACCGAGCTCCAGGCGCTCAGCGGGGAGCTCGACACCCTGCACGGCTTCTCGGAGTCGCTGCGCTCGCAGGCCCACGAGTCGGCGAACCGGCTGCACGCCGTCGTCTCGCTGATCGAGCTGGGGCGGGCCGAGGAGGCCGCGGGCCTGGCCACCGCCGAGCTCGAGCTCGCCCAGCAGCTCACCGACCGCGTGGTGGGCGCGGTGTCGGAGCCGGTGCTGGCGGCGGTCCTGCTCGGCAAGAGCGCGGAGGCGAGCGAGCGGGGTGTGGAGGTCGTGCTCAGCGAGGACACCGAGATCGACGACTCGGTGAGCGGCCAGGTCGACTCGCGCGACCTGGTCACCATTCTCGGAAACCTGATCGACAACGCCGTGGAGGCCACCCAGGACGCCGCCGACCCGAAGGTGGTGGTGACCGCCAGGAGGACGGGCGCGGAACTGATGATCCGGGTCGCCGACAACGGACCGGGCATCGATCCGGAGGCGGCGCAACGCGTTTTCCAGCGCGGATGGTCCACGAAGGACGGATCGCGGGGGCTCGGGCTGGCGCTGGTCGGCCAGAGCGTGCGCCGCTACGGCGGCACCGTGGAGGTCGGCGACGACGGCGGTGCGGTCTTCACCGTGCGCCTCCCGGCCGGACCGGAGGCGGGCGCGCGGTGATCCGGGTTCTGGTGGTCGAGGACGACCCGCTGGTCGGCGAGGCCCACGCGGACTACGTCGATCGGGTGGAGGGCTTCGAGGTCGCCGGCCGGGTCCGCACCGGCCAGGACGCGTTGCGCTTCCTGGAGAAGACCGGGGTCGACCTGGTGCTGCTCGACCTCGGGCTTCCCGACATCGACGGCCTGCAGGTCGCCCGCGCGCTGCGCACCGCCGGAAGCGGCCCCGACGTCATCGCGGTGACCTCGGCGCGGGACCTGAAGGTGGTGCGCGCCTCCATCGCCAGCGGTGTCGTGCAGTACCTGCTCAAGCCGTTCACCTTCGCCGCCATGCGCGAGAAGCTGGAGGACTACGCCCGGTTCCGCGCCAGCCTCAGCGACGACCGGGACGCCAGCGGACAGGCCGAGATCGACCGCGCCTTCTCGGCGCTGCGCGGCACCGACCGCACCCCGCTGCCCAAGGGGATGGGGGAGGAGACGCTGGCGGCCGTCGTCTCCGCGCTGCGCGAGGCGCCGGACGGCGCGTCGGCGGGTGCGGTCGGGGAGTCGGCCGGCGTCTCCCGCGTGACGGCCCGCCGGTATCTGGAGTACCTGGTGGGCAACGGGATGGCCGACCGGCAACCGCAGTACGGCGGCGTCGGCCGGCCCGAGATGACCTACCAGTGGCGGTCCTCGCCCTGGTGAAGGTGGCGGCACCCGCCTTGTCGATCGGCCACCGCACCACCCGGCCGCCCGGTTTGCCGCTGACGTACTCACCGGTCACCAGCGAGTCGTTGCTGTGGTCGACCCCGACCTACGACCAGCACAGCGGGTCGGTCGTCGGGTTCCGTCCCGGGCGCGCGCAAGTGCCGTCCTCGGTGTACTCGCCGACCTGCGAAATCACGAACCGGTGAATCGGTACCGGCGTCAGCAGCCGTCGCCGGCCGGTTGCAGCAGCGTCCGGCCCGGGCCGAGACGGTCCATGGCGATGTCGTCGGGGTTGTTCAGCGCGCAGGTCCGCAGCGACAGGCAGCCGCAGGCGATGCAGCCGGTGAGGTTGTCGCGCAGCTTCTGCAGCCCCTCGATGCGGGCGTCGAGCTCGTCGCGCCAGCTCCGCGACAGCCGCGACCAGTCGGCCTTGCCGGGAGCGCGGTCGGCGGGCAGCGTCGAGAGCGCCTCGGCGATCTGCTCGAGGCTCAGCCCCACCCGCTGCGCGGCGCGGATGAACGCCAGCCTGCGTAGCACCGTGCGGTCGTAGCGCCGCTGGTTGCCGCTGGTGCGGGTGGCGGTGATCAGGTCGCGCTGCTCGTAGAAGCGCAGCGCGGTCTGGGCGACACCGCTGCGGTAGGACACTTCGCCGATGGTGAGGAGCTTCGGTAGTTTCGACACATCGCCAGGTTAGGTGAAACCTCGACCGAGGTCGAAGTATTTCCACTTGACCTCCAGTGAACTCGAAGTTTCACGCTGGTCGCATGACGATCACGACCGCGCCCGGGTACGGCTACGCCGATCTCGGTGCGCTGATGAGCGAGATGACCGGCGACGAGAAGCACGAGCCCGCCGCGACCTCCACCCTCGACGTCCTCTGGGTGCTCTACGACCAGGTGCTCGCGGTCGGCCCGCAGCGGACCGACGACCCCGACCGCGACCGCTTCCTGCTGTCCAAGGGGCACGGTCCGATGGCCTACTACGCCGTGCTCGCCGCCAAGGGCTTCTTCGACCGCTCCGAGCTGCGCCGGTTCGCCGAGTTCGGCTCCGTGCTCGGGCACCACCCCGACCGGATGCTCGTGCCCGGCGTGGAGATCGGCAGCGGCTCGCTCGGCCACGGGCTGCCGCTGGCCCTCGGCGTGGTGCTGGGCCTGCGCGCCCGCGGGCGGCGCGACCCGCGCGTGGTGGTGCTGGTCGGCGACGCCGAGCTCGACGAGGGCAGCAACCACGAGGCCATCGCCGTCGCGGGACGCCGCGGGCTCGGACAGCTCACCGCCGTCGTCGTCGACAACGCCTCGGCGAGCTACGGCTGGCCGGGCGGGATCGGCGAGCGCTTCGCCCGCGAGGGCTGGGCGCAGCGCACCGTCGACGGCCGCGACCACGACGCGCTGCGCGAGGCGCTCACCGACACCCGCCCCGACCGCCCGCTCGTGGTGGTCGCCGAGGTCGAGCCGAAGGGATGAACCGGGACATGACCGCGATCGCTGAGAAGACGACCATGCGCGAGGCGTTCGTCGACACCGTCGCCGCCGCGCTCGACACCGACCCCAGGCTGGCGGTGGTGCTCGCGGAGATCTCCGCGGACCGCTTCGCCGACGCCGCCCGCCGCCACCCGGACCGCGTGGTCAACGTCGGCATCCGGGAGCAGGCCATGATCGGCGTGGCGGGCGGGATGGCGCTGACCGGTCTTCGGCCGGTGGTGCACTCGATCACGCCGTTCCTGGTGGAACGCCCCTTCGAGCAGCTCAAGCTCGACCTCAACCACCAGGGCGTGGGGGCGGTCGTCGTGAGCACCGGCGCGTCGTACGACTACCCCGGGGCAGGGCGCACGCACATGGCCCCGGGCGACGTGGCGCTCCTGGACACGCTGCCCGGCTGGACCGTGCACGTGCCGGGCCACCCCGAGGAGGCGGCGGAGCTGCTGCGGGCGGCGCTGCCCGGTGACGACCCCGTCTACGTCCGGCTCTCCGAGCGGGCCAACTCCGAACCGGTGGCGCGGGGGCCGGGCTGGCACCGTGTGAGGGAAGGCCGGGACGGCGTCGTCCTGGCGGTCGGCCCGATGCTGCGTCCGGTCCTCTCCGCCACAGCCGGGCTCGACGTGACGGTGCTCTACGCGGCGACCGTGCGGCCCTTCGACTCGACCGGCCTGCGGCACGCGGTGCTGGGCGCACGGCCGGACGTCGTCCTGGTGGAGCCCTACCTCGCGGGAACCTCGACGCACGCGGTCGCCGACGCGCTGCCCGACATCCCGCACCGCGTCCTCGCCTTGGGCGTGCGGCGCGACGCCGAGCTGCGCGCGTACGGCACCGCCGAGGAGCACGAGGTGGCGCACGGGCTCGGCCCGAGCGCGATCCGCGCGGCGGTCGGTTCGTTCCTGGCAGGGGCGCGGTAGCTGGGCGAGGCCGATGCCGTCCGGGGCAGGTCTCGGTGCCCGGGGGACTGCTGTCCGGTACGGGGTCCTCGTGCCCGGGTGAGATCTTCGTGCTTTACCCGGTTCGAGGTCTCCGTTGCCGGGTGTCTTCCCGGTCGCGACCTGCAGGTAGCCTGAGCGCGTGGCACGTGTCGTCGTACTCGATTACGGATCAGGCAACCTCCGTTCGGCCGAGCGCGCTCTGCAGCGGGTCGGCGCCGACGTCGAGGTGACCTCCGACCACCGTGCCGCGATGGAGGCCGACGGGCTGGTGGTGCCCGGGGTGGGCGCGTTCGCCGCCTGCATGCGGGGCCTGCTCGCCGCCGGTGGCGACAAGATCATCGACCACCGGCTCGCCGGTGACCGGCCGGTGCTCGGCATCTGCGTGGGCATGCAGGTGCTGTTCGACCGGGGTGTGGAGCACGGCGTGCCCACCGAAGGCTGCGGCCAGTGGCCGGGCGTCGTCGAGCGCATCGAGGCCGACGTCCTGCCGCACATGGGCTGGAACACCGTCACCGCGCCGCAGGACAGCATCCTCTTCGCCGGTCTCGACCCGGAGACCCGCTTCTACTTCGTGCATTCGTTCGGGGTGCGCAAGTGGGAGATGCCGGATTCCGGAGGTGCCTTGCCCGCGCCCCTGGTCACCTGGGCCGAGCACGGCGAGCCGTTCGTCGCGGCCGTGGAGAACGGTGCGCTCTCGGCGACCCAGTTCCACCCGGAGAAGTCGGGGGAGGCGGGCGCGGTCCTGCTGCGCAACTGGCTGGGCAGCCTGTGACCCGACGTCATGGCCTCATGCGGCGCGACGGCGTGGTCAAGGCCATCGCGCTGCTGCTGGCGGTGGGCATGGTCCTCGGCTTCGCCTCGACCTACCTCGCGCAGGCCGGACTCCCCGGCTGGCTGATCCTCCTGCTGGTCCTGGTTGTGCTCGCGGTACCGGTGGTCGCCGCGGTCCGCTCCGGCCGCCGCCGGCGCTAGGACGTGCTCCAGGTGTGGCTTGTGTAGTGGGGTGCTTGGCGGAACCTCAGCTGCCTTCTCGCTCCGGGATCTCCGACTGACGTCCGATACGCGGGGTCGAAGCTGTCGGAGTCGGAGACCCACGCCGAGGCGTGCCGACCGCAAGCCGCGGGTCGGGACCGACCGGCCTCCCGACCTCCGCAAACACCTCAGGACCGGTGGTTCCGCGGCAGGCGGTAGGGTCTGCGGCGTGAGTTTCACCCTGCTTCCCGCCGTTGACGTCGCCGATGGCCAGGCGGTCCGCCTCGTTCAGGGCGCGGCCGGTACCGAGACCTCCTACGGGGATCCGCTGGAGGCCGCGCTGGCCTGGCAGCGCGCGGGCGCGGAGTGGGTCCACCTGGTCGACCTCGACGCCGCCTTCGGCCGCGGCTCCAACCGCGAGCTGCTGGCCGACGTGGTCGCCAAGCTCGACGTGCGGGTCGAGCTCTCCGGCGGCATCCGCGACGACGCCTCGCTGGAGGCGGCGCTGGCCACCGGCTGCGAGCGCGTGAACCTCGGCACCGCCGCCCTGGAGAACCCCGACTGGGCGGACCGCGTAGTCGCCGAGTACGGCGACCGCGTAGCGGTCGGGCTCGACGTCCGGATCACCGAGCAGGGCCACCGGCTCGCCGCGCGCGGCTGGACCACCGACGGCGGCGACCTCTGGGAGGTCCTGGCCCGGCTCGACGCCGCGGGCTGCCGCCGCTACGTCGTCACCGACGTCAGCAAGGACGGCACCCTCCAGGGCCCGAACGTGGCTCTGCTGCGCGAGGTCTGCTCCCGCACCGACGCCCCGGTCATCGCGTCCGGCGGTGTGTCCAGTGTGGACGACCTCGTCGAGCTGTCCCGGCTGGCCGGCGAGGGCCTGGAGGGCTCGATCGTGGGCAAGGCCCTCTACGCGGGCAACTTCACCCTCGAAGAGGCCCTCGCCGCGGTCCGCTGACGGAGCAGTCGCGGCCCGCCGAGCCGCCGCAGTCCGCTGACCGAGCGGCATCGACGACGCCGGGCTGACGGTGATGTCGAGCCGGGCCTGAACACAACGCCGCCCGATGCCGACACCACCCCGACGGCAACGCCGCCTGACGACGCCGCTGCCTGGCCTGACCATGACGTCACCGCGGAGATCGACGTGGCGTGACTCCGGCGGCCGTCCGGCTTCCCTCGTCTTCCCGGAGCACACGCGGCTGCTCTCTTAAGGGACGTCTCCGGGACTTCTCCCGGGAACAACCTGATCTTGCGGGGGCACTCGCGCCTCGAAGATCACGGTGTGGATCCGACCGGCGGATCCACACCGTGATCCGAGGAGATTGCCTTGCGGAGACGACGAACGCCCGCGCTGGGGGCGCTGCTGGCATTGGCCGCGGTGACCGCGAGCGCCGCGCCCGCACTCGCCGCCCCGGCCGCCGGGACACCCGCGCCGCAGACCGCCGTCGACTGGCAGCCCTGCGAGCAGAACCCGCAGGTCCAGTGCGCAACGATGCGGGTGCCCGTCGACTGGTCCCGACCGGACGGACCGACCGTCACCATCCCGGTGGCACGCCAACCCGCCACCGACCCGGGCGCGCGCATCGGCACGCTGGTGCACATGCCCGGTGGCCCGGGCGGCTCCGGTGTCGCCGAGGTGGTCGGCGGCTCACGTTTCTCACCGGAGGTCGCCGCGCGGTTCGACATCGTCAGCTTCGACCCTCGCGGCGTCGGCCTGCCCGATCAGATCAGGTGCGATGCCGAGCTGGTCGAGCAGCCGCCGCCGCTCGTGTCCGACGACCCGCAGCACTTCGAGGTGGTGCGCGACTACAACAAGCGCCTGGGCGAGAGCTGCCGCGAGCTGACGGGCCCGCTGCTCGACCACGTCGACACGGTCAGCGTCGCCCATGACATCGACGCGCTGCGCGCCGCGCTGGGCGAGGAGCGCATCAGCCTGTACGGGATCTCCTACGGGACGCAGACCGGCCAGGCCTACGCCGAGAACTTCCCCACGCGGGTGCGGGCGCTCGTGCTGGACAGCGTGTTCGACCACAACCTGAGCCCGCGCGAGTTCCTCACCACCCAGGCCGCGACCGCGGAGGACTCCTTCAACGAGTTCGTCCGGTGGTGCGAGTCCGAGGAGCGCTGCGCGCTGCACGGCCGGGACGTCGGCGCCTTCTTCGACGACCTCTACGCCCGTGCCGAGCGCGGCGAGCTGACCGATCCGCAGGACCCGTCGAAGCCGCTGGCGCCCGAGCGGCTCACCCAGCTGACCGTGTCGGCCCTCTACGAACCGATGTGGGAGCAACTCGCCGACAGGCTCAAGAGCTTCTCGGAGACGACCGGTCCCGTGGCGGTGGCCGAGCCGCGGACGCTGCCCTCGGCACTGCCGATGGTGTGCTCGGACCAGGACTTCCGCGTCGGCTCGGCCGAGGAGTACGCGGAGCTGTGGAAGGCCCAGCGCGAGAACGCCCCGCACGTCCGCTTCGGCGTCGGTGCGCCGGCGCTGCACTGCGTGGACTTCCCGATCCGCGCCGGCAACCCGCCGCACGACCCCGACCTCGGCGGCACGCCGCCGGTCCTGATCATGAACGCCCTGCACGACCCCTCCACCGGCTACAACTGGGCCAGGAACGTCAACGCCCAGATCGAGCAGTCCACGCTGCTCACCTACGACGGCTGGGGGCACGGCGTCTACTCGCGCAGCGAGTGCACAACCGGTGCGGCCGACCGGTACCTGATCGACCTGCGGATGCCGCCGGAAGGCTCGCACTGCCCGGCGGTGCCGCCGAAGCCCCTCCCGCAGGCGGCCACGGCCGGCCCGTGGTGATGCGCTGACCGACCCGGCGGGGCCGGGACCTCGGCCGCCGGCGTCGACCACGGAAGCGAACGGCCCTTTCACAGCCCGGGACGGGCGGGGAGGGCCGTTCGCGCGAGGGCACCGATCAGGCCGGGCCGGGCCAGGGCCGACGCCGCAAGCCCTGCCGAGTCGACGGCCCGGATCGCCGCCCGGCCCGTGGTCAGCCGCCGACGGTGATGGAGACCGCGACCATCTCCGGGCGGTCGCGGCGCAGGCGGCCGGCCGCCAGGTACGCCCGCCCGGCCAGGCCGTACTTGCGGGTCAGCAGGCGCTGCACCCGCTCCAGCTCGAAGGGGTCGAGCACGATGGCCCGCCCGCGCACGGGCTCCCCGTGCGGCTTGCCGAGCGCGTCGCACGGCGCGAGCTCGACGCCCGGCTCCCGCCGGATCCGCTTGACCTTGCCGGACTCGGCGTCGCTCCAGACCGCCAGGCTGCCGCCGTCGCCGACGACCCACACCGGGGTGGGCACCGGCTTTCCGTTGCGGCGGAACGTGGTCAGCAGCAGGTAGCGGGAGTCGGCGAGGATGCGGGTGACCTTGTCCATCCGCTCACCGTAGCCTCCTGCTCCGGCCGCCCGACGCCCTCTCTACCCTGGTTGTATGGCCGTCGCGGTGCGTGTGATCCCCTGCCTGGACGTCGACCAGGGGCGGGTCGTAAAAGGCGTCAACTTCACCAACCTCGTCGATGCGGGTGACCCGGTCGAGCTGGCCCAGGCATACGACGCCGAAGGCGCCGACGAGCTGACCTTCCTGGACGTCACCGCCTCGTCCTCGAACCGCGAGACGACCTTCGACGTGGTGCGCCGCACCGCCGAGCAGGTCTTCATCCCGCTGACCGTCGGTGGCGGCGTGCGCAGCCCCGAGGACATCGACCGCCTGCTGCGCGCGGGCGCCGACAAGGTGAGCCTCAACACCGCCGCGATCGCGCGCCCCGAGCTGCTGCGCGAATCCTCGCAGCGCTTCGGCGCCCAGTGCGTGGTGCTGTCGGTGGACGCGCGCCGGGTGCCCGAGGGTGGTGAGCCGACCGCTTCGGGCTTCGAGGTCACGACCCACGGCGGGCGCCGGGGCACCGGCATCTGCGCGGTGGAGTGGGCCGCCAGGGGCCAGGAGCTGGGCGTCGGGGAGATCCTGCTGAACTCCATGGACGCCGACGGCACCAAGGCCGGGTTCGACCTGGAGATGATCCGCGCCGTGCGGGAGGCCGTCGACGTCCCGCTGATCGCGAGCGGCGGCGCCGGTGCGGTCGAGCACTTCGCGCCCGCCGTGCGCGCCGGGGCCGACGCGGTGCTCGCGGCCAGCGTCTTCCACTTCGGCCAGCTCCGCATCGGAGAGGTCAAGGACGCCATGCGCGCGGAAGGGATCACGGTTCGATGAGCAGCGGCCTGGACCCGGCGATCGCCGCCCGGCTCAAGCGCAACTCCGAGGGCCTGGTCGCGGCGGTGGCCCAGCAGCGCGGCACCGGCGAGGTGCTGATGATGGCCTGGATGGACGAGGAGGCCCTGCACCGCACGCTGACCACCCGCAAGGGCACCTACTACTCCCGCAGCAGGCAGCAGTACTGGGTCAAGGGCGAGACGTCCGGGCACACCCAGTACGTGCACGAGGTCCGGCTCGACTGCGACGGCGACACGGTGCTGCTGGTCGTGGACCAGGTGGACGGCGCCTGCCACACCGGCGACCGCACCTGCTTCGACGCCGACGTCCTGCTGGCGGAGGGCTGACGGCGACGGGCGACCTCCGGCCGGCGGGCCGGACCGCCGAAGGCGCGGCAGACGATCTTGTCCCGAGGCGCCACGCCGTCAGACCCGGGCGGCGGCGCCGCTACGACGGCACGTCCGACAGGTCGCCGGTCAGGTAGCGCTGGAGGTTCGGCGCCACCGCCGCCACGACGGTCTCGGCGTCGGCCGACGCGATCGGCTCCAGCGCCGCGACGTAGCGGACCATGCCCAGGCCGACGACCTGCGACGCGCACAGCGACGCACGCAGCTCCGCCCGGTCCATGCCGAGCTCCCGGACCAGACCGCCGAAGAGCACAGTCGTGATGAATTCCCGCAGCATGCGCACCGCCGTCTCTTGCGTCGCGATGCTGCGCACCAGCGCCGCGAACGCGCCGCCGCCCTCGCGGTCCCACACCGTCACGAAGGTGCGCACCATCCGCTCGGCGACGCGGTCCCGCGGGCCGTCGAGGATCTTGGGCAGCACCTCGGCCGGGTTGACCGGGATCGACACCGCGGCGGTGAACAGCCCCGCCTTGCCCCCGAACCAGTGGTTGACCATCGCCGCGTCCACGCCCGCCCTGGTGGCGATGGCCCGCACGGTCGCCCCGTCGTAGCCCTGCTCGATGAACACCTCCCGGGCCGCCGAGACCAGCGCCGCCCTGGTGTCCTCGCCGCTGCGCCGCCGTCCCCGGCGCCTGGGCGCCTCCTCCTCGATGCCACCGCTCACCCCGCCATCCTCGCGGTCGGCCGCTTCGGGGTGCAAAGCCGGGCTGCGCGCGGCGCCCGCCCTGGCGGACGGCACAATTGGGGCATGGTGGGCGGCGACATCGGCAAGATCAGTCCAGAACGCGAGGAGTTCCGCGCGCTTGCCGCGGACCACCGGGTGATCCCGGTGGTGCGGCGGCTGCTCGCGGACGACGAGACCCCGCTCGGCGTGTACCGCAAGCTCGCGGGCAACCGGCCGGGCACGTTCCTGTTCGAGTCGGCCGAGAACGGCCGCTCCTGGTCCCGATGGTCGTTCGTGGGCGTGCGCAGCGCCGCCGCCCTGACGGTCCGCGACGGCGAGGCGCGCTGGACCGGCACGCCGCCGGTCGGGCTGCCCGAGGGCGGCGACCCGCTGGTGGCGCTCAACGAGACGGTCAAGCTGCTGCACACCGACCCGCTGCCGGGGCTGCCGCCGCTGACCGGCGGCATGGTCGGCTACCTCGGCTACGACTCGGTGCGCAGGCTGGAGCGGCTGCCCGACCTGGCCGAGGACGACCTGGAGATCCCCGAGCTGGTGATGCTGCTGGCCACCGACCTGGCCGCGCTGGACCACCACGAGGGCACCATCACGCTGATCGCCAACGCGGTGAACTGGGACGACAGCCCGGAGCGGGTCGACGCCGCCTACGACGACGCGGTCCGCAGGCTCGACGAGATGACCGAGCGGCTGTTCCTGCCCTCCGAGCCCACCGTGGCGGTGTTCTCCCGGCCTGCCCCGGACTTCGTGCGCAAGCGCACCGAGTCCGAGCACCACGCGGCGGTGGAGAAGGCCAAGGAGGCCATCCGCGCGGGCGAGGCGTTCCAGGTCGTGGTCTCGCAGCGGTTCGAGATGGCGACCGACGCCGACGCGCTGGACGTCTACCGGGTGCTGCGCACCACCAACCCCAGCCCGTACATGTACCTGCTGCGCCTGGAGGACCCCGACGGCGGCGGCCCGTTCGACATCGTCGGCTCCAGCCCGGAGTCACTGGTGACCGTCCGCGACGGCCAGGCCACCACGCACCCGATCGCGGGCACCCGCTGGCGCGGCGCCGACGAGGACGAGGACGCGCTGCTGGAGAAGGAGCTCATCAACGACGACAAGGAGCGCGCCGAGCACCTGATGCTGGTCGACCTCGGCCGAAACGACCTGGGCCGGGTCTGCCGGCCGGGGTCGGTGAAGGTCGTGGACTTCTTCCGCATCGAGCGCTACAGCCACGTCATGCACATCGTGTCGACGGTGACCGGCACCCTCGCGGAGGGGCGCACGGCCTTCGACGCGGTCGCGGCGTGCTTCCCGGCGGGCACCCTGTCCGGGGCGCCCAAGCCGCGCGCCCTGGAGCTGATCGAGGAGCTCGAACCGACCCGCCGCGCCCAGTACGGCGGCGTGGTCGGCTACCTCGACTTCGCGGGCAACGCCGACACCGCGATCGCGATCCGCACCGCGCTGGTGCGCGACGGCACGGCCTACGTGCAGGCCGGCGGCGGCATCGTCGCCGACTCCGACCCGGTGGCCGAGGACCAGGAGTGCCTGAACAAGGCGCGCGCGGTGCTCAACGCGGTGGCGACCGCCCAGACGCTGCGGCGGCCGGGCAACCACCATCCGGCGGCGGGAGACAGGGTTGACGACCGAGCAGGGATCTGAGAGCCGTCCGGCCACCTCGCCGAGGCTGCTGTGGTCGGTGGTGCTGCTGATGCTGGCCGCCGCGGCGATGCTGTGGGGCGCGGGCGCGCTGGCCTGGGTGAGCCAGCGCTACCGGACACCGCTGGGCCAGGAGCTGACGGCCGGTCCGGCGGGCAGCGCGCTGCGGCCGGAGCTGGTGCCGCTGGCGCTGGCCACCCTCGCCGCCATCGCGGCGGTCCTGGCCACCGGCGGCTTGCTGCGCAGGCTGATCGGCCTGCTCGTGCTGGCCGAGGGCGGCATGCTGGTGTGGCGCGTGGTCGACTGGCACGTCGGGGGTTGGTTCGCCTACACGGGGCCGAAGGTGCCGCCGGGCAGCGTGCCGGTCGCCGGGTTCGCCTCGAACCCGGCGGGACCGCTGCTGATGTCGGCCGCGGCCGCGCTGCTCGTCGTGGCGGGCGCGCTGGTCGTGCTGCGCGCGGGGCGGATGCCCGCGATGGGGGCGCGGTACTCGGCGCCGGGAGAGGCCCGGCGCGCGAGCCGGGATCCCGACCGCAGGCTGTGGGACGCACTCGACGAGGGACGGGACCCGACGGTCGACAAGGACCGCTGACTCACCCGTCCAGGCGAGGTCCGGGAACGGTTCAGGTGGTGCTCGTAGGCACCGCGCAAGGGCCGAAGGTCCTTGCTGTGCAGGGACGTTGTTCCACCCCTTCGGCGGAGGCCGGACAGGGCGGGTTTAGCATCGGCCATGCGACGGCACGGCGGGAAGGGGAGTGTCGTGATCGAGCGCAATGAGTTCATCTGCGCATACAACAACCTGCGGGTGAGTAGTCGGGGCACGGCCTGCGAGGTGTTCGCGTGAGCGTTCTGGAATCCATCATCGACGGTGTTCGCGAGGACCTGGCCGTCCGGGAATCGGCGATTCCCTTCGAGGAGATCAAGCAGCGGTCCGCGGCGGCTCCGCCGCCGAGGGACGTGATGGCCGCGCTGCACGCCCCGGGCGTGGGCGTGATCGCCGAGGTCAAGCGGCGCAGCCCGTCCAAGGGCGAGCTCGCCGATATAGCGGAGCCGGCCGAGCTGGCGGCCGACTACGCGGCGGCCGGGGCGCGCGTGATCAGCGTGCTCACCGAGCAGCGCCGCTTCGGCGGCTCGCTGGCCGACTTCGACGCGGTGCGCGCCAAGGTGAGCGCGCCGCTGCTGCGCAAGGACTTCATCGTCAGCCCCTACCAGGTGCACGAGGCCCGCGCGCACGGCGCGGACATGGTGCTGCTGATCGTGGCCGCGCTGGAGCAGGTGGCGCTGGAGGCGCTGCTGGACCGGGTCGAGTCGCTGGGCATGACGGCGCTGGTCGAGGTGCACACCGCGGAGGAGGCCGACCGGGCGCTGGAGGCCGGTGCCAAGGTCATCGGCATCAACGCCCGCAACCTGCACACCCTGGAGGTCGACCGGGACGTCTTCGGCCGGATCGCCCCCGGGCTGCCGGTCGAGGTGCTCAAGGTCGCTGAATCGGGTGTTCGTGGCCCGAGCGACCTGATGGCCTACGCCGGCTCGGGCGCCGACGCGGTGCTTGTCGGAGAGGGCCTGGTCACCAGCGACAACCCGAGGACGGCGGTGACGCAGCTGGTCACCGCGGGTTCCCACCCGGCCTGCCCGCGCCCCAGCAGGTGATCAAGGCACCGGCCCTGGCCGGTGCCCGGCACCGGTCCCCGAGTACGGTGGGGACCGGTTCGCCGAAGGGCCATCCACCTGTGCAGACGTCGTGGGCGCGAGCCGAAGGAGAGCAGTGATGACACCCGCTAGCGGCGCGGACACCGCGCACGCCCACCGTCCGGGCAAACCCGTGCCGGAAGGCCACGACCCGGACGAGCGCGGGCACTTCGGACCCTACGGCGGCCGGTTCATGCCGGAGGCGCTGATCGCCGCCCAGGACGAGCTCGCCGCCGAGTACGAGAAGGCCCAGCACGACCCGGAGTACGTCGACGAGCTGGCCCGCCTGCTGCGCGACTATGCGGGGCGGCCCTCGCTGCTGACCGAGGCCGAGCGCTTCTCCGAGCACGCGGGCGGCGCGCGGATCCTGCTCAAGCGCGAGGACCTCAACCACACCGGCTCGCACAAGATCAACAACGTGCTCGGGCAGGCGCTGCTGGTCAAGCGGATGGGCAAGCGCCGGGTGATCGCCGAGACCGGCGCGGGCCAGCACGGCGTCGCCACGGCGACCGCGTGCGCGCTGCTCGGCCTCGAATGCGTCATCTACATGGGCGAGGTCGACACCAAGCGCCAGGCGCTCAACGTGGCCCGGATGCGGCTGCTCGGCGCCGAGGTCATCCCGGTGCCCTCCGGCTCGGCCACCCTCAAGGACGCCATCAACGAGGCGCTGCGCGACTGGGTCACCAACGTCGAGGACACCCACTACCTGCTGGGCACCGCGGCGGGCGCGCATCCCTTCCCGGTCATGGTCCGCAACTTCCACCGGGTCATCGGCGAGGAGGCCCGGGAGCAGTCGCTGGCGCTGACCGGCAGGCTGCCCGACGTCGTCGCCGCGTGCGTGGGCGGCGGCTCCAACGCCATCGGCATCTTCCACGGCTTCATCGACGACCCGGACGTGCGGCTGGTCGGGTTCGAGCCCGCGGGCCACGGCCTCGACAGCGGCGAGCACGGCGCGACGCTGACCCAGGGCACCCCCGGGACGTTGCACGGCGCGCGCTCGTACCTGCTGCAGACCGACGACGGCCAGATCACCGAGGCGTACTCGATCTCGGCGGGCCTGGACTACCCCGGCGTCGGGCCGGAGCACTCCTACCTCAAGGACTCCGGTCGCGCCGAGTACCGCGCGGTCACCGACGACGAGGCGATGCAGGCCTTCCAGCTGCTCTCGCGCACCGAGGGCATCATCCCGGCGATCGAGTCCGCGCACGCCCTGGCCGGCGCGATCGAGCTCGGCAAGGAGCTCGGCCCGGACGCGGTCATCCTGGTGAGCCTGTCCGGCCGCGGCGACAAGGACATGGACACCGCCGCGAAGTACTTCGGCCTCGTCGACGAGGCGGAACAGGAGAAGGACCGGTGAGCCTGCACGACGTTTTCGCTTCCTGCAAGCAGGAGGGGCGCGCGGCGCTCATCGGCTACCTCCCTGCCGGTTACCCGACCGTGGAGGGCTCGAAGGAGCTGCTCGGCGCGATCTTGTCGGGCACCGGTGACGAGCCGGGCTGCGACATCGTCGAGGTCGGTCTGCCGTTCTCCGATCCGGTGATCGACGGCCCGACCGTCCAGGCCGCCAGCGACCGGGCGCTGCGCGCCGGCTTCCGGGTGCGCGACCTGTTCGACGTGGTGTCCTCGATCGCCTCCGGCGGCGGCAACGCCGTGGTGATGACCTACTGGAACCCGGTGCACCACTACGGCGTGGACGCCTTCGCCCGCGACCTCAAGGCCGCCGGCGGGCTCGGGGTCATCACCCCGGACCTGGTGCCCGACGAGGCGGAGGACTGGATTGCCGCGACCGACGAGCACGGCATCGACCGGATCTTCCTGGTCGCGCCGTCCTCGACCGAGCAGCGGCTGGAGATGACCACCAAGGCCGCCTCCGGTTTCATCTACGCCGCCTCGGTCATGGGCGTGACGGGCGCCCGCGACTCGGTCGGCGCAGCGGCGGAGGGGCTGGTCAAGCGCACCCGCGCCTACACCGACCTGCCCATCGGCGTCGGACTGGGCGTGCGCTCCGGCGAGCAGGCCGCCGAGGTCGCCGGCTTCGCCGACGGTGTCATCGTGGGCTCGGCGTTCATCGACCGCGCCGAGCGCGAGGGCGTCGAGGGCGTGCGGGCGCTGGCATCGGAACTGGCCAGGGGCGTTCGCAGCCGCTGACCGCCGGGAACGGCGAGCCGGACGGCCGTTGGCCCGCGGACGGCGGGTGCGCGGGTCGCCTGACGCGCGATCTGTAGATCTTCGGGAATCCGTGTGCCGAGCTTCGGACACGCGGTGTGTTGATGCGCCGAAGGCAGGGTGCGCACGTGTGTGACTCCTGTGCACGTGTCAGCGCGCCTGTGCGGCGCGCCTCGACGCGTCGGCTTTCCGGCGTGGTTACCGGTGAGTGGGTCCCCGGCGCCCGCCTCTGCCGGGGAATGTCCAACCCTCAGGGTGACCACTGTTCCTCCGGTGGAGGGAGCGATCGCCGACTCACCGTGTTCGCGCCGGGCTCCGCGGCTGCTTGTTCGGGTGCACCGGAAACCGAAGTGTGAACAATTTCGTCGGCGGCCGGTCATATTCGAAGTGATTTCAGCGCTGATTTTCGCCGAAATGCCGTCGATCAGGTCTCCGCGTAATGGCGATCATGCAATTCCGGGCGCAACATCATGGACGCAATGCCATTTCGGGATGGTCGAGAAAGGAAGCTCCATGAGTTCGATTATGCGCAAGGTGTGCGCCGGCGTGGTGAGCACTGCTTTCGCGGGCGGCATGCTGCTGGGCCTGGCGGCCCCGGCCCAGGCCAGGGTTGCCCACTGCCTCGACTACCTGGCCACCGAGCACTACGACGTGTGGGGCGAGAAGCACCGCCCGTTCAAGTGGGCGTGCGAGGCGGGCGAGGCCAAGTGGTGGGAGGAGTGCAAGAACAAGCTGCTCGACCTCCACGTGGCCCCGTGGCACGCCACCAACGCGTGCGACCGCGCCAAGTGGGGCACCGGGCACCACGACCACCACAAGGACGACCACCGCTTCGGGTTCCACCACTGATCGAACGCGATTCCCGGTTGCCTGTTTCCCGAGTGGGAAGCAGGCAACCGGCGTTTGTGCCGGATGTGATTGTCCCGGTCGCGTCCGGAAATGACTCGACTGGATTGCTCCACCGCGGCAGCCGGGTTGCGGTTCTGTTTCCGAACGCGCCGCGCACACGTCATCGGCAGGTCACCGGGGTCACGACTGGCTATCGGCTACGCCGGTCCACCGTCCGCCGCCACCCGGGCGCCAGATACGGTTGGGGACGTGACTGCCCCGGTTCCCGCATCGGCGACGGCCTTCCTGGCCAACATCCCCAGCCCCGACCAGGGGGTCTGGTACATCGGCCCGTTCCCCCTGCGCGCGTACGCGCTGTGCATCATCGCAGGCATCGTCGTGGCGATCCTGTGGGGCGACCGGCGCTGGGTCGCCCGCGGAGGCCGCAAGGGCACGGTCGTCGACATCGCGGTGTTCGCGGTGCCGTTCGGCCTGGTGGGCGGTCGGCTCTACCACGTCGCGACCGACTGGCACAAATACTTCGGGCCGGACCGCAACCCGCTGGACGCGCTCAAGGTCTGGGAGGGCGGCCTCGGCATCTGGGGCGCGGTCGCCCTCGGCGCCGTCGGCGCCTGGATCGGCTGCCGCCGCCGCGGCGTCCCGCTGCCCGCGTTCGCCGACGCGGTCGCGCCCGGCCTCGTGCTCGCCCAGGCGATCGGCCGCCTCGGCAACTGGTTCAACCAGGAGCTCTACGGCGGACCGACCACGCTGCCCTGGGGCCTGGAGATCTACCGGCGCATCGACCCGGCGACCGGCCTCTCCGACCCGATCGCCGGGGTCGCCGCCGACCACACCCCGATCACGGTCGTGCACCCGACCTTCCTCTACGAGCTGCTGTGGAACGTCGGCGTCTGCCTGCTCATCGTGTGGGCCGACCGCCAGTTCAGGATGGGTCGCGGCCGCGTCTTCGCGCTCTACGTCGCCGGGTACACCGCGGGCCGGTTCTGGATCGAGCTGATGCGCACCGACGAGGCCACGCCGCTGTTCGGCATCCGGATCAACGTCTTCACCTCGGTCATCGTCTTCGCCCTCGCCGTGGTCTACCTGCTGGTCGTGCGCGGCAAGCGGGAGGACCCGGCGCAGCTGCTCGGCAAGCCGAGGCCGGGCGAGGAGGACGAGCCGGAGGCTCGGTCCGACGACGCCCCGGCCGAGGAGGCCGCCGGCGGCGAAGCCGCGGACGGCGAGCGGCGGGCCGGCGGCGCGGACGCCGCCGAGCCGGAGGCGGAGCGCGACCGGCCGGAGGCCGGGAGCGGGCAGCCGGAGGCGCAGGCGCAGCGCGCCAACGGCGACGGCGAGAGCCGGAGCTGAGGAACGTTTCAGAGGCCGTTTGCGTAGCGGTGGGGTGGCGGAGCCGCGGCGCGGGTGCGCGGCTCGCGCCGCGAGTGTTCCGGCGCGCACGGCGGGCCTGAGGTCGCGCCGGTGGGCGCCGGACCAGGGCCGCTGCGACGGGCCTCAGCCGCGGATCGGGGCGATGACGGGGTTGCCGTCGGGCGTGTGCAGGACGGTGACGCGACCGGTGTAGCGCTCGGAGAGCGTCGTGGGGGTCAGGACCTCGTCAGGGGTGCCCTCGGCGGCGACCCGGCCGCCGTCGAGCAGCAGCAGGCGCTCCGCGTACTGCGCGGCCAGCGTCAGGTCGTGCAGCGTCATGACGACCGTGGTGCCGAGCTCCCGCCGCAGTTCGTCGACCAGGTCGAGCAGGGCCTGTGCGTGTCCGACGTCGAGTCCGGTCGTGGGCTCGTCCAGCAGCAGCACGCCCGCCTGCTGCGCGAGCGCGCGGGCCAGGACGGTGCGCTGGCGTTCGCCGCCGGAGAGGGTCGACAGCTGCCGGTCGGCGAGCCCGTCGAGGTCCAGCCGCTCCAGGAACCCGCCGACGACCTCCAGGTCCCTGGCGCCTTCGCGGCCCAGGGGTCCCAGGTGCGGTGTCCGACCGAGCAGCACGTAGTCGGTGACGGTCATGCCGACCGGGAGCTGCGGGATCTGTGGGGCGTAGCCGACCAGCCGCGCGCGTTCCCGGCGGCGCAGCCCGGCCACCGCACGGCCGTCGACCACCACGCGCCCCTCGTGCCGCACCAGTCCCGCCACCGCCTTGAGCAGGGTGGACTTGCCGGAGCCGTTGGGGCCGATGATGCCCAGCCAGCCGCCGCTGTCCACCGTGACCGACACGTCCGAGACGACGGTGGTGCGGCGGTACCCGGCCGAGAGGCCGTGGGTCTGGAGGCTGCTCAAGCGGTCCTCCTGGCGTAGAGCAGCACGGCGAAGAACGGCGCGCCGGCGAACGCGGTGATGACGCCGATGGGAAGCTCCGCGGGCGCCATCACGGTGCGGGCGAGCATGTCGGCCAGCACCAGGAACGCGCCGCCGAACAGCAGCGACAGCGGCACGATCACCCGGTAGCCGCCGCCGACGGCCAGCCGCACCAGGTGTGGCACGACGAGTCCGACGAAACCGATCAGCCCGGCCACCGACACCGCCGCCGCGGTGGCCAGCGACGCCGCGACCAGCACCAGCGCACGCACCCGGCCCGGGCGCACGCCCAGCGCCGCGGCCTCCTCGTCGCCGGTGCCCAGCAGGTCCAGCAGCCGCCCGCACAGGCACAGCACGACCACCGCGACCGCGAGGTAGGGCAGCACGAGCAGCACCTCCCGCCAGCCGGTGGTGGTCAGCCTGCCGAGGATCCACATGTAGACCTGCTCCAGCGACTCCAGGCGCAGCTGCTGGACGAAGGTCTGCCCGGCGGTGAGGAACGCGCCCACCGCGACACCGGCGAGCACCAGCGTGGCCGTGTCGGCGCCGGAGACCCGGCCCACCGCCCAGGTCAGCCCGACCCCGCCGAGCGCTCCGGTGAAGGCCGCGACCTGGACCGGCACCGACATGCCGCCGGCCAGCTCCGGGGCGACGGCGATCACGACGGTGACCGCGAGCCCTGCGCCGGCGGCCGATCCCAGCAGGTAGGGGTCGGCCAGCGGGTTTCGGAACACGCCCTGGAAGGCCGCGCCGGAGACCGCCAGCGCCGCGCCGACCAGCGCGCCCAGCAACACGCGCGGCACCCTGAGCTGCCACAGGATCGCCGCCTCGCGCTCCGACAGCGGGGACATGCCGCCGGTGACCTGCGCGACCAGCTCGCCGAGCACCCGCTGCCAGCCGAGCTCGGCGGCACCGGTGAGCACCGCCAGCAGCACGCACAGCAGCAGGGCGGCGACGCCGAGCAGGAGGTGGGACGGGCGCAGCCGCGTCCGCGGCAACGCGGTGACGGGCATCAGCCGTGCTGCGTCTTCTTCACGGCCTCGCTGATCGAGCGGACCAGGTCGACCACGCGCGGGCCCCAGCGCCCGGCGGTGTCGTCGTCCAGCTCGACGACGCGGCCCTCCCGGACGGCGGTCAGCGCGTTCCAGCCCGGCCGCGCGGCGGCCGCGGCGGAGGTCACCTGGCAGCACTTGGTGTCGGCCAGGAAGATCAGGTCCGGGTTGGCCTGCACGATGTGCTCCTCGGACAGCTGCGGGAACGGCCCGCCCGCCGGGTCGGCGATGTTGGTGAGGCCGAACAGGGCGTAGACGCTGCCGACGAAGCTCTGCGAGGTCGCGGTGTAGTGATCCGGGCTGACCTCGTGGTAGTAGGTCAGCGGGCGCGGGGGCTTGGGAGTCGACTCCACCAGGCGTTCGATGTCCGAACGCATCCGTCCGGAGAGGTTCTTGGCGGCCTTGGTGTGCCCGGTGGCCTGACCGATGACCTCGATCTGGCGGTAGGCGTCGTCGAGGCTCGCGGGCGCCGGGGTCAGCAGCACCGGCACGTCGAGCGCGCGCAGTCCCTCGGCCAGCTCAGTCGCGCTGTCCGGCGCGATCACCAGGTCGGGGTTCTGCCCGCCGATGGCGGCGGCGTCGGAGTTCAGTGCCGACAGCTCGGTGCGGGGAGCCTGCGCCGGGAAGTCGGAGAACTGGTCCACGGCCACGACCTGGTCGCCCGCGCCCACCGCGTAGAGGGTCTCGGTGGCCGTGGGGGAGAGCGAGACGATGCGCTTGGGCTGCTGGGCCAGCGTCACGGGTTCCTGGCCGGGGATCTGCACCTTCGCCGGGAACGCCGAAGCCGGGTCGTCGACCGGGCCGGGCGGATCGACGGCCGGGGGACGAGTGGCGCAGGCTGTGGCCCCGGCGAGCAGGGCGAGCGCGGCGAGCAGCAACGCGGCGAGGCGGCGGAACCCGGTCATGACTTCCCTCGGTTCGGCCGGTGCGGTCCGGCGCCGGGTGGCCGACGCCGCACCCCTGCACCGGGAGTGGCGGACATCGACGCCACGCGCAAGGCGACCTGGCTCGGCCCCGGGCTGCGCCGGGACCATCACAGTTGCGGCACAGCACCGGGTTCGCACCGGGTTTCGCTTCCGCTGGCGTCCGCGGGCACCCGACCACGGCTACCCTGAGCAGGAAAGATATCAGTAAACGATCGCCACGCACGTCCCAGCGGGGGGTGTCCTGGCGCACTGGGGCTGTGCGGATCGCGACGCAGCGGCTAGATTTGGTGACGAAGTGTGCAAACCGGCGTGCCGGCGACTCCTCGGTTAACCGACGGAGGCCGGTATGAACAAGATGGTCAGCATCACTCCCAGAGTGCTGCTTCTGGGTATCTTGACTGTTAAAGTATTTTGAACAAACTCCGGACGCGACGGGTGACTCATTTCGCCCGGGCCTCTTGCGATCTCCGGATGGTCATGAGCGGGCCAGCGTCGTCCCGTGCCCAGAAGTCGAAGTCTCCTGACTTGAGCACGCGGTACGACTAGGGAGGTCTGCGCAGTGGTCTTCTCTGCCATTCCCGCCCGGCAGGGTCTTTACGACCCCGCCGCGGAACAGGATTCCTGTGGTGTCGCCATGGTCGCCGACATCCGCGGCCGGCGTTCGCACGGCATCGTCGCCGATGCCCTGACCGCGTTGGCGAATCTCGAGCACCGGGGCGCCGCGGGCGCCGAACCCACCAGCGGTGATGGTGCGGGCATCCTGCTCCAGCTCCCCGACGAGCTGCTGCGGGCCGAGGCAGGGGTGCGGCTCCCGGAGCCCGACGACTCCGGCCAGCAGCGCTACGCGGCCGGGATGGCATTCCTGCCCGCCGACGCGGGGGAGCGGGCTCGAGCGGTGGAGCTGGTCGAGCGGATCGCGGGCGAGGAGGGCCTGCGGGTGCTCGGCTGGCGCGCGGTGCCGATCGCGCCGGAGGCCGCCGGGGTCGGCCAGACCGCGCTGGGCTGCATGCCGCACTTCAGCACGCTGCTGGTGGCCGCCGAGGACGGCCGCGCGGGCGCCGAGCTGGACCGGCCGGCGTTCTGCCTGCGCAAGCGCGCCGAGCGGGAGGCTGCCCGCGAGGGCGTGGAGCTGTACTTCCCGTCGCTGTCGAGCCGGACCATGGTCTACAAGGGGATGCTGACCACCGAGCAGCTGCCCGCCTTCTTCCCCGACCTGGGCGACGAGCGGCTGACCAGTGCCATCGCCCTGGTGCACAGCCGGTTCTCGACCAACACCTTCCCGTCGTGGCCGCTGGCCCACCCGTTCCGGTTCGTGGCCCACAACGGCGAGATCAACACCATCCGCGGCAACCGCAACAGGATGCGCGCCCGCGAGGCGCTGCTGGAGTCGGAGCTGATTCCCGGCGACCTCTCGCGGCTGTACCCGATCTGCTCGGAGGACGGCTCGGACTCGGCGTCGTTCGACGAGGTGCTCGAGCTGCTGCACCTGGGCGGGCGCAGCCTGCCGCACGCGGTGCTGATGATGATCCCGGAGGCGTGGGAGAACCATGCCGAGATGGACCCGGCCCGCAAGGCCTTCTACCAGTTCCACGCCAGCCTGATGGAGCCGTGGGACGGCCCGGCGTGCGTGACCTTCACCGACGGCAGCCTGGTCGGCGCGGTGCTGGACCGCAACGGCCTGCGCCCGGCGCGCTGGTGGCAGACCGCCGACGACCGCGTCGTGCTCGCCAGCGAGTCCGGTGTGCTCAACCTCAAGCCGGAAGAGGTGGTGGCCAAGGGCCGCCTGCAGCCCGGCCGGATGTTCCTGGTCGACACCGAGCAGGGCCGCATCGTCGACGACGAGGAGATCAAGTCGGAGCTGGCCGGGGGGCGCGCCTACGACGAGTGGCTGCACGCCGGGCTGCTCAACCTCGACAGCCTGCCCGACCGCGAGCACGTCGTGCAGAGCCACGAGTCGGTGGTCCGCCGCGAGCTCACCTTCGGCTACACCGAGGAGGAGCTGGCGCTGCTGCTGGCTCCGATGGCGCAGAAGGGCGCCGAGCCGCTGGGGTCGATGGGCTCGGACACCCCGCCCGCCGCGCTCTCGCAGCGCTCGCGGATGCTCTACGACTACTTCGTGCAGGGCTTCGCGCAGGTCACCAACCCGCCGCTGGACGCCATCCGCGAGGAGATCGTCACCTCGGTGGCGCGGGTGATGGGCCCCGAGCAGAACCTGCTGGACCCGTCGGCGGCGTCGTGCAGGCACGTGGTGCTGCCCGCGCCGGTGATCGACAACGACGAGCTGGCCAAGCTCATCCACATCAACTCCGACGGCGACCTGCCCGGCTTCGCCTGCACCGTCCTGTCCGGACTGTACGAAGTGGACGGTGGCGGCGCGGCGCTGGAGGAGGCGATCGAGCGCGTCCGCCAGGAGGCGTCGGAGGCCATCGCCGCCGGGGCGCGCGTGCTGGTGCTCTCCGACCGCGACTCCGACCACCGGATGGCGCCGATCCCGTCGCTGCTGCTGGTGTCGGCGGTCCACCACCACCTGGTGCAGACCAAGGAGCGGCTGCGGGTCGCGCTGGTGGTCGAGAGCGGTGACGCCCGCGAGGTCCACCACATCGCCGCGCTGCTGGGCTACGGCGCCGCCGCGGTCAACCCGTACCTGGCTTTCGAGGCGATCGAGGACATGATCGCCACCGGCCAGATCAGCGGAATCCGGCCGCGGGTGGCGATCCGCAACTACGTGCAGGCACTGGTCAAGGGCGTGCTGAAGGTGATGTCCAAGATGGGCATCTCCACCGTCGGCGCCTACACCGCCGCCCAGGTCTTCGAGGCCGTCGGGCTGTCGCAGGAGGTCGTGGACTCCTACTTCCGCGGCACCACCTCCAAGCTCGGCGGCGTCGGGCTGGACGTGCTGGCCGAGGAGGTCGCGCAGCGGCACCGCCGCGCCTACCCGGACAACCCGGCCGCGCGGGTGCACCGCAGGCTGGAGACCGGCGGCGAGTACTCCTTCCGCCGCGAGGGCGAGCTGCACCTGTTCACCCCGGAGACGGTGTTCCTGCTCCAGCACGCCACCAAGAACCGGCGCTACGAGGTGTTCCGCAAGTACACCGCCGAGGTCGACCGGCTGGCCGCCGAGGGCGGCACGCTGCGCGGCCTGTTCGGGATGCAGAGCGGTCGCGAGCCGATCGACATCGACGAGGTCGAGCCTGCCTCGGAGATCATGAAGCGCTTCGCGACCGGCGGCATGAGCTACGGCGCCATCTCCGCCGAGGCGCACGAGACGCTGGCGATCGCGATGAACCGCATCGGCGGGGTGTCCAACTCCGGCGAGGGCGGCGAGGACGCCGACCGGCTCTACGACCCCGAGCGCCGCTCGGGCATCAAGCAGGTCGCCTCCGGCCGCTTCGGCGTCACCAGCGAGTACCTGGTCAACGGCAGCGACATCCAGATCAAGATGGCCCAGGGCGCCAAGCCCGGCGAGGGCGGCCAGCTCCCGGCGCACAAGGTGTACCCGTGGATCGCCAAGACCCGGCACTCCACGCCGGGCGTCGGCCTGATCTCGCCGCCGCCGCACCACGACATCTACTCGATCGAGGACCTCGCACAGCTCATCCACGACCTGAAGAACGCCAACGACCAGGCGCGGGTGCACGTGAAGCTGGTCAGCTCGGTCGGCGTCGGCACGGTCGCGGCGGGCGTCAGCAAGGCCCACGCCGACGTCGTGCTCATCTCCGGTCACGACGGCGGCACCGGCGCGGCGCCGCTGACGTCGCTGAAGCACGCGGGCACGCCGTGGGAGGTCGGGCTGGCCGAGACGCAGCAGACGCTGCTGCTCAACGGCCTGCGCGACCGCATCACGGTGCAGGTCGACGGCGGCATGAAGACCGGCCGCGACGTGGTCATCGCGGCGCTGCTGGGTGCCGAGGAGTACGGCTTCGCCACCGCGCCACTGGTGGTCGAGGGCTGCATCATGATGCGCGTCTGCCACCTCGACACCTGCCCGGTCGGGGTCGCCACCCAGAACCCGGAGCTGCGCAAGCGCTACACCGGTCAGGCCGACCACGTGGTGAACTTCTTCGAGTTCATCGCCCAGGAGGTCCGGGAGTACCTGGCGCAGCTTGGCTTCCGCACCCTCGACGAGGCCATCGGCCAGGTCGAGGCGCTGCGCACCGACGAGGCGGTGGAGAACTGGAAGGCCCGCGGCCTGGACCTCGGTCCGGTGTTCGCGGTTCCCGAGACCCCGTACTCGCCGGTGCGGCGCCGGGTCCGCGAGCAGGACCACGGCCTGGACCTGGCGCTGGACCGCACCCTGATCCAGCTCGCCGAGGCGGGTCTGGAGGACGCCCACCCGCTGCGGCTGCAGCTGCCGGTGCGCAACGTCAACCGCACCGTCGGCACGCTGCTGGGCGCCGAGGTCACCCGCCGCTACGGCGGCGACGGCCTGCCCGACGGCACGATCCACGTGGAGCTGGAGGGCTCGGCCGGGCAGTCGCTGGGCGCGTTCCTGCCGGCGGGGGTCACCCTGGACCTGGTCGGCGACGCCAACGACTACGTCGGCAAGGGCCTCTCCGGCGGCCGGATCGTGGTGCGCCCGCACCCGGACTCGTCGTTCGCCGCCGAGGACCAGGTCATCGCGGGCAACGTCATCGGCTACGGCGCCACCAGCGGCGAGGTCTTCCTGCGCGGCAAGGTCGGCGAGCGGTTCTGCGTCCGCAACTCCGGCGCGACCCTGGTCGCCGAGGGCGCGGGCGACCACGCCTTCGAGTACATGACCGGCGGCGCGGCGGTGGTGCTCGGCGGCACCGGGCGCAACGTCGCGGCCGGCATGTCCGGCGGTACCGCCTTCGTGCTCGACCTTGACCCGGTGCGGGTCAACACCGCGATGGTGGACCTGGAGCGGCCCGGCGCCAACGACCTGAAGTGGCTGCACGAGATCGTGCGGCGGCACCACGAACTGACCGGCTCGACGGTCGCGGCCTCGCTGCTGGGCGACTGGCGGCGGCGCTCCGCGGGGTTCACCAAGGTGATGCCCCGTGACTACCAGCGCGTCCTGGAGGCCATGCGGCTGGCCAGGGCCGAGGGCCGCGACGTCGACGAGGCGATCATGGAGGCTTCCCGTGGCTGACCCGCAGGGCTTTCTCAAGTACTCCCGGGCCGACGCGCCGAAGCGTCCCACCGACGAACGACTGGGCGACTGGTACGAGGTCTACGCCTCGCTGTCCACCGAGGACCGCAAGGCCGAGACCTCCAAGCAGGCGGCCCGCTGCATGGACTGCGGCATCCCGTTCTGCCACTCCGGCTCGGCGGGCTGCCCGCTGGGCAACCTGATCCCGGAGTGGAACAACATGGTCCGCCGCGGCCAGTGGGACCAGGCGTCCGAGCGGCTGCACGCGACCAACAACTTCCCGGAGTTCACCGGCAAGCTGTGCCCGGCGCCGTGCGAGGCCGGGTGCGTGCTGTCGATCTCGCCGGCCGCGGGCGGCCCGGTGGCCATCAAGCGGGTCGAGGAGGCCATCGCGGAGGTGAGCTGGGAGAACGACTACGTCGAGCCCCAGCTCGCGGAGCTGGCCACCGGCAAGCGGGTCGCGGTCGTCGGCTCCGGGCCCGGCGGGCTGGCCGCGGCCCAGCAGCTCACCCGCGCCGGGCACGAGGTGACCGTCTTCGAGCGCGACGACCGCATCGGCGGGCTGCTGCGCTACGGCATCCCCGAGTTCAAGATGGAGAAGTCCGTCCTGGACCGGCGGCTGGCGCAGATGCGTTCGGAGGGCACGAAGTTCGTCACCGGCTGCGAGGTCGGCGTCGACCTGACGGTGGAGGAGCTGCGCGCGGGTTACGACGCGGTCGTGCTGGCCGTCGGCGCGCTGCGCGGCCGCGACGACCGCACCGTGCGCGGGCGCGAGCTCAACGGCGTGCACCTGGCCATGGAGCACCTGGTGCCGGCGAACAAGGAGTGCGAGGGCGACGGTCCGACGCCGATTTCGGCGGAGGGCAAGCACGTCATCATCATCGGCGGCGGCGACACCGGCGCCGACTGCTACGGCACCGCGAACCGGCAGGGCGCGCTGAGCGTGACCCAGCTCGACAACTACCCGCAGCCGCCGACCAGTCGGGACGACGACATCTCGCCGTGGCCTACCTGGCCCTACATCCTGCGCACCTACCCCGCGCACGAGGAGGCCGGCGAGCGCAAGTTCGCGGTGGCGGTGGAGGAGTTCGTCGGCGACGACGAGGGCAACGTGCGGGCCGTGCGGCTGCGGCAGGTCAAGGTCGAGCGGGTCGACGGGCGGCGACAGGTCATCCCGGTCTCCGACGAGGTCGAGGAGCTGCCGTGCGACCTGGCGCTGCTGTCCATCGGTTTCGAGGGTGTCGAGCACATGGACCTGCTCGGCGGGCTCGGCATCGAGCTGACGAAGAAGGGCAGCATCGGTTGCGGGTCGAACTGGGAGACCACCGCCCCCGGCGTCTTCGTCTGCGGTGACGCCCACCGGGGCGCCTCGCTGGTGGTGTGGGCGATCGCGGAGGGCCGCTCGGTGGCCAACGCCGTCGACGCGCACCTGATGGGCGACTCGCAGCTCCCGTCGCCGGTGCACCCCACCGCGCTGCCTCTCGCCGTCGTGTGACGACCGTGGGCGGCGGTCCGGCTTCTCGGACCGCCGCCCACGGCTCATCTCATGCGGATCGGAACGTGCCTGCCTTGACGTCGGCCAGGAAGGCACGGAACGCGGTGGCGGGGAACTCCAGCACCGGGCTCGCGGCGCCCAGCTTCGAGTCCCTGATGCCGATGACGCTCGCGCGCCTGCCCATCTCGACGCAGTTGCCGCCGTCATTGGTGCTGTACGACGACTTGATGAATCGGACGGCTGCCCAGTCGATGCCTGAGTTGGCCATACGGCTCAGTCCTTCCTCGCTCATCTCCCAGCGAACTGGCTTGCCAGCTCACGGATGAAGTTACGCGATTCGACCGGCCCCAAGGCAATGCCGTAAAGCCTGCTCAGCAGCTCGTTGTAGCGGCGCACCGCCGCCGCTGGCTTGTCGATGTAGATGGCATCGCCGTAGATCTCGATGTAGACGATGTCGGTGCTGGTGTCCTCGTCGAAGCGGAAGATCACGAAATCCGAGCCGACTGCGTCGTACGACAGCGTGTCGAACGGGATGACCTGGATGTTGATGTTGGTCAGCAGCGCGACCTCTGCGAGGTAGTCGAGCTGCTCGGCCATGGTCGCGGGGTCGCCGATCTGCCGCCGCAGCGCGGATTCGCTGAGCACGAACGAGAAGTGCGAGGCGTCCTCGCGAGTCAGCAGCTCCTGCCGCTCCTTGCGAATCCGGACGTGGTCCTCGACGTCCTTGCCGTTCGGGTCGTCGCCGCGACCGGCGAACATGCTGCGCGTGTACTCCTCGGTCTGCAGGATTCCGGGCAGCACTTCCGAGCCGACCATCATGACCTCGGTCGCGCTCTGCTCGAAGTCGCGGAACGCGCGGAACCACTTCGGCCCGGGGTAGAGCGTCGCCTCCTTCGGGCGACCACGCCGGCGGCGGGCGCCCTTGGCGAGTTCGCGGCACCACACCTTGTCCTTCGGACTGGCCTTGTACAGCGACAGCAGGGCTTCCAGCTCCAGGCCCGAGATGCCGACCTTGGCGGTCTCCACGCGGCTGATCTTGTTGTGCGCCTTGCCGAGGTGCTCGGAGGCCACCTCCTGGGTGATCCCGGCCGCTTCGCGGAGCTTGCGCAGCTCGTTGCCGAGCTGGCGTTGCTGCATGGTGATGGAGCTGGAGTGCGTTGACATCGTCGTCCTTCCGAACCAGAGCATCACCGGAAAGGTGTATGTACAGAATTGCCTTACGGTCTTAATCTTGGCCCTGCCGGTGAGCAAGGCCAAGAGATGCACTCGGTGTACATCCAAACCGTAGCGAATTTGGCTCTGTAAACCGGATATCCCCCGATCGGCTGGCTTCGCCGTTCTTCCTCCCCCGGCGGTGTGGCCATCCACCGGCGTGCGGTGACCCCGAGTGAGGCTCCAGCTCACTACCGCGCGCCGCGTGCCGCGCGGTCCGGTACCTCTCCCAGCGCCGGGCCGCGCGGCTCCCGTCCCCGAATCCCTGGCAGGTGTCCATGTTCCTGAAAGACCTCAACGAATCCGTGCGCCGCCGGCTCGACATGTTGGCGAGTATCGCCAGACACGGCGAGGAGCATGCGGTGTGCGAGATCGCCCGCTCGGAGATGCCGAACCTGGTCGCCGCCGTGCGGACGCTGATGGCGCAGCACGAACCGGGCGATCCCGGGGAGTGCCCGGCCTGTTCCCGGATTCTGTGGCGCTGGCAGCGGCCTTGGCGACGTCCCAAGTCGCCGTGCCGCGTCTACCTGGCCGCCCGCTGGGCGCTGCTGGACGAGCACGCCGCGTCGCCGAGGAGCTGACCCGTGGCGAACCGGCACTTCTGGCAGCCGATCCCGCACACCACCGCACCCGGCGGTGTGCGGCACGCCTTCCGGGGCTGCCGCTGGGAAGGCGAGTCGTCGGCGACGACCGTGTGCGGACAGCGGGTGCCACTGGCACGAACGTCCGAGATGGACTGGATCACTTCTCCGTCGTGCCCTGAGTGCTCCGAAATCCTGCGTCAGGAGTGCTGACTCGTCATCCGATGGCGGTCACCGACCGAATGCGCTCCAGGCGGAAGTTCCTCTCGTCGTCGCGCATGTGGCACCAGGCGACGAGCCAGCGCTGGTCGAGGTCGATCGGTGTGACCGGACGGCTGGTGCGCTTCCCGGTCTGGTCGACGTACTCGATGTGCACCGCGCTCTCGCGGGCGAGCGCGTCCGCGAGGACGTCTATCTCGCCCGGACCGAGCTGGGTCGCTTCGTGAGCCAACTCGTCGACCCTGGACGTCAGGCCGGTGATCGCGGGCTGTGGTGGCTCGGTGCCCTTCGCCAGCGCCTTGGCGATCAGGTCGAAGTCCGGCTCGGCGCGGTTCGCAACGACCGCTCGGCGCGGCCGGAGGTTTCGGCTGCCGCCGTCGCCACGCTTACCCGCGTGGCGTTCGAGCCGCACACTGCCGCTGGCGTCCTGCTGGACAGGTGAGTAGCCCGCCGCGCGAAGCTTGTCCAGTGTCTCGGACGCTGCCTTGCCCGAGGCGAGCACGGTGGGTGCGAGCACCCGAAGCTTCAGCGGCGCCAGTGCCTTGTGCCTGCTCACCTCGGCGAGCAGGGCCTCGTCCCCGACGACGCAGCACTTCACCGTGGTCACCTTCAGCTCGCCGAAGCGGCGGGCGACGTCGTCGATCAGGTAGCGCAACGGCTGCGGGAGCGTCGAGTCCGAGATCCTCTCCAGTTCGGCCACCACGTCCTCGGCCGTCCAGCCCTGGTCGAACGCCCGCCGGATCGAGGTCGGCGAGAAGCGCCAGGTGGACGCGGTGTCCCGGCGCTCCAGGTCGGCCATCAGATCGAGCGACCTGGTCAGCTTCGCGTTCGGAGTGCCGCGGACCACGGCGGTCAGATCCGCTTGCAACACGGCGGATTCCTGCGCCGTGGGAAGCATTCGTGCGGCCTCGGCACGAAGCCGGTCGCTGTCCTCGGCCAGCAGCGAGCTGCCCAACGACGACAGGGCGGCGGAGGCGGTGACGCCTGTGGCATCGCACTCCGCCCAGGTCAACTTCGCTGGGGCGCCGATGCTCTCGGCGTCGCCGTACAAGGCCGGTCGGAGCCAGGCCAGTAGCGGGTCGAGCTCATCGGTGGAGGCCACCGCGTGCCCGTCCGGAAGTTCGGCGAGCTGGCCCACCAGGTCGTGGCGGAGCATGCGGTCGATGTCGTTGGACAGGCCCGCGAGCGCCGGTCCGGGCTTTTCCTCCAGACACGTCATGGTCGGGGCGCCCGGCAGCCACCACCATGCCGAGACCAGCTCGACGTACTGGTCGGCGGGGTCGCTGGTCTGCCACTCCTCCGCGCTGTCGGCGGGCACGATGTCGCCGTCGCCGTCGATCGAGAGCAACTCGGCGCCCGCCGCCGCTTCCAGCCACAGCCTGACTTCGCGTTCGTCGGCGTGCAGGGCCTTGGCCAACTGGCTCAGGACACGAACGCCGACACCGCCGGATTTCAGCGGTGACACGGAAGCCTTCGCGCAGTGCTCCAGCAACCGCGCGGCACCCGCCACGAACCTGCCTGCCGCGACTGCGGCAGTCCTGTCCACCGCGCCGGTACCGGCTTCCGTGGTCTTCGGTGCGGCCGGTCGTTTGCGAAGTGGGGCGTGGTAGTCGGCCCCGCGCAATGCCAACGCCACCTCGCGGGGCATCTCGAAAGGACCGTTGACGTGGAACCTGTCCACCGGAACGAGCAACGCCCGCTCCAGCAGCCAGGACACCGGATCGATCGCCCGGTTCGTCGAGATCCCTTGGAAGGGATCGCAGATGGGACCTTGCCACGCCGTCTTCTCGACGATCTCGCGGCACTCGGCAGGTGCTTGCGCCAACAGGCCCGCGATCTCGGCTGGGTCGGAGAGGAATGCCTCGATCGCGTCGAGCGTTTGCTGCTTGCGCTTGCCCTTGCGGATTCCGATGCTCTCGGCGATCCAGCCGAGTTCGTCGACGGGAAACGGCTTGAGCAGAGCTTGCACGTTACGGCCGAGGCCAAGCGAGCTGCGGGCGGACCGAAGCGGACCGGCAAGGTGCAGAGTGCCGTCCGGGGCGGGCCATACCAGTGCGTTGCGCCGCAGGACCGCCAAGCCGCGATCGAGTTCCGCGGTGTTGTCGACCCCGTGCGCCCGCGCCAGCTCTTCGACCGTGCAGCCATCGCCGGACACCACCACCCCGGCGAGGACGTCGTGGCATTCTCGGTCCAGCTCGTCGAGCGCCCGCTGGATCGAGTGCGGGACGTTGAGCCGGTTGCCGAGTTCGTCCGCGGAACGTGGCGGCGGCGAGGCGCAGTCCGGCCGAGACCGCAGCAGTTCGGCGAGCTCGCCGACGTCCAGAGACCTCAGCCACTTGACGAAACCGGAAGTCATTCCGACATGTTGCCATCCCGCCTCACGAGACGGTCGCCCCACTCGTGTCGCCGCCTCCGACACGGTCGCGACGACCTCAGTCCGCGGGTTCGCACGATCGTGGATCAGGGGTGCTGGCTAGCCTGACCCGATGTCGATGCCCCCGGTTTCGTTGCCACAGCGGGAAAAGGCGCCGCCGGTGCCGCTCGGAGCGCGGCGAGAGCGGGTCCGCGGGCTCCTGTCCGGTGTGCTCGCGGGAGTCGCACTGCTGTGCGCGTTCGCCTTCCCGTTCGCGCCGGTGCACCAGCCCGTCGTCGGCTACCACTGGCCGGGTGAACCGGGCGCGTCGGCGGTCCCGCTGATGCCGTACCAGCCGGTGAGCCTGCGGGCGTCATGGTCGTGTGCGGCCATCGAGCGGCTCGGCGGCCACGGCACGGTGCTGGCGACCGCCCCGCCGTCCTCGGACGCGTTGCCCGCGCTACGCGTCGAGGTGACCGGGGGCGTCCTGCGCGCCACCAGCTACGGGACGGTCGTAGCCGAGGCACCGGTGCCCGCAGGGGAGTGCGGTTGGACGCTGACCTCCGACCCCGACCGCACCGAGCTGCGCCTCGACGGACGGCCGATGGCGGCGGTGCGGGGCGACGTGCGGCCCGCGGTTTCGGGGATCTTCACCCAGGCCCCGACGTCGGAAGGCATCAGCGTCGACCTCGTCGCCGACACCCGCTTCCAGACCACCGCGAGCGGCATCAAGATCGCGCTCGGCGCCGGATGCGTGCTCGCGCTCCTGGGCCTGCTCGTGGCGCTGCCCGGGGGCCGACGGGTGTGCAGGAGGGCGAAGTGGCGGCCGCGGTTGGTCGACTGCGTCGTGGCCGCCACGCTGGGCACGTGGGCGTTGATCGGCCCGGTCACCGTCGACGACGGCTACATCGCGGGCATCGCGCGCAGCCGGGGCGAGAACGGCTTCGTCGGCAACGCCTACCGCTGGCTCAACGCCCCGGAGGCCCCGTTCGGCTGGTTCTACGAGCTCTACCACCTGTGGGCGCAGGTCTCGGCCGCGCCGCTGTGGCTGCGGGTGCCGTCCACACTGCTCGGTCTGCTGTGCTGGATCTTGTTGTCCCGCTTGGTTATCCCACGCCTGGGGCGGTTCGCGCGGAGCCGGGTGGTGCCGTGGTCGGCCGCACTGCTGTTCTTGGCGTGGTGGCTCCCGTTCAACCTCGGGCTGCGGCCCGAACCGTGGGCCGCCGTCGGTTTGATCGCCGCCTGCTGCCTGGTGGACCGCGCCGTCGCGACGCGGGCCGCCCGGCCGTTCGCCGCCGCGCTCGTGGTCGCCGGGGCGACCACCGCGCTCACGCCCTACGGCGTGATGGCGTTCGCGCCGGTCGTGGTCGCCGCGCCCGCGCTGCTGCGCAACCTGCGCGCGGCGACGGGAGGTGCCGCGGTCGCGGTCATCGGTGCGGCGACCGCTTCCGCGCTGCTGCCGATGTTCGCCGACCAGAGCTTCGCGGCGGTGGTCGAGGCGACCCGGGTCCGCAAGCTGGTCGGCGGGGACCTGCCGTGGTTCCAGGAGTACGTTCGCTACGTCCGCCTGCTCGAACCCGGCACGTTCCAGGGCGCGCTGGCCCGCCGCGCGCCGGTGCTGCTGACCCTGCTCGGCCTGCTCGCCTGGGCGCTGCGCGGCCGTCCGCCCGGTGTCGCAGGCGCGGCGTCCGCCCGCATCACGGCGACGACCGCGCTGTGCTTCGGCGTGCTGATCTTCAGCCCCACCAAGTGGACCCAGCACTTCGGCGTCCTCGCCGGGGTCGGCACCGCCGTCCTGGTCCTGTCCGTGCACGCGTGGCGCCGGCGCGCCGGGCGCGACGTCCGGGAGCTGGTGCTGGGCCTCACCGCTGTCGCGCTCGCCGCGGGTGTGGTGCTGGCGGGGTGGAACAAGTGGCCCTGGGTCGGCGACCACGGGCTGACGTGGAACTCGATGGCGCCGGCGGTCGCGGGCGTGCACCTCGCCGACGTCGTCGTGGTCTGCGGGCTCGGACTCGCCGGCGTGCTGGCGCTGGCCGCGGCGTGGCGCTCGGGCGGCCGGGGCGGATGGCCCGGCTGGCCGCGCGGAGTACCGTCACCGGCGCTGGTGGCGGTGGTCCTGGTCGCGGCGACGGTGTCGCTGGCAGTGGGGTCGTTCGCGCGCGCGAGCCTGACCGGACGCGGCTACACGCTCGCCGCGGACAGCGCCGCCGCGCTGCGCGGCTCGACCTGCGGGCTGGCCGACGCGCTCGCGGTCGAGACCGACCCGTCGCAGGGGGTGCTTCCCGCGCTCGGCGACGGCTGGTACCGGCTGGCTGCCGAGCAGCGCGACGGCCGCCTGCCGGTGGTCTTCGGGACCACCGGCCAGGCCACGGCGGTGTTCGCGACCGCGGAACACACCGTCGTCGCCACCGAGCGCGTCGTGCCGTCGCGGAGCGCGGAGGTCCGGCTGCCGGTGCCGGCGGGCGCCGACGCCGTGCGGGTGCCGGGGGCGGTGAGCCCGCCACGTGCCCCCCGGCTCACCCCGATGACCGAGCTGCTGCCGACCGGCACCGCGGCGGTGCTCGACTGGCCGGTGGCGTTGCTGTTCCCCTGCCTGCGACCCGCGTCTTTCACCGACGGCACCGCCGAACTGCCAAGCTGGCGCGTCGCCCCACCGAGCACGGACGGCTCCGCCCACATCACCTACGACCTCGCCACAGGTGGCCCCTTCGCCACGGCGCGCACGCTCGTGCGCGAGCGGCAACTGCCGGTGTACCTCCGCGACGACCCGCTGCGGGACGTTGCCCGTCTGTACCGATGGGACGTGCTGGAACGCCCGCTGCACCCGACGGCGGAAACGCGCACCGTGATGGGCTGGCACCGCGACGGCCGCGCGAGCGTCCCCGGCCTCGATCCGGCCGGATAGGAGGTGTCCTCGTCACTGCTCCAGGACGGCCTGCACTCCGAGCTCGATCGTCACCGTCGGGCCCACCACGGCGATGCCCTTGGCCAGCGTGGCCTTCCAGTTGACCGCGTAGTCCTCCCGGCGCAGGACGGTGGTGGCCAGGCACGCGACGCGGTGGTCGCCGTCGAACCCGGGGCCCTGCCACTTGCGTTGCCCCAGGTAGGTCGTTTCGAGCTGGACCGGGCTGGTCGTGCCGCGCAGCGTCAGGCGGCCGTTGACCATCCAACGGTCGCCCCGCACGTGGGTCAGCCGGTCGCTGGTGAAGAACAGGCGGGGGAAGTTGGCGACGTCGAGGAAGTCCTCGGACCGCAGGTGGTCGTCACGCATCTTGACGCCGGTGTCGATGCTGGCCGCGTCGATCGCGATCTCGATGCGTGACCGCTCGAAGGGGCGGTCCACCCGGATCAGGCCCTCGAACTCCCGGAACTTCCCGTGGATCTTCGACATTCCGATGTGCTGGGCGATGAAGCGCACCTCGGTGTGGTACGGGTCGAACCGCCAGACGCCGGGACCAGGCAGCTCCAGTGACGCGTCCGGTTCGAGGTGCACGCTGCCCACCGAGGTCTGCCGGTTGACCTGCACCTCGACCTGCGTGCTGGCGCGCTTGTAGCCCCCGGCGGTGACCGAGACCCTGTACTTGCCTGGCGGCACGGCGGCCACGAAGTACCCGTACGCGTCCGTCTGTCCTTCAGCGATCCGCTGGTTGCGGGTCCCGTCCACGACCGCCACGGTCGCCCCGAGCAGAAGCCGTCCTTGCTCGCCCTGGACCTGGCAGCTCAGCACCCCGCTGTCCAGGGGAACCGGAGGCAGGACCGAGGCCGCGCGGTCGGGTCGCAGCGGTGCGTCTCCGGAGAAGCGGCGCCGTAGCTTGGACAAGATCATCTGATCCCTTCCCTACGTCCCCCCGACGGACGCGAATTGTTGCCGAGTCAAGTACTCCGGGGCCCATGGTAAATCGGGCAAGTCGAACTTCTTGACAGCCCTGGTCAGTCCCGGCTGGAAGCATTGCGGGGTTCGGCAACGGCAGAGGAGGACACAGCAGTGCGCATTCTCCACACCTTCACCGGCGGGAGCGGTCACCTGAACCCGCAGCTGCCACTGGCCCGCGCGGCCGAGGCGGCGGGCCACACCGTGGCTTTCGCGTGCCAGCAGGCGATGGTCGCGGCCGTGGCCGACGCGGGATTCACCGCCTTCGGCACCGGCGGCGACACGCTCGGCACCACGACGCTGGGCCCGCTGGTGGCGCTCGACTCCGAGCGGGAGGACCGCGGTCTGCGCGACGGCTTCGCCCGGCGCGTCGCGGGTGAACGCGTCCCGCGCCTGCTGGAGGTCTGCGCGGACTGGAAGCCCGACCTGATCGTCTGGGACGAGGTCGACTACGGCGCGGCGATCGCGGCCGAACGCCTGGGTCTGCCGCACGCGAGCGTCTTGGTCATCGCAGCCGGGTCGTTCAACCGCGCGGAGCTGGTCGCCGAACCGCTCGGCGAGCTGCGCGCCGAGCACTGCCTGCCGCCCGACCCCGGCATGAGCATGCTCAGCCGATACCTCGTGCTGTCGCCGGTCCCGCCGTCCTACCGCGATCCCGGCTTCCCGCTGCCCGGCACGGCGCACGCCTTCCGCCCGCCACGCGGTGACGAGAGCGCGACCGCACCTGCCTGGCTTGCCGCGCTGCCCTACCGGACGACCGCCTACGTCACCCTGGGCACGATCTTCAACGTCGAGTCCGGTGACCTGTTCCCGCGCGTTCTGGCGGGCCTGCGGGAGATGCCGGCCAACGTCGTGGTCACCGTCGGGCCACACGTCGACCCGGCGCGGTTCGGGCCACAACCCGGCAACGTCCACATCGAACAGCACATCCCGCAGTCGGTCGTGCTTCCCCGCTGCGACGTGGTGGTCTCGCACGGCGGATCCGGCAGCGTCATGGGCGCGCTGGCCCACGGGCTGCCCGCGGTGCTGGTGCCGCTCGGCGCCGACCAGCCGCACAACGCGCGGCGGTGCCGCGAGCTCGGCGTGGCGGAGGTCCTGGACGCCGTCACCGCCACCCCGCAGGACATTCGCGCCGCGGTGTCGACCGTGCTGGCGGACCCCGGCTACCGGCGGGCGGCGGAACGGCTGCGGGACGAGATCGCCGCACTCCCCGATCCGGCGCGGGCCGTTGCGCTCCTCGAACGCCTCGCGGCCGAGAAGTGCCCGATCGTGCGCTCCTGAACACGGCTGTGGCCGGGGTCCGCGGACCCCGGCCACAGCGGAAAGCGCTGCTACTGCTCGAAAACGCGCTTCCATCGCTCGACGGCGGTCAGCCGCTTGAACGACGCCAGGTAGCGGCGCTGCAACCCGGGAAAGCGCCTGGCCAGCGTGAAGTGCAGGCGCAGCGACGTCACCAGCAACTGCCAGAACTGCTCGCGGTCGCGCCGCAGCAGCCGCACGCCGCGACCGTCGGTGGACGACACCGTCACGGTGTCCAGGGCCGACAGCACCGTCCAACGGGCCTGCGCCGACGTCAGGTTGTGCTGCGGGCGCTTCTGGTTCTCCGGGTCCACGGGGAGCAGGTTGTGCACGATCCCGCGAACCAGGCCGCCGAGCTTCAGCGCAGGACTGGTGCGTCCCTGTTCCGATGACGCGGTCTGCCCCGGCTCCGCGAACCGCGCGGCCGCCGGCGGCAGGTCGCCGGCCGACCACAGCATGCGGGTGTCCTCGAACTCGCCGCCGCGCCCGCGGACCTCGGGCAGCGCGGTCTCCAGCTTGCCGAACAGCGCCTCGGGTCCGGCCAGGAAGTCGCGCACGGCCATCTCCCGCAGCGCGACGGTGGAGTACTCCATCGACAGCAGCCGGTGCAGGCTGATCCTGAGGCTCTCCAGCAGCAGCCCGGCCGGGCGCGGCGGGCCGTGCAGGGCGGCCACCACCAGCTGGTTGCGGGTGAGGAAGTACTCCTGCCAGTTCAGGCTGTCGTGCTTGTCGGCGAAGGACATGTGCCACACCGCGATGCCGGGCACCGTGACCGTCGGGAACCCGGCCGCACCCGCCCGCAGCCCGTACTCCACGTCGTCCCACTTGATGAACAGCGGCAGCGGCAGCCCGATCCCTTCGGCGACCGCCCGCGGGATCATGCACATCCACCAGGCGTTGTAGTCGACGTCGACGCGCTTGTGCAGCCACGGCGTGTGCCGCAGCGGCTGCTCGGCGAAGTCGTGGTCGGTCCTGGTGTCGGGGTGGTGCCGCCACGCGAACCCGCCGCGGTCGACGATCTCGCCCATCACGTGCAGCTGCGAGCGCGCGGGCAGGTTGAGCATCTGGCCGCCGACCAGCATCGGCTGCCGGGCGAACCGGGAGAACGCCAGCGCCCGCAGGATCGCGTCCGGTTCGAGCTGGACGTCGTCGTCCATGAACAGGATCTGCTCGCAGTCGGTCGCGGTCAGCGCCTCGTACATGATGCGCGCGTAGCCGCCGGAGCCGCCGAGGTTGGGCTGGTCGACGATCCGCAGGCGGTCGCCGAGCGCTTCCCGCACCTCGCCGAAGCCCTCCTGGTCGCAGACCTTGTCCGCACCCTGGTCCGGGATGATCAGCGCGGTCACGACCTCGCGCAGCATCTCGTCCCCGGCGATCGCGCGCAGCGTGGCGACGCAGTCGGCGGGGCGGTTGAACGTCGGCATGCCCAGTGCGATCGACGCCCGTCCGGGCGGCGGCACCAGCGCGTACCAGCCGCCGGAGTGCAGCACCACCGGGTCGTCCTCGGTGGTGATGTCGAACCAGTACCAGCCGCCGTCCTCGAACGGGCCCAGCTCCAGGATCAGGTTGAGCTCGTGCGCGCCGGGTGCGTCGAACGGCGCGCTGCGCACGTGCACCCGGCCGCCGTCGGCCCGCGACCGGTAGACGTCCACCCGGCCGGGGCCGTCCAGCATCAGGTTCAGCCGGATCGCGGTGATCGTGGTCCACCGGCGCCAGTAGCCGGCCGGGAACGCGTTGAAGTAGGCCGAGAACGACACCGTGCTGCGTTCCCGCACGCGGACCGAGCCGCGGGAGAGCGGGCGGGCGTTGCGCGCGGGCGCGCCGACCGGGCGCAGGTGCTTGCCGCGGCCACCGGGGGTCGGCGGCGGGGACTCGTCGAAGTAGAGCGCGCGGACGTCCATCGGGTCGGTGGTGCGCGGCATGACGATGCGCTGGAGCAGCGCGGGTGGCGAGATGACCGGGACCGGGTCCGGCTGGGCCCGGTGGTCGGCGAGGTTGGTGGGCATGGTCGTCGTCCAGTCCTTGGCGGGTGCGAGGAAATCAGGAGTCGGTGCGGACAACAGCGGCGGCGGAGCCGGCAGGCGGGTCGGCGTCCGCCGCGGGGACCCGGCTCAGCGAGCCGGGCCGCTGAACAGCCGCTCCCAGTTCTCGGGGCTGCTCAGCGTCGACGCGGTTTCGCGGTAGCGGCGGGCGGTCCTGGCGCCGTGGCGCAGGAACCGCCACAGCACCAGGGCGCTCCGCCTGCCCAGCCGCAGCATCAGCTCCCGGTCGAACCGGCGGACGCGGACGCCGCGCTGGGACGGGTCGGTGACGACCGCGGTGCGGAACCGCGAGACGTGCCACCACTTCTCGTCGGCGGCCTGGATCGCGGCGCTGTCGGCGGGCCGGTTGCACAGCTGCGCGACGAGGCGGGCCAGCATCGCCAGCCGCGGCCGGCGCGGGGCGGGACCGGCGGCGCACAGCGCCACCTCGCCCGGCACCTCCACGGCGGGCACGCAGTGCGTTTCCGGGAACTCGGCGCGGAGCTTGGCGACCAGCACGGCCGCCTCGATCCCGCCGTCGTCGAGACCTTCCGGCCCGCGCAGGAAGTCCTCGACCGCGCGGATGCGGGTCGCGGCCAGGCCGTAGCGCATCGACACCAGGTCCTCGACGAGCGCGCCCAGCATCCGGCGGGCCACCGTCGCCACCCCGAACCCGCCGTGCAGGCCCGCGGTGATCAGGCCGTTGCGCAGGTGGAAGTAGCCGGCGTGGTCGTCCTGGCTGCGCCAGCCGGAGTCGCCGTGCCAGACCCCGGCGCCGGGCAGCGCGATCGTGGGGTAGCCGGCGGCGCGGGCGCGCAGCCCGAACTCGACGTCGTCCCACTGCTGGAAGAACGGCAGCGGGTAGCCGATGCGGGCCGCCACCTCGGAGGGGACCAGGCAGCACCACCCGGCGTTGGACGCCGCGTCCTCCCTGCGGTCCAGCGTGCGGCGCAGCACGCTGGCCGGGGCGCCCGGTTCGTGGCCGTGCTGGGGCGGACCGCCGACCTGCGGGGCCGGGCCGCCGCCCGGTGCCGTGCCGAGACCGGTGAGGTCCGGGCCCGAGCCCGCCAGCACGGGGTCGAGCTGGTCGGGGTGCAGCTCGCACAGCAGCTGTCCGCCCACCAGCGAAGGTTCGGCGGTGCAGGCGGCGAAGGTCATCAGGCGCGACAGCGTCTCCGGTTCCAGCCGCACGTCGTCGTCGATGAGCAGGGTGCTGACCCGGCCCCGGCTGCGCACGCTCTCGGCCAGGCCGCGCGAGAAACCGCCCGCGATGCCGAGGTTCTGCTGGCGGAGGTAGTGCAGCTTCGGGCCGAGCACCCGGCTGACGAAGCCGAACCGCGGGTGGTCCTCGGCCCGGTCCTCGCCCTGGTCGACCACGTGTACCGAGTCGAGCCTGCCCAGCAGCTCGGTGTCGCGGACCAGCTCGACCAGCGCGTCGACGCAGTGGTCGGGGCGGTTGCGAGTGGAGATCACCAGCGCGGTCGGGCGCGGGGCGCGCGGGGCCTGCACCAGCCAGCGGACGTTCTCGACGGTCACCTGCTCGTCGTCGGTCTCCACGTCCAGCCACAGCGCGCCGCCGTCGACGAACCGGTCGATGCGCGCGGTCAGGCGCACCGCCTGCTCCTCCGGTCCGGCGACCACCGTGGTGGAGACGGTGCGCTGGTCGCCGGAGCTGTCGGAGGCCGCGACCGAGACCCGGCCCGCGCCGTGGACCAGCGCGGTGACCTCGACGACGCCGATCTCGGTCCAGCGCTGCCAGTGGCTGGCCGCGAACCGGCCGAAGTAGGTGTTGGTGGTGAGCCGGGTGTGCGGCTCCAGCGTGACCCGCTCGCGCTCCCGGAGCACCGCGCCGCGGCGGGCCCGCGAGTACAGCTCGTCGGGCGCCAGCGTCGACGGACCGGCGAAGAACGTGCGGTGGGCGAGCAGCACCCCACCGCTGCGAGGTCTCTGCGGCCGAAGCGGCGCAGGCGGTTCCGTCGTGGTCGGTGCGTCTTCGGCCATCTGCTGCAGCTCCTGGGGTGCGGACGGTCCCGTGCGGCTCGGCAGCGGTGGAGTCCGGAGGAACGAGGAGGCCTGCAAGCGGCGCGGGAACTGGTTTTGGCCTGGGGCGGCCGTCGCAACAGGCTGCAATGTAGGGGACGTGGTCGACGCGACCGCCGGGGAAAATCCGCTGATCACCTTGTCCGGTGAAGTATTCGCCCTGATCGGGTTCCCTGGATCGGGCGGCGGAAGTACACCGGTCCGGATGCGGCAGCGGCACAACGGTCCGGCTGCCGCCGGGCGCGCACCCGGCGGCAGCTCGTCGCGCTACCGAACGCTTTTCCGCCGCACCGCCGGAGTTTCGCCGCCGCGGCTACCGCGGCGGCAGGCCGACGGCCAGTTCCTTCGCGGCCTGGCGCAGATGCGGGAGGTACGAGCGGAGTTCCTCGACCGAGCTGCGGAAGGCGGGTGCGGCGCTGGACACGGCGGCCACCGCGATCCCGGCGGGGTCGAGCACCGGCACGCCGATGGCGAGGATTCCCTCCTCGTGCTCCTCGTCGGCGATCGCGTACCCGTCCCGGCGCACCCGCTCGACCTCCTCGCGGAAGCGCTGCCGGTCGGTGATGGTCCTGGGGCCGAGCGCGGGCAGCTCCACGGTTTCGAGCAGTTCCTCGCGGGCCTGCTCGGAGGCGAAGGCGATCAGGCACTTGCCCATCGAGGTGGCGTGCAGCGGGCCGCGCCGGCCGGGTTCGCCGGTGATCTGCACCTGCCGCGTGCCCTCGACGAAGTGGACGTAGAGCTGGCTGTGGCCGTCGAGGACGGCCATGAGCGTCGGCTCGCCGGTCTCCCGGGTGATCCGCCGCAGCACCGGGGTGGCCAGCTCGGTGAAGCCGCGCGCGTGCAGCACGCGCTGGCCCAGCTCGAACAGCCGGAGGCCGAGGTTCCAGCGGCGCTCCTCGTCGAGCACCGCGAACTCCTCGCGGGCGATCGAGGTGAGCAGCCGGTGCGTGGTGCTGACCGGGTAGCCGGCGCGTCTGGCCAGTTCGGACAGCGTCATCCCGCGCGGTGCCTCGCCGAGCAGGACCAGCAGGCGCAGCGCCTTGCTCACCATGTCGCCGCGCGGTGCGGTGTCGGGCGCTTCCGGCACGCTTCCCCAATCTGTCGTGGACCGGTGCCGCGGATGTTATCGCCGTTCAGGACAATGTGTGGAAGTGTTCCTGAGCCGTCGCCTTGCGGCGCGGCGTTGGCCTCGGCCGTCGGGCCGTGGTCTTCCCGTGGCCGTACCCACTGCGCCCGAACAGGGTGTCTGGTATGGGTTTCCATCGGGCTCGTTTTCCGTCGCCCACCAGCTGTGGGAGGACGTCTCAACCAGTGCCGCGAGGTTGCGGGCGGCGTTGAGGTCACGATCCATGCTCATTCCGCGCCGATCGCAGGTGAAGGTGCGTTCGGATAGGCGTAGTTTGGCTTTCACTCCGCCGCAGTCCGAACACGTTTTGGACGAGGGGTACCAGCGGTCGGCGATGTGGCAGTGCACCTTAGCCCACGCGGCTTTGTATTCGATCTGTCGCCGGATTTCGGCCATGCCGACACCTGCTACGTGCCGCGCGATTCGACGGTTCCGCATCATTCCGGAGACATTGAGGTCTTCGAGCACGATCGCGCCGTGGGTGCGGACTAGATGAGTGGTGAGCTTGTTCAGCTCGTCCCGCCGGGCGTTGGCAATCCGGGTGTGAAGTTTCTCGATGCGGGCTTGGGTTTTGCGCCATCGGTTCGACGGCTTCTGATTGGCGCGCCTGTCCGGGCCGACACGCCGCGACGCCTGCCGCTGCAACCTGCGCAGTTCACGCTGGGAGACTTCGAGATGCTTCGGATTCGGGACGATTTCGCCAGTAGAAAGCACCGCAAGCGACTTCACGCCGAGATCGACACCCACCGCCGTGTGTGGCTGGGCGGGTGCGGGGTCGGTGCGGGCGATCTCTACGGAAAACGACACGAACCAGCGGCCCGACTGATACGGCACGGTTGCCGAGCGGATGCGCGCGGTGCCTCGTCCGACGTGACGGGCGAGCTTCCGTGTCGATTCATGGGTGCGTACGGTGCCGATGCGGGGCAGCTTCACGTGGCGCCGGTCGCTTTCATCGAGGCCGAAGCTGCCGGTGGTGAACCGACATGACAATCCGCCGCGCTTGCCTCTGAACTTTGGGAATCCCACCTTCCGGTCCTGACGCTTACCAGACTTCGAGTCGGACCAGATCTTCAGCGCGCTCGCGAGGTTGGCCAACCCCGACGAACACGCCTCCTTGGAGTTCTCGGCCCACCACGGTGCAATCTGGTTCTTGGCCTGGTTCCAGTCCTTCCGAAGACTGTAAGCCGACCAGCCGACATGCGGTATCAACTCGTCGGCGGCAAGTCCGCAAGAAGCTTCGGCGTCCCGCTGACCAAGGTTCGACTTGACCCGGGCAAGACCCCAGTTGAACGCGAACCGCTGCGCGCCACAATGCGATCGCAACGCCGCATCTTGTGTGGTGTTCGGGTCGAGCGCGAACCGGTACGCCTGCAAAACCGTGCTCACCCGGGCACCTTGGCTGCGGTGGCGCAACGGACTCCAGCCTCGGCACGACGACGTGCCGAGCGGCGACCATAGAGCCGGGCACACATCGAGGCGAGGACTTCAACCATGTCCCGCTCAAGGTCGTCTTTCACCTCACCGGCGTTCAGCACGACGATAACGCGCCCGGTTGCGGCCAACGCGGCTTCAAGATCTTCGACACCGAACCGCGCGAGCCGATCGCGGTGCTCTACCACGATCCTCGCCACAGCTGGGTCGGAGAGCAGCTTCCGTAGCTTGGCACGGCTCCCGTCGAGCCCAGATCCGACCTCAGTCACCGTCCCGTCGAGCGCGATGCCCCGCTTGCCGCATTCCTCAGCGACACGACCGGCCTGCCGCTCCAGGTCGTCCCGCTGGTCAGCCGACGAAACCCGGCAGTACGCCACAGTCTTGCCGACATCCATGGTCGGAGTCTCCACCAGGATGGTTCCGGTCGGGAGCTGACGAGCAGGCACGGGCAGAGTTCCTGCGTGAAACCAGTTCAACGCGGTTCGATAGGAAACGCCCTGTTCACGTGCCCACTCCTTTAGTTTCATGAGTACAGTATGACACAGAATGTCACATTTTTGCTCAGATCGGTGTCCTCTGGAAGAGCTGTTGACCGACCTGGATCTTCGTCCTTAGGCTTCCACAACACAGTAAAGCTTCCCGCATCGCGGAAAACAATCGAAGCGCAAAGGCGTACAAGGGAGTCCGCCGTGACAGCACCTGCACCGACCGGCCCCGCCGAGCTGGGGCGGCAGCGGTGGTTCCGCCTGCTGCCGGTCGCGTTCGTGACCTACTCGCTGGCCTACCTCGACCGCTCCAACTTCTCGATCGGCGTCGCGGGCGGGATGAAGGAGGAGCTGGTCCTCACCGGCGCGATGTCCTCGCTGATCGGTGCGTCGTTCTTCCTCGGCTACTGCGTCTTCCAGATTCCCGGGACCCTCTACGCCGAGCGGCGCAGCGTGCGCGGGCTGATCTTCTGGTGCACCCTCGCGTGGGGGCTGCTGGCCGCCGTGCAGGGACTCCTGCACAGCGCGGTGCTGCTGATCGTGGTGCGCTTCCTGCTCGGAGCGGTCGAGGCGGCGGTGCTGCCCGCGATGGTGGTGTTCCTGGCCAGGTGGTTCACCAAGGGCGAGCGCGGTAGCGCGAACGCGATCCTGATCCTCGGCAACCCGATCACCGTGATGTGGCTCAACGCCGTCTCCGGCTACCTGGTCGAGCTCACGAGCTGGCGGGAGATGTTCATCATCGAGGGCCTGCCCGCGGTGGTGTGGGCGTTCGTGTTCCGCGCGCTGGTGTCGGACCACCCGGCCGAGGCGAAGTGGCTCGACGACGGCGAGAAGCAGCGCGTGATCGCCGCGCTGGACGCCGAGCGCGCGCAGGCCACACCCGCGAGCACCTTCGCGGCGGCCTTCCGCTCCCGGCCGGTCGTGCTGCTCAGCGTGCAGTACCTGCTGTGGAGCGTCGGCGTCTACGGCCTGGTGTTCTGGCTGCCCAGCATCGTGGCGGCGGGCACCGGCCAGGGCATCGGGATGAGCGGGCTGCTCGCGGCGATCCCGTTCGGCGTCGCCGCCCTGCTGATGGTGCTCAACTCCCGGCTCTCGGACCGCGCGGGCAGCCGCCCCCGGTTCGTGTGGCCGTGGCTGCTGTTCGGCGGCGTCGGCTTCTACCTGTCGTACCTGCTGGGACCCGACAACTTCTGGCCCGCGTTCGCGCTGCTCGTGGTGGCCGGCGGTGCGATGTACGCGCCGTACGGGCCCTACTTCGCCCACGTCGCCGAGATCCTGCCGAAGAACTTCGCCGGTGCCGGGATCGCGTGCGTGAACACGGCGGGCTCGGTCGGCGGGTTCTTCGGGACCTACCTGGTGGGCTGGCTCAACGACACCACCGGCGGCACCGCGGCGTCGTTCGTCATGATGGCCGCGACGATGGTGATGGCCGCGCTGATCATTCCGCTGGTGCGCGCGCAGCGCCCGGCGGAGGCCCCCGCGACGACCTGACACGGGCGCGACGCGGCAGTTCGCCAATCGCGACGATCCGCCTGACCCCGCCGATCGCGACAGCCTGACGACGAGGTCCGAGCACGGTGAGGCCCGGGCCGGCGAGCACGGCCCGGGCCCCGCGCGGTCAGCTCAGGGCGCCCAGCACGTCGGGCACCTCGCCGGTGTGCACGACGCCGAGCCGCTGCGTCGCGCGCGTCAGTGCGACGTAGAGGTCGTTGAGCCCCCGCTCGGACTCCTCCACGACCCCTTCTGGGTCCACGACCAGCACCGAGTCGAACTCCAGGCCCTTGGCCTGCTCCACGGTGAGCAGCACCGCGGGCGACTCCAGGCCGTCGGGGCGGGTGCCCACGGCGGTGCCCGGTACTTCGCCGGCCACCTTCTCGCCGAGCTCGGCCAGCCGCTCCGGGGGCAGCAGCACCGCGAGCCTGCCGTCGCCGACCGCGTGCAGCTCGTCGGCGACGACGCCCGGCAGCTCCGCCGCCAGCCGGTCGTCCGCGACGTGGCGCAGCCACGGCCGGTGACCGCTGCTGCGCACCGAGGTCGGCGCCTCCAGCTCGGTGTCCATCGCGTCGAGCACGTCGGCGGCGACGGCCATGATCTCGGCGGGGGTGCGGTAGTTGACCGTCAGCTCCGCGAGCTTCCACCGGTCGGCGACGTAGGGGCTGAGCACCTCGTGCCACGACCGGGCCCCGCCCGGCGCCCCGGTCTGGGCGATGTCGCCGACCAGCGTCATCGACCGGCTCGGGCAGCGGCGCATCAGCACCCGCCACGCCATCTCCGACAGCTCCTGCGCCTCGTCGACGATCACGTGGCCGAAGGTCCAGGTGCGGTCCTCGGCGGCGCGCTCGGCGGCCGTCAGGTCGCTGCGCGTCTGGTGGCGCTCGGCGAGCAGCTCGGCGTCCAGGACGTCGGAGACGCGCAGCCGCTCCTCGTCGGCGATCTCCTCGTCCTGCTCCATGATGTGCAGCACGCCCTGGGCGTAGGCCAGCTCCTCGCGGGCCTGCCTGGCCCGCTCCTCGCGCTCCTTGGCGTCGTCCACGCCGAGCAGCTCGGCCAGCTCGTCCAGCAGCGGCACGTCGGCCGGGGTCCACTCGGCACCGGGCTCGCGCAGCAGCTCCTCGCGCTCGCCGGGCTCGAGGTGCTTGCGCGCGGCGGTGGTCAGCCGCTCCGGCGAGGACAGCAGGTCGTCGAGCACTTCCTGCGGGGTCAGCTCCGGCCACAGCCCGTCCAGGGCCTCGACGACCGCCGGGTCGCCGCGCAGCTCGACGTTGATCTCGTCGAGGTCGCGGCGGTCCAGCAGGTCGCGGCCGAGCCGGTCGGCGACCTGCGTGGTCAGCGCCGAGAACATCTCCTGGAGGAAGACCCGCCGGGCCAGGTTGTGCGGCTTGCGCGAGCGGCGGGCGCGCGTGCGGGCGTGGGTGACGTCACGCCTGTGGATCCGCAGCGGCTCCCGGTCGAACTGCACCTCGATGTGGTCCTTGGGTGCCTGCTGCCGGTCGCGGACCGCGGCGGTGAGCACGTCGACCATGCTGGCCCGGCCCTTGATCTCCGCGGCGCGCACGGGCTCCGCGGCTGTGGCCGTGATGCCCGGGAACAGGCCGCCGACGGTCGAGAGCAGCACGCCGGTCTCACCGAGCGAGGGCAGCACCTGCCCGATGTAGCGCAGGAAGGTCGAGTTCGGGCCGACCACGAGCACACCGCGCTTGGTGAGCTGCTCGCGGAAGGTGTAGAGCAGGTAGGCGGCGCGGTGCAGCGCGACGGCGGTCTTGCCGGTGCCCGGCCCGCCCTGCACGACCAGCACGCCGTTCATGCCTGCGCGGATGATCTGGTCCTGCTCGGCCTGGATGGTGGCGACGATGTCGCCCATCTGCCCGGTGCGCCGGGCGTCCAGCGCGGCCAGCAGCGTGGCCTCACCGGCAAGGCCCAGGTCGCTGCCCTGCTCGGCGGCCTCGAGGTCGAGCACCTCGTCCTCGAAGTCGACCACCTCGCGCCAGCGCGTGCGCAGGTGCCTGCGGCGCCGAACGCCGTCGCGGGCGGCCGCGGTGGCCAGGTAGAACGGCCGCGCCGCCGGGGCCCGCCAGTCGATCAGCAGCGGCTCGTACTCGTCCTCCTCGTCGAACAGCCCGAGCCTGCCGACGTGGAAGACCTCGCCGCTGTCGAGGTCCAGGCGCCCGAAGCACAGCCCGTGCTCCACCGCGCTGAGCTGGGTCAGCTTGTCGGTGTACATCGTGGTGGAGATGTCGCGCTCGGTGCGCGCCTGCGGCGTCCCACCGGTCTGGCGCAGCGTCTCGGTCAGGCGCTTGGTGGTGTCGCGCCGCAGCTCGTCGAGCTTGGCGTACAGCATCGAGACGTACTGCTGTTCGGCGGTGATCTCGTCGGTCCGGTCGGCTTCCCGATCAGCTCGGGGGCTGGACAATGGCTCCACCTTCTGCGCTCACACGGCCAGGTTCCGCGGCCGCAGGCGGATGCGGCCCGACCCGCCAATATACCTGTCGCGCGGCGGCGGGCAGCCCGCTCGCGAGCGGCCGGGGCCTGCAACGCCGCGGCGGGCCGGTCGCATTCCGCACCCGGACAGAGGCAGGCGGCCGGTCCTCGGGGGAAGGGAACCGGCCGCCTGGGTTCGGGGAGCGGTATTCGGTTGTGCCGGGGGAGCGGGCTGGATCAGTAGCCGCGGTAGCTGCCGCCGGAGTCGACCTTTACCACGCCGGGCACGTCGGAGACCGAGCCGTAGCGGTCGACCGAGTACCGGACACCGGCGATGATGTTGTCCACCGGGTCCAGGATGTCGCCGTGGCCGGGCAGCGCGTAGGACTCGAAGGTCGGCTCGATGGTCTGCATCAGGCCCTTCGACGGGGTGCCCATCGCGGCGTTGGAGTCCCAGTTGTTGACGATGTCGGGGTCGCCACCGGACTCGTGCTCGATGATCGTGCGGATGTCCTCGACGTCGATCTTGTCCTTCGGGGTGCCGCTGGCCTCCAGCACGGCCACCGCCTCCTTGATCCAGCCGTCGAGCTGGTCCTTCGGCGGGTCGGCCGGCGCCGGGGCCGGGGCCGCGGGGGCGGAGCGCTGCTGCGGATCCGCCTCGGCGCCGCGCTCCTGGACGGGGGCGCGAGCGCCGGCTGGGGCGGCCTGCACCGCGGCGGCCGGAGCGGCCTCCACCGGAGCCGGGGCCGGGGCCTCGACCGGAGCCGGAGCCGGAGCCTGGAGCGGGGCGGTCTCGGCGGCCTGGGAGACGTGCGCCACGTGCTCGGGCTCGCCCGGCTGGCCGATGCCGCCGAGCACGCCGAGGACGCCCGCGGCCGCGACCACGGCGCCGACCTGCACCGAGCGCATCCGCGGGGACAGCCTGCCGTTGCCGGCGTCGTCGTGGTGCCTCAAGCCCGCTGCGGGCGCCACCCTCTCCCGGAGGCGCGCGAAGGGGCCGGCGGCGGTCGTCTGGGTTTCGGGGGTAGTCGGGGTTTCGGGGGTCTCGGGGGTTTCGGGGTTTCGGGAGGTCACGCATCCAAGAGTCCAGATACGGAGAGTGCTGCACACCGAGGTTTGCAACGGCCCGAGTACCTGGTTTACGCCCTTCGGGCGACGTCACGCCTTCACTTGGTGACAGTGCGTGAAAATATCAGGTCCCGGTGTCGGCTGGGCCACTCTGCTTCTGCCCGGCGATCCAGCCTGCGATCTGAGCCCGCGAGGTGAAGTCGAGCTTGGTCAGGATGTTCTGCACGTGGCCTTCGACGGTGCGCTGGGCGATCACCAGGCCCTCGGCGATCTCCTTGTTCGTCCGGCCCTGCGCGACCAGCTCGGCGATCTCGCGCTCCCGGCGGGTCAGCGGCATCGGGTGGACGTTGTCGCGGCGCGCGGTCGCGGCGCGGGCGTGCTTCTTGGACTCGAGGGCGAAGTCGTGCGCGGCGGCGGGCGGCATCTCGTAGCCGCGGTCGAACGCCTCCTGGAAGTCGCGGTCGCCCAGCGCCTCCCGCACCCGGGACACGTGCTCGTCGTGCCCGATCTCGAACGTCGAGTAGTAGGCGGGCGCGGCTCGCAGGGCCTCCCACATCGCGGACGCGGCGCCGAACAAGCGGGCCGCGCGCTCGTGGCGGCCCTGGATGCCCGCCGTCCACGCCAGCGTGTCCAGGGTGAAGGCCGTGGCCAGCCGGTTGGACAGCCTGCGCTGCAGCCGCAGCGCCTCCTTGGCCACCTCCTCGGCGTGGTTGACCTCGCCGCGCGAGACCTCCACGTGTGCCATCGCCCACAGCGCGTGCGAGCGCCAGAACAGCTCGCCGAGGTCGGTGCTGAGCCGCACGCAGCGCTCCAGCAGGTCCAGGCCGAGGGTGTGGTCGCCGCTGAGCCCGCGCGTCAGGCCCAGTCCGAACAGCGCGAACAGCTCGCCGCCGGGGACGTTGTGCTCCTGGAAGCCGTCCAGCGACTCGCGGAACAGCTCGCCCGCCCGGCCGAGCCTGCCGTCGAAGAACTCGGCCATCCCGCGCGTCTGCTGGAGGTAGGAGCGCTCGATCGGGCCCGCGTACTCCCCGGCCAGCGACAGCGCCTCCTCCAGCGGTGGCCGCGCCGCGTCGTGGTCGCCCTGCAGGAGGGCGAACCAGGCGGTGCTGCGCAGCGCCGACACCCGTTCGCGGCTCGGTTGCGGGGACGCCTTGAGCGCCTGGTCCAGCCAGTACCTGGCCTCCCCGGCCAGGCCCCGGATGCCCCAGAAGATCGCCATGTTCCGGGTCACGCGCAGGGCGGTGCCGTGCTCGGGCGGCTGGGCCAGCGCCGACTTCATCGCGGTGCGCAGGTTCGACTGCTCGCTGGTGAGCCGGTTCACCCACGCGACCTGCTCGGGGCCGACCCACTCCATGGCGAAGTGCTCGATCATCCGGTCGTACCAGCGCAGGTGCCGCCTGCGCACCTCCTCGAACTCGCCGGAGCCGGCCAGCTTCTCCTGCCCGTACTCGCGCAGCGCGTGCAGCAGGCGGAAGCGGACCTCGCCGCCGTCCTCCTCGCGGATCAGGATCGACTTGTCCACCAGCGAGTGCATGACCCCGACCACGTCCAGCCGGTCCAGCTCGGCGCCGCCCGCGACGAACTCGGCGGCGTCCAGGTCGAAGCTGCCGGAGAACGCCGACACCCGCGCCCAGGCGAGCTTGTCCTGGTCGGAGGCCAGCTCGTAGCTCCAGTCGATCAGCGCGCGCAGGCTCTGCTGGCGCGCCGGGGCGCCCCGCCTGCCCTCGCTCAGCAGGTCGTAGCGCTCGGCCAGCCGCTCCTCGAGCTGCTGCGGCGACAGCGAGCGCAGCCGCACCGCGGCCAGCTCGATCGCCAGCGGGTTGCCGTCGAGGTGGTAGCACAGCCGCATCAGGGAGGCGGCGTTGTGCTCGTCGACCTCGAACTCGGGCACGGCGGCCTTGGCTCGGTCGACGAACAGCCGCACCGAGGCGAACTGCTCGTAGGCGTCGGCGGGCGGCAGGTTGTCGATGTCGGGGACCTGCAACGGCGTCAGCGACAGCGTGCTCTCCCCGGCCACGCCCAGCGACTGCCTGCTGGTGGCCAGCACCCGCACCCCCGGGCACCAGCGGATCACGCTGTCGACGAGACCGGCGACGGCGTCCACGATCTGCTCGCAGTTGTCGAGCACGAGCAGCATCTCGCGGTTCTTGAGGTGCTCGACGACCGTGTCGATGTCATCGCCCGAGGACGGGCCGCCCAGTCCGAGCTGGTCGATGACGGCGTCGGTCAGCAGGCGGGGGTCGAGCACGTCCTCGAGCCCGACGCACCAGACCTTGTCGCGGAACGACCGCCGCATGTTGCCCGCCACGCGCAGCGCCAGCCGCGTCTTCCCGACGCCCCCGGGGCCGGTGATCGTCACGACCCTCGACTCGGCCAGCAGCCGCTTGGTGAGCGTGATCTCGCGCCTGCGGCCGACGAAGCTCGTGACGTCGACCGGGAGGTTGCCCGCAGGCTCGCGAACACGGGCCTGTGCAGTGGAGACCACATCCCGAGCGTAACCCGGCCGCGGCGGCGTGGCCTGCGAAGACGATCGCACCATCGATACTCGAACCCGCGTGCGCGCGGCCGCTAGCAGTGCTCGGCGGGCACGTACCCGCGCTGGCAGCCGTACTCGCGCTGCAGGTCGCCGGAGGACTTGCCGCCGCCGTAGACGTCGGCGTCGCGGGCACCGGGTCCGGTCACGGCGCCGTCGCCTTCCAGGACCGGGACGGGGCCGGTGCTCCGGCCGTTGTCGGCGGGTTCGGTGCCCTGGCCCGGCACGCTCAGCCAGGCGCACATGACGCCTGCGGTGACGAGGGTGAGGAAGAACGTGGACGCGGGGCGGTTACGTCGGGGGGAGCGCATGGGTTCCATTTCCTCCGAAGGCCGGCTCGGGGAACAGGGACTTTCGGCAGGTGTCCGGTCGCGGTGCACCTCGTTGGGTGAGGTGCCGGACACGTTGTGTCGGGTTGGTCCCTCGGCACCGTAGTGGCGTCCGCCACAGATCGCACGTCTTCGTTTCACCAGCGCAACGGCCTGATCCGGAACGAGTCCGTGCTGTTCCGGGATCGGCCCCAGGCACGGCCCGACCCGTGCGGACCTGCGGGTGTCCTCCGAACGTGTGGCACCGTCTAGGGGGGCACAGCGATGCGCACGGAGGATGTGAGGAGAGCGATGGGCACCAGGAAAGCTCCAGCGCTGACGGTCGCGGCACTGGTCGCGGGCGGCGTGCTCGCCGGTGGGGCGCTGAGCGCGCAGGCCACCGGCGGTAGCCCCAGCCCGTGCCAGGCCAGCGCGAAGGCGTGCGTGAGCCTGTCGACCAACCAGGCTTGGCTGCAGGACAACGGCAAGACCACCTACGGGCCCGTCCCCACCACCAGCGGCAAGCCCGGTTCGGAGACGCCGCAGGGCGTGCACAAGGTGCTCTGGAAGGACGCCGACCACGTCAGCACGGAGTTCAACAACGCGCCGATGCCGAACTCGGTGTTCTTCACCAAGACCGGTGTCGCCTTCCACGAGGGCAGCCTGGAGCAGCAGTCCAACGGCTGCATCCACCTGTCCACGACCGCGGCGAAGCGGTTCTTCGACACCCTCAACCCGGGTGACGAGGTCCAGGTCGTCAAGTGAGGTCCCGGCGCGTCGCCGACATCGGTGGCGCGATCAGCCGGCGATCCACATGAGCGTCGTCGCGCAGACCAGGCCGCCGCACACGGCGGTCAGCACGCCCAGCGCCCAGCGCTGACGTGCCAGGGGCTCGGCGGCGGTGCGCGCGACCGGTGCGGCGACCACCGCGGGCCACAGGAACAGCGGATCGCGTCCGAGCGCTGCCCAGAGGATCAGACCTGCCAGCGCGCCGAGCACGGCGAAAGCGGCTGCGGTGCGGCGCGGTCCCCATCCTCGGAGACGGCAGAACCGGTCCACCACGAGTGCGAGCGGCACGCCGAGAACGACCACGACGGCCGCGATGAACGGCATCGCCGCGAGCACCTGCCTCGCATGCTCCAGCGGCGAGAGGCCGGGAGCGGAGAAGGCGACCCAGGCGACGTAGAGGGTCCCGCTCGCGGCCCAGATCGAGGCCACGGCACCGCCGAACACGAGTAGCGGGTACGGAACCTCGTCCGCTCCCGCCGAGAGCCTTCTTGCCGACGGCCGTGTGTTCGCGATGTAGGCGATCCAATCGCCGTTCGGCTGCCTCGGGCAAGCATCCCGGCCACTCGTACCCGCTCGGCGTAGCCGGAGATCGGGCGGGCTGGAGCGATGGGCGCTGTTCTAGGGTTGGCCCGTGCGGTTCGAGGGTTTCGGCGATGGTGCGGTGGAGTTCTTCGAGCAACTGGAGGAGGACAACTCCAAGGCGTTCTGGACCGACAACCTGGAGCTCTACCGTGAGCACGTCCGCGGGCCGATGGAGGCGCTGATCTCCGAGCTGGAGCCGGAGTTCGGCCCGGGGTTCGGCGCGGGCAAGGTGTTCCGCCCGCACCGCGACGTGCGGTTCAGCCCCGACAAGTCGCCGTACAAGACCCACTGCGGCGGGGTGATCGAGCAGGGCCGCGGTGGCGGTGCCTACTACGTGGAGATCAGCGCGGCCGGGATGCTGGTCGCGGGCGGCTGCTACCACACCGAGTCCGACCAGCTCGCGCGGTTCCGCACCGCCGTCGACACCGAGATCCACGGCGAACGGCTGCGCGAGATCCTGGACGCGCTGCGGGGCTGGGAGATCGCGGGGGAGACGCTGAAGAGCCGTCCGCGCGGGGTGTCCGACGACCACCCGAGGCTCGACCTGCTGCGCCACCGCACCCTCTACGCCTTCCGGCGCTGGGAACCCGACGACGTCCTGCACGAGCGCAGCTGCCTGCAACGCGTGCGCCGGAGCTGGAAGCAGGTGCGCGAACTGAACCAGTGGTGCGCCGACCACATCGGACTGACGGAGAAGAAGCGCCGCTGAGGCGGAGCCGGCGGCGCTGACGCGTGGCGCGTTTCCGGGGCGGGGCCGCGAGGTCACGGGCCAGTGCGCCCGGCGAAACCCGCAGGTGGCGCAGGTCCTCGGCGGTGTCGTACATCAGCTGCGTGTGGAAGTAGTTGACGTGCTCCAGCACCGCGAACACCCCGAACCCGAGCCCCATCAGCGACCCGGATCCCGGGTTGGCCATTACCTGCCAGCCGATGAACGCCAGTCCAGCCGCGAGCACTGGGACCGAGCACTGGCACGTTGGCCGCGCGGAGGGCGGCGAAGACGTCGGCGGCGGGCAGTGGTGATCCGGGTGCGCCGAGCTGGTGGAGCTTGGCCGCCCAGTATCCGGCGCCTTCGAGCAGCAGCAACGAGAACACGCGAAGCCGACGACGTTGTCCGCCGTCGCGGGCAACCCAGCACGCCAGCCGCGTCGGCCTCAGACCAGGCCGAGCTGCTGCATCAGGGTCAGGTTGTCGCCCATCGGCCAGTACTCGGCGAAGCGGCCGTCGCGAACCCGCAACAGGTCCATGCCGTGGTAGCGGACCTCGGCGCCTGCCTTGCCGGGGAAGCCGGGCACGCCGCCGCGGAACCGCCCGGCGAAGGTCCACCGCGCCGCGACCAGGTCGCCGTCGACGATCGGCCCGTGCTCGAGCTCGACCACCACGTCGTCGAACATCTCGACGCCCTCGCGCACCTTGTCGGCGATGACCGCCGGGCCGCTGAAGTCCCTGCCCGGTCCCCAGTGCGCGACGGCGTCGGCGGTGAAGATCCCGGCCGCGATGCCGGCCATCTCCTCCGGCGGCGCGTTCCACAGCCCGGGCAGCCAGCGGCGGTACAGCTCGTGCGCGGTCGGTTCCATCCGGCGACACCCCCATGGTTTGCGTACGTGTACGCAAAAGTACTACCCGCGGGTCAGCCCGTCCAGCAACGCCTCCAGCCCGGGGCCGAAGGTCTCCGTCGACCTCGGGTGCCGCACCGCCGCCAACGCGGGGTAGCGCGCGGCGTCGACCTCGCCGAGGACCTGCCGGGACTGGGCGGGCCCGGTCCGCGCCGACTGCCGCACCACCAGCTCGCCCACGATGAACCGCCACACCACGCGGTAGGCGTCGTAGGCGGCGTCGGGATCGAGCCCGCACGCCGCGAAGCTCGCGGTGATGTCCTCGATCAGCCACAGCACCGACGGGCCGACGAGGTTGCCCGCCGCGAGCACCCGCACCGCCCAGGGGCGGGGCACCAGCTCGTCGTGCAGGAGCGTGCACAGCGCCGTCAGCCGCTCCCGCGGATCGGCGGGGAGGTCCGGCACCGCGATCTGCCGGGCGGCGCGGTCGAGCAGCAGGACCAGCAGCTCGTCCTTGCCTCCCACATGCCGGTACAGCGACATCGGCGAGGCTCCGAGCGCGACGGCCACGGAGCGCATCGTCAGCGCGTCGACCCCGTCGCGCCGGACGATCTCCTCGGCCGCCGCGACCACCGCGTCCCTCGTCAGCTTCGGCGGCCGTCCCGGCCTCCGGGTCTGGTGCATGCCGACCAGCAAATCAGCCCCGGCGCAGCACCGCGACCACCGTCCACCCGGCCACCGCGCCCAGGGTGTCGAAGCCGATGTCGATCGGGTCGAAGCTGCGCCCGATCGGCAGCAGGCCCTGCGCGACCTCGGACAACACCGCGTAGGCCAGCAGGCCCGGCAGCAGCGCGCGCCGCAGGCCCGCGATCCGGCCGGTGATCGCCAGCGCCGCGAACAGCAGCAGGTGCACGACCTTGTCGGTGCCCGGCGGCGCGACCGGGACGCCCGACTCCGGGGTGAACAGGACGACCAGACTGGCCGCCACCGCCAGACCGAACGGAAGCCTCGTGAGCTGCGCTCTGTAATGATCCAGCAACGATGTTCCCCGATTCGCCTCCGCAGCCGACGCTGCGTACTGCACGCGGCGGTCAACAGACTAGGCTGACCCAACGTGAGTCGACGAGCCAAGATCGTTTGTACCATGGGCCCCGCCACTGCCAATCCCGAGCGGATGGCGGAGCTCGTCAGCAGCGGAATGGACGTCGCCCGGCTGAACTTCAGCCACGGCAGCCACACCGATCACCAGCGGGTCTACGACATGGTCCGTGCCGCGGCCAAGGAGTCCGGCCGCGCCGTGGGCGTCCTGGGCGACCTGCAGGGACCGAAGATCCGACTCGGCAAGTTCGCCGCCGGGCCGGTCGAGTGGCGCACCGGCGACGTCGTACGAATCACGGTCGACGATGTGCAGGGCACCCACGACCGCGTGTCCACCACCTACAAGGGGCTGGCCTCCGACGCCAAGGCCGGTGACCGGCTCCTGGTCGACGACGGCAAGGTCGGCCTGGTCGTCACCGCGGTCGAGGACAACGACGTGGTGTGCGAGGTGACCGAGGGCGGTCCGGTCTCGGACAACAAGGGCCTGTCCATGCCCGGCATGGACATCTCGGTGCCCGCGCTGTCGGAGAAGGACGTCGAGGACCTGGAGTTCGCCCTCCAGCTCGGCGTGGACTTCATCGCGCTGTCGTTCGTGCGCAGCCCCGCCGACATCGACCTGGTGCACCAGGTGATGGACCGGGTCGGGCGCCGGGCGCCGGTGATCGCCAAGCTGGAGAAGCCAGAGGCGGTCGACAACCTCGAGGCCATCGTGCTGGCCTTCGACGGCATCATGGTCGCCCGCGGCGACCTGGGCGTCGAGGTCCCGCTCGAGCACGTGCCGCTGGTGCAGAAGAAGGCGATCCGCATCGCCAGGGAGAACGCCAAGCCGGTCATCGTGGCCACCCAGATGCTGGACTCGATGATCCAGAACTCGCGCCCGACCCGGGCCGAGACCTCCGACGTCGCCAACGCGGTGCTGGACGGCACCGACGCGGTGATGCTCTCCGGCGAGACCAGCGTCGGGCGCTACCCGGTGGAGACGGTGCAGACCATGGCCCGCATCGTCGAGGCGGTCGAGGCCGGTTCCACCGCGCCGCCGCCGCTGAGCCACGTCCCGCGCACCAAGCGCGGCGTGATCTCCTACGCCGCCCGCGACATCGGGGAGCGGCTCAACGCCAAGGCGCTGGTGGCGTTCACGCAGTCCGGCGACACCGTGCGCAGGCTGGCGCGGCTGCACACCCGGCTGCCGCTGCTGGCCTTCACCCCCGAGGAGTCGGTGCGCAGTCAGCTCGCTCTCACTTGGGGGACGGAGACGTTCCTCGTGCCTAAGGTGGACACGACCGACCAGATGGTACGGCAGGTGGACCAGGCGATGCTGTCGCTGGGACGCTCCCAGCGGGGCGACATGGTCGTCATCGTCGCGGGTTCGCCTCCGGGCACCGTCGGGTCGACCAACCTGATCCGTGTGCACCGGCTGGGCGAGGAAGACCACGTCTGATCCTGGCCGGGCCAGTGCCGCAGGTGGCAGTTTTCCGGCCCCGGCCCGGAAAACCGGCCACCGCGGCGCGCGACCCGAGGAGTCCGCAGTGACCGAAGCGGCCAGAGCTGCCGCCGCCGACCCGGCGGGCAGCCGCATCGACGGCTCAGTTCCGCTGGACCACGGCGTGCCGCACGGCCAGCCCGTGCTGGACAACCTGGTGGCGCTGCTGGACCTCGAGCGCATCGAGGAGAACATCTTCCGCGGTGTCAGCCCCGCGGAGTCCCCGGTGCGGGTCTTCGGAGGCCAGGTCGCGGGCCAGGCGCTGGTCGCCGCGGGCCGCACGGTGCCGGAGGACCGGTCGGTGCACTCGCTGCACGCGTACTTCATCCGGCCCGGGGACCCGAGCATCCCGATCGTCTACGAGGTGGACCGCACCCGGGACGGCCGGTCGTTCACAACCCGTCGAGTGGTCGCCGTGCAGCGTGGCAAGGCGATCTTCTCGCTCTCCGCCTCCTTCCAGCTGGAGGAGGACGGCATCGACCACCAGGAGCCGATGCCCGAGGTGCCCGACCCCGAGACGCTGCCGAGCTACGGCGAGCTCGCGGGGGAGATGCTCAAGAAGCTGGGGCGGGCGCAGCCCCGCCCGATCGACGTCCGCTACGTCACCGACCCGCCGTGGGAGCGCCGCGACAGCGACGACCGCCAGGCGCGCAGCCAGGTGTGGATGAAGGCCGACGGCTCGCTGCCCGACGACCCGCTGCTGCACGTCTGCATGGTCGCCTTCGCCTCCGACCTGACGCTGCTGGACGCCGTCCTCGCCCGGCACGGCGTGTACTGGGGTCTGGACAAGGTTTCCGGCGCGAGCCTGGACCACGCGATGTGGTTCCACCGGCGGTTCCGCGCCGACGAGTGGCTGCTCTACGACTGCGCGTCGCCGAGCGCCTCCGGCGCTCGCGGCCTGGCGACCGGGCGCTTCTTCTCCCGCGACGGCCGCCTCGTCGCGACCGTGGTGCAGGAAGGCCTGCTGCGCGTCAACCAGTGACGCCGCGCGAGCCGACGACGCCGGCGAAGCCCCGCCCGACCTTCCCGGTCCGGCGGGGTTTCCTGCTGTCGTGGCCGGTCCAGCGCCGATCTCGGGTTTCCTGCTGCGGCCGGGACCAGGCCGACGCGCCCGCCTGGCATCGGCCGGGCGGGCGCGAGGGGGTTCGGTCAGTTCGCGAAGACCACCGACCGGACGAGCACCCGCGCGGGCGCCTTGGTGTGCGGCGGAAGCACGTAATAGGTGTCGGAGGCGCAGTCGTCGTCCAGGTACACCACGGCCGTGCTGTCGGTCTGGTTGTCCACGTGGTGCGCCGGACTGCTCGGGTCGGGCAGCGGCAGCCGGACGCAGTCTCCGCCCCTCGGGTCGGCAAGCGTGTGGTTGCTGTCGTCGGACCGGTAGAGGAAGTCGCCCTGCGCCGCGGCGGCGGAACCGGCGAGGGTGAGCAGCAGTGCGGTGGTGACGGCAGGGACAGTTGCACGGAGACGCATCTTTGGCGACCTTTCCTTTGGTAGAGCGGGTAATTCGTCTCCATGATCGGGTGCAGCGCCGAATCCACCACCGGAGTCACCCGGCATTGTGGTGGCCTCCCTCCGCCAGGGGGCAGCGCGCGACCGCCAGTGACACGCCGAAGTCGCCGGCGTCGTCGGTCCACCACCGATGGAGTCCGAAGGCGGCGGTGTCGAGGTCGTCGCGGACCCGTTGGCGGCGGAACTTCGCCTTGACCTCAGCGCGGACGCCCCCGCCTTCGGCGAGCCTGGTGATGATGCCCGTGACGACCTGACGGCTGCTCAGTCGTCCACGAGCACCGGGCTGCCGGTGAGCTTCACGCCCGCCTTGCGCAGGTCCTCCAAGGCCGCGTCGGTGGTCTTCCCGGCGACGGCCGCGGTCAGGTCGAGCAGGACCTGCGTCGCGAAGCCCTCGCGGACCGCGTCCAGGGCCGTGGCCCGCACGCAGTGGTCGGTGGCGATGCCGACGACGTCCACCTGGCCGACGTCGTGCTCGCGCAGCCAGTCGGCCAGTGAGCTCCCGGCCTCGTTGATGCCGAGGAACCCGCTGTAGGCGGCTGCGTGGTGGCCCTTGTAGAAGACCTCGTCAACGGCACCCGATGCGACGACGGGCTCGAAGTTCGGGTGGAACTCGCCGCCTTCGCTCCCCTGTACGCAGTGGGAAGGCCAGGAGTGCACGTAGTCCGGGCGCTCCGAGAAGTGACCGCCCGGGTCGACGTGGTGGTCGCGCGTGGCGACGACGAAGCTGTAGTCCGTCTGCCGGTTCACGAAGTCGGCGATGGCAGCAGCCACGTCCGCGCCGCCGGACACGGGAACGCTGCCGCCCTCACAGAAGTCGATCTGCACGTCGATGATGATCAAAGCTCGGTTCAAGGGGTAACCGCCTTTTCGATGGAGGAATGGTCGGCACCGGGGCGCGGGTGAAGGGTCCGCCCACGATGCGAGGACGGGGCACGCTCGAGCCACGGCGAACGAACCCTACAACGACAACTACACAACGTACTGGGTTAGATACGGAAGGTAGCTACCTCGGCACTTGTTGGTTTCGGCGTTGGTCAGCACCGTCTCGCCGTTGACCTTGAACTCCCCGGCGGGGCGGCCGTACCGGTCGTCCCCATCCCCAGGGCCAGTCAGTACCGGCGGTGCGGTTCTCCTTCGGCCGTCTGGGATTTCTGAACCTCCGCGGGTCATCGGCCGATACATCCGATCTATTGGCCCATTCAAGCGATAAGAAGGGCGATATCGCGCCACGAGCTGGTCTCGACATCTGATGTTTCCTACGCTCGCTCCGCTTGGCCAAGCAGCACGACTCGACTTCGTCCGCTGTCCAACGGAGGACCAATGGCCATCGCAGCACGCCGCCTCTGGCGATTACTGCTCGCCGTCGGCGGCACCGTCGCCCTCACCGCGGGCGTCCCCGCCCAAGCCGAGACCGCGCCACCCGGCCCTGGCACGAACTTCGCCGTCGACGACGTCTTCACCTCGGCGCGCACCCAGTGGTGGCGCGACGCCCGGTTCGGCATGTTCATCCACCATGGCGCGTACTCCCAGCTCGAAGGCGAGTACACCCGGCCCGACGGGACGGTCTGCCGCAACGCCGAGTGGATCCAGCGCGAGTGCGCGATCCCGAAGGACGAGTACGAGCGCATCGCCGCGAAGTTCAACCCCGCCGAGTTCGACGCCGATGCCATTGCGGCGACGGCGAAAGCGGCCGGCCAGCAGTACGTGGTGATGACAGCCAAGCACCACGAGGGCTATGCGATGTGGCCGACCGAGGTCAACGACTACAACCTGCGCGACCACTCCGCCTTCGACCCCGAGCGCGACATCCTGGCCGAGCTCGAGGATGCCACCGAGCGGGAGGGCGTCAAGCTCGGCTTCTACTACTCGATCTGGGACTGGCACGACCCCGACGCGCACGACCCGGCGACCTTCCCCCGCTACAAGCAGCGGATGTTCGCCCAGCTCCGGGAGCTGGTGGAGAACTACCACCCGGCCGTGCTGTGGTTCGACGGCGAGTGGGACACCGACAACCCGTTCAACCCGTGGACCGCGCGCGACGGCGAGGAGCTCGAGGCGTTCGTCCGTGGCCTCGATCCCGACATCGTCATCAACAACCGGGTCGGCAAGCGGCGGGTGACCGACGGCGACACCGGTACGCCGGAGCAGGAGATCCCGGCCGAGGAGGTGCGCGGGCAGCTCTGGGAGTCGTGCATGACGCTCAACGACCACTGGGGTTTCGCGCGCTACGACCAGAACTGGAAGTCGCCCGCGGACCTGACCCGCAACCTCGCCGCCATCGCGGGGCGCGGCGGCAACTACCTGCTCAACGTCGGTCCGGACAGCGCGGGACGGGTGCCGCCGGAGTCGGTCGACCGGCTGCGCCAGGTCGGGGAGTGGTTGCGCACCAACGGTTCCGCGGTGCGCGGAGCGGGCGTGCCGGGCGTGGTGGCCGAACCCGCGTGGGGAGCGGTCAGCCGCACCGGGGACGAGCTGCACGCGTCGGTGTTCCAGTGGCCGGGGGCCGGGAACTCGCTGGAGCTCAAGGCGACCGCGCCGTTCGAGGTTACCGGTGCGCGCGTGCTCGGCAGCGACCAGCGCGTCGACGCGGTGCGCGACGGCGACACCGTGCGGATCACGCCGTCCGGCGACCCGGTCGGTGACGCCGCGACCGTGGTGGAGCTCGACATCCGTCCGCGGCAGCCGACGCCGGAGCCGCGCGGCACCGGGCTGACCGCGCGGTTCTGGGACAACCCGGACTTCGCCGGAGAGCCGGTCGTGACCAGGACCGATCCCGGGGTCGACTACAACTGGAAGTACTCCGGCTCGCCGGATGCGGCAGTCCCGTCCGAGGGCTTCTCGGCGCGCTGGACCGGGACGGTGGAGCCGCGCTTCAGCGAGGACTACGAGATCACGACGGTTTCCGACGACACCGTCCGGCTGTGGATCGACGACCGGCTCGTCATCGACGGCACCACCCCGCACGAAGGTGCGGTGGACTCGGCGAAGGTGCGGTTGGAGGCGGGCAGACGCCACGCCATCCGGCTGGAGCAGACCGAACGAGGTGGTGAGGCGGCGATGAAGCTGCTGTGGTCGAGCCCGAACACCTCGCAGCGGATCATCCCGGCCGGACAGCTCTTCCCGCCGGGCTGACCCCCGGCACGACGGACCTCCACCCGGCCCGACCGGGTGGGGGCCTTCGTGCGTTTATTTGCGCCGCCGCTTCGGCCGCAGGTGCGCGGGCGCCGTCAGCGCCCGGGTGTGCACCTGCTCCAGCACGATCGAGCTGGTGAAGTGCCGGACCTCCGGGCGCGACGCCAGCTTGTCGACCAGGAAGCCCTGCAGGTGCGCGGTGTCGGCCACCGCGACGTGCAGCAGGAAGTCGGCCTGCCCGCTGACGTGCAGCAGCGACCGCGTCTCGGGCTGCGCCAGCACGAACTTGCGGAACTGGTCGACGACCTCGCGGGTGTGCGGCCGGACGTTGATCGACACGATCGCCTCCAGAGCCAGCCCGGTGGCCGCCGGGTCGACGTCGATGTGCGACCCCCTGATCACGCCCTGTTCCCGCAGTCGGCGCACCCGTTGCAGGCAACTCGACGCGGCCAGCCCGACCCGCTCGGCGAGCGTGCGGTTGGGCAGGGTCGCGTCGTTCTGCAACTCCTCGAGGATCTGCCAGTCGACCGAATCGAGTTCTACGGATTCCCGCATAACCGAACATCCTACGGCGGAGGTGGCGCAACGACGAACGTACCACGCAGGATCGGCCTGCTTTTCAGACGCGTGCGTGAGGAGAAGGAGGAGTCGTGCACATCGCGTGGGGGCCGTACCTGCTCGCCCTGGTGGTGATCGTCCTGGTTCCGGGACCTGATTTCGTGATGGTGACCAGCAGCGCGGCGACCGGTGCGCGGAAGGGGTGGCTGGCCGCGGCGGGCGTCACCTGCGGGCTGCTGGTGCACGCCACCGCCGCCACGCTGGGGCTGTCGGCGCTTCTGATGACGGTCCCGGCGGCGCTGGTGGTGGTCAAGGCGATCGGCGTGGTCTACCTGGGGTACATGGGGATCCAGATCCTGCGCGGGTCCGGTGCGGCGCAGCCGCAGGCGACCACCGACGTGTCCCGTTCCGGGCGGTCGGTGTTCCTGCGCGGCCTGCTGATCGACGTGCTGAACCCGAAGGTGATGCTGACCTTCCTGACGCTGCTGCCGCAGGCGATGGACCCGGCGGGCGACCCGATGTCGCAGGCCGCCGTGCTCAGCGTGGTCGCCGTCGGTGCGTTCGGCCTGTGGTGGCTGCTGGTGGTCCCGTCGGTTCGCCGGCTGTCGGCGCTGCTGGCCGACCCGGGCCGCCGCAAGGTGTTCGAGCGCTGCTGCGGGGGCGCGCTGCTGGCGATGGCCACCTCGATCGCCTTCTCCTGACGCAATTCACCTGTCGCGACGGCCTTTCCGCGAAACCCGCGGGAAGGCCGCGGCTTTCGCGCGGGCGGCCACCGGGCTGGTCGGAACTGGGCCGGTCGGCCCGGCGGTCAGGACTGGGCGAGGGCGTCCTGGATCTTCCGGGACTGCACCTGGAGCCACATCCGGATGGGGTCCCTGCGCGGGTCGTCGTCGCTGACCGTGCCGTCGTCGCCGCCCGTGTTCCAGTAGCCCTCCTGGCGGTAGGTCCTGATGAGCGCCACGACCGTCCCGGTCCGCGTCACCACGATCGTGCCTGTGGGCATCGCGAGGGCCTGACTCTGGTCGCCCGCGGAGGGCTCGGGCTGCCGGGTGGCCCACGAGTGCTCCGCGCAGCGTCGCTTCGATCCTGCTCTGGCCGTCGAGAACCGGGCTGCCGCAGGCAGCCGCACCGGCCGGCACGAGCACCACCAGGATCACTACCGCGCGCGATCGCGTCACGACCGACAGACTATGGAAACCGCACCGGGAAAAGGCCGGAACGGCGGAGATCTTCCCAGCACACTCCGACGATCCCGCCGAAGAGACACCCATCCGCAACGTCACGGCACAGGAATGGAATCCTGCCGCGACTTCCCGTTCGGGTGTTCCGGCGTGGTCGGGAGCCGGGTCGCCGCGCAGAATGGACCCGGTGCGCGGATCACGCGGAGCCGTGCGCAGCGCCGAACGCGTTGACCGCCGCTGAAGACCGGCTCTAGGCTGCCTCATCGCTCGCGGTCGCCGACCCGTGTCCGGCGGTGACCGGTCATGTCCTGCCGAGGGGTTGCCGAATGCGTCGTCGTTGGGGTGTTTCCACAGGTCTGGTTTCGGTGCTTGGTGTTTCGATCGCGGTGGCCGCTCCGACCACCGCCGCTCCCGCGGGGCCCGACGCGTTGCGCGTCGACCTCGACAAGATCCTCGCCGATCCGAGGCTCGACGGTTCGCACGCCGGGGTCGTGGTCCGCGATCCCGAGACCGACGAGGTGCTCTACAGCAGCCAGGCCGACGCGCGCGCCACGCCCGCCTCGAACGCGAAGCTGCTCACCTCGGCGGCCGCGTTGGAGGCGCTGGGCCCGGACTACCGGTTCCGCACCGACGTCCTCGCCGATGGCCGGCAGCGGGGCCCGGTCCTGCACGGCGACCTCTTCCTGCGCGGTACGGGCGATCCGACGATGCTGGCCGCCGACTACGACCGGCTCGCCGCGCAGGTCGCCGAAAGCGGTGTGCGCGAGGTGAAGGGGAAGCTGCGCACCGATGCCGGCGCGTTCGATGACGTGCCACTGGGTTCGGGCTGGGCCTGGGACGACGAGCCCTACTACTACGCGGCGCCGATCTCGGCGCTCACTGTCGCGCCGAACACCGACTTCGACGCGGGAACCGCCCTGGTGCGCGCGACGCCGGGTGCCGAGGGCGAGCCGGCGAAAGTCGCCCTGGAACCGGCTACGGGCGTCCTGGAGATCGACAACCGGACCACGACCTCGGCGCCGGGCAGCGCGCCTGCGCTGGCGGTCGAGCGCGAGCACGGCGGAAACCGGGTCGTGGTCAGCGGGTCGGTGCCGGCGGGCGGCCCTGTCGTCGAGGATTTCAGCACCGTGCCCGATCCCGCCGCCTACGCCGGTGACGTCTTCGCCCGCGCGCTCGCGGCCCACGGCGTGAAGGTGGGCGGGGTCGCACCGGGCAGGACGCCGGAGGGTGCGCGGTCGCTGGCCGGTCGCGACTCGATGCCGTTGCGGGAGCTGCTCGTGCCGTTCATGAAGCTCAGCAACAACGGCCACGCCGAGGTGCTGGTCAAGGCGATGGGCAGGCAGGCCACCGGCACCGGCACGTGGGGCGCCGGCATCGAGGTGCTCAACGAGAAGCTCAACGGCCTGGGCCTGGACTCCAAGATGATGCGCATGGTCGACGGCTCCGGTCTGTCCACGATGGACGCGGTGACGCCCCGGCAGCTCAGCCTGCTGCTCGACAACGCGCGGCAGCGCCCGTGGTTCCAGGTCTGGTACGACTCCCTGCCGGTCGCGGGCAACGCCGATCGGATGGTCGGCGGCACGTTGCGTTCGCGGATGGCCGGAACTCCGGCGCAGGACAACGTCCACGCCAAGACCGGTTCGCTGACCGGGGTCACCTCGCTCTCCGGTTACGTCACGGCCGCCAACGGCCAGCCGCTGGTGTTCTCGGTGGTGTTCAACGACTTCGTGTCGTCCTCACCGAGGGACCTGGAGGACGCCATCGCCGTCCGGCTCGCCGAGTACGACGGCGCGGCCGATGCGCCGTCAACGCCGCGAGTGCGGCGCGCGCCGCTGCCCGCCGACGATCCGGCCACCCGCGTCGACGAGTCCGCGCTGGAGTGCTCGTGGGTCAAGGCGTGCTGACCGCCTGAGCAAACCCCGCAACGGCCGGTCCTCCCGCGCACAGCGGAGAAGACCGGCCGTTCGTGTGCCGGCGGGGCGGCCGGGAACTCGATGTCCGCCGTTGTGCCACCGCGGTCTTGCGCAGGCAGGTAGCCTGTCGGGCCAGTGCGGTGGTGCGGGCGGCGAGCGGGTGCGGGTCCGCTGCCGGACGCCGAGGCGTCCGGTGCCGGGCGGGCATCGCTCCGAGGCAACCTCGGGGAGTACCACCACAGTCGAGCACGGCGTCCGACGCGCCACTGGGAGACGCTGCCGCGTCTGTCCGCGCGCCGGGGAACGCAGATCGGGTCGCCGCCGCGCCACCGCACTCCGGACGGCGATGGAGAAGTGGTGATCTGGCAGGACGTGGCGCTGCGTGCGCTCGCCGAGACCGCCGTCGACGCCGACGCCTGGTCGCAGCCGCAGCTCGCCGCGGCGCTCCTGCGGCACTTCCGCCGCGACGACGGGGCATCGGACGCCTTCGCGTGGACGCTGCTCGCCCACGTGCCCGAACCGCCGGAGTCGGCAGAGGAGCTTCTGGCGCTCCTCCTGGCGGTGCCGGAACTGACCGCCGCGCTGCCGAAGACGCCGAGTCCCGCGTTGGAGGTCGAACTCTCCCCGGGGTGGCGGTGGCCGGTCGCCCGCTGGCACACCGCCGAACAGCTCGCCCACGGCCTCGACCTCGACGTCGGCGAGCTGATGTGGTTCGCCGACCGCGGCGGATGGCTGCGCCACTCGCACCCGCCGCTGCGCCACTACCGTTGCCGCTGGATGCACACCCGCAGCGGTGGAATCCGCCTGGTCGAACAGCCGAAAGCGCGCCTGGCCGAACTGCAGCGCCGCATCACCCGCCACGTCGTCGAGGCGATGCCGGTGCACGAGGCCGCCCACGGTTTCCGTCGCGGTCGTTCGGCCGCCACCTGCGCCGCCGAGCACGCCGGGCGGCACTTCCTGGTGCGGGTGGACGTGGAGGGCTTCTTCGCTTCGTTGACGTTCACGCGGATCAGCCGCGCGATGCGCGCCGCCGGATATCCCGACGCGGTCGCGGGGGCCATCGCCGGCCTGCTGACCACGGCCACCCCGCAGGACGTGCTGGCCGCCGCGCCGCGTGTCCCGGGGTCCGAAGTGGACGCCCGGCGCCGGCTGCTCGGCAGGCTCGCCGCCGCGCACGTCCCGCAGGGCGCGCCGAGCTCACCCGCGCTGGCCAACGCGCTCATGCACCGGCTCGACCGCAGGATCGAGGCGTACGCGAGCACGCTCGGCGCGACCTACACCCGCTACGCCGACGACCTCGCTTTCTCCGGCGACCGGCGACTTCCGGTGGCGGCTTTGCTGCGCGGTGTCACCGCGATCGTGCGCGCGGAGGGTCTGCGGCTGCGCCAGAGCAAGACCCGCGTGCTCGCGCCGCACCAGCGCCAGCGCATCGCCGGGCTGGTCGTCAACGACGGGCGCGCGGTGGCGCCGCGCGCCGAGTACGACGCGCTGCGGGCGCTGCTGCACAACTGCGCCCGGACCGGGCCGCAGGCCCAGAACCACGAGGCGCACCCGGACTTCCGGTCGCACCTGCTCGGCCGCATCGCGTGGGTGGGGATCAACCACCCGGGCCGAGCGCGCAAGCTCACGGAGCTGTTCGACCGCATCCGCTGGTGAGCGACACTCTTCGCGTTGAACGGCAAATACGGGAATACATCGGCAAAACCGCGGTCCCGCTCCGCTGCTTTCCGGGTAAGGGCCATCCCCCAGCTCCCCGGTCCGGGTTCCAGGGTCGGAGCAAGGGGCGTTCCGGACCTGCGGGCGCGCCGGGGTCGGTAGCGTGACGCCCGTTGCCGATCAGCGCGTAGGAGAGAGACCAGTGACCTTCATCAGCGACTTCCTGGCGGCTGTCGCCGGGTTGCCACGACCGCTCCTGGTGCTGGTCACCGGTGCCCTTGTGCTCGGCGAGTGCACGCTGGGCCTGGGATTCCTGGTGCCGGGCGAGAGCGGGCTGCTCATCGCCTCGGCCGCGGTGACCGACCTGCCGTTCTTCCTCACCCTGTCGGCGACGGTCGCGCTGTGCGCGGCGACCGGCGACAGCATCGGCTACTGGCTCGGTCGCCGCTACGGCTTCCGGATCCGCGAGACCAAGGCCATCCGCAAGCTCGGGCAGCACCGCTGGGACCGGGCCAGCGGACTGGTCCGCAAGTACGGCGTCGGCGCGGTGCTCGTCGGCCGCTTCCTGCCTTTCGCCCGCACCATGACCCCGGCCGCCGCCGGGGTCAGCGGGCTCGGCTACGGGCGTTTCCTGGTCACGTCGCTGATCGGTGCCGCCGCGTGGTCGTTCATGCACGTGGGCATCGGCTGGGGTGCGGGGGCGTCGGCCAAGTACATCGAGCAGGTGCTCGGCCGCGCCAGTGGGATCGTGCTCGGCGCGCTGGTCCTGGCCGGGGTGGGCGTGTGGCTGTGGAGGCGTTCGCGCGCCCGCAAGCTCGAGGCCGCCGCCCAGCAGCAGCCGCCGGGCGAGCCGGAGGACGTCGAGGCGGTGGCCTGACCGGGCGTCGGCCTGCTCCGTCTCAGCTTGACCGGGGCGTCGGACGGGCCTCACGCCGCGGCGTCGGTGAGGGCCCGGGCGAACGCCCGGCTCCGCGCGGTCTCGTGGTCGCGGTGCCAGACCAGCCCCAGCCGCGACGCGGGCAGCCCGGTCACCGGCACGAACCGGATGTTGCTGCGGTTGTAGGAGGACGCGGTCGGGCGGCACAGGAGCATCGCACCGCGACCGGCGGCCACCAGGGTCAGCCCTTCCTGCAGCGAGCGGACGGCCGGCCCGGCGGGTACCGGCCGCCCACCGGGCGTGGACACGGGAGCCTGCGCACGCCGCCAGTACTCGGGAGCCGGCCCACCGAACCCGATCAGCGGCAGCTCGGCGAGGTCCTCGGCGCACAGGGTGGCGCGGTCCGACATCGGGTGGCGGGCCGGGATCGCGAGGGTCTGCTGGTGCGCGGAGAACACCGTCCCGAGCACGAGTCCGGGTTCGTCGACGGGCAGCAGTACCACCGCGACGTCGACCTCCGCGCTTCGCACCGGCCCGAACGGGTCGCACAGCGGGATCTCCACGATCTCGGTGACGCAACCCGGATGCCTTCGCTGGAACAGGTCGATGGCGTCGGTGACCCGCTCGTCGGCGGTGCCCTGGAAACCGATGCGCAGCTCGCCCTCGAAGCCGCGCGCGTCGGCCACCGCGTCGGCCACCGCGTCGGACAGCTCGCGGTAGGCGGGGCGGAGACCGGTCAGGAAGCGTTCGCCGAGCGGGGTCAGCCGCACCCGGCGACTGCTGCGTTCGACCAGACCGCCCCCGATCCGCCTCTCCAGTGAGCGCAGGAGCTGGCTCACCCGGCCCTGCGAGACGTAGAGCCGCTCACCGGTGCGGCCGAAGTGCAGTTCCTCGGCGAGCACGAGGAAGCACTCCAGCTCGCGGATCTCCAGGCGTTCCAAGGGTCTTCTCCTCCAGTGGTGCGGGCCGACGCATCGATCAGTCCGCCTAATGCAAGGTTCAGCGATCCGCTGTTGTTCCCGCGCACCGCGAGGGGTTGCCTTGCGGGCATGGGGAAACTTGCGGAAACAGCAGGCGGGGCACCGGCACGGCGACCTTCGGTGGCGCGGGGATGGCTGGGCGTGGTCGCCGTCGCGCTCGGGACGTTCACGGTCGTCACCTCCGAGATGCTGCCGGTCGGCCTGCTCACGCCGATCGGGGCCGCGCTGGGCGTCAGCGAGGGGACCGCGGGGCTGACGCTGACGATCACGGGCCTGGTCGCCGCGGTGTCCGCGCCACTGCTGACGCCGGTGCTCGGCCGGTTCGACCGCCGGGCGGTGCTCGTGGCGCTGATGTCGTTGCTGGCGGCGGCGAACCTGCTCGCCGCCTGGTCGCCGGGCTTCGCGGTCATGGTCGTGGCGCGCGTGCTGGTCGGCGTCGGCATGGGGGCGGTGTGGGCCATCGCGGCCGGGATCGCGGTGCGGCTGGTGCCCTCCCGATCGGTGGGAGCTGCGACGTCGCTGGTGTTCAGCGGCATCGCGGTGGCGTCGGTGCTCGGTGTGCCCGCCGGTACCTACGCGGGGGACCTCGCCGGCTGGCGGGCCGCGTTCGTCGTCATCGGTGCGCTGGCGTCGGTCGTCGTGGTCGCGATGCTGGTGCTGCTGCCGAAGCTGCCCGCGGAGCAGGCGATGGCGCTGCGGGGTGTGCTGGCGCTGGTCCGCAACCCGCGGATGCGTACCGGACTGGTGCTGGTCGGGCTGGTCGTCACCGCGCACTTCGCCGCCTACACCTACGTGCGGCCGGCGCTGGAGGAGCTGTCCGGTGTCGGCGCCGGCATGATCGGCACCCTGCTGCTGGCGTACGGCATCGCCGGTGTGCTGGGCAACTTCGCCGCGGGCGCGGGTTCGGCGCGTTCTCCGCGTACGACGCTGGTGGTCATCAGCGCGGTGCTGGCGGTGACCCTGCTGCTGGTCCCGCTGATCGGCACATCGGCCCTGGCCGCCGGTGGACTGCTGGTCGTGTGGGGCCTCGCCTACGGTGGCGTGTCCGTCAGCACGCAGACCTGGGTACTGGCCTCGGTGCCCGAGGCGCGGGAGGCGGGGTCGGCGTTGTTCGTCGGCGTCTTCAACGCGGTCATCGCGCTCGGTGCGCTGGTGGGCGGACAGGTCATGGACACTGCGGGAGTCGGCGCGGTGATGCACGTCGGCGGCGCACTGGCGCTCGCAGCCCTCGCCGTCGCGGCGCTGGGAAAGGCTCCAGCGTCCGGGAAGTTCTGAAGCACCCAGGCGGCTGGCCTCGACCCGGCGGGCGGAAAACCCTTGCTCTGCAAGGGAAACTGGTCAGTGCGGCTCGTCCAGGTAGCCGAGCACCTTTCCGAGGTGTCCGCGGGTGACGCGTGCGGCACGGTCGGCGTCGCGGTCTGCGATGGCGTTGACGATCGCCTGGTGCTCGGTGCGGTCGACCGGGCGCGGCTCGCCGGAGTCCTCGACCACCGCCACCACGTCGAGCATCGCCTCCCGCACGCGCGGGGTCAGCGAGACGAACAGACCGGTGATCACGGAGTTCCGGGCGGCCTCGACGACGGCGCGGTGGAAGGCGATGTCGGCGTCGACGAAGGCCTCCGACGAGCCGTCGCCCGCGGCCTGGCGGGCACCGTTGGCGGCCTCGATGGCGCGCATGTCGTCGGCGGTGTGCTTGGCGGCGGCGAGGCGGGCGGCCTCGGCCTCGACCGCGATGCGGCCCTCCACGACCTCGCGGATCTCGGCCCTGCGCACGAGCAGCGACCACTCCTCGACGGGTTCGGTCCCCACGACGAAGACCCCGGAGCCCTGCCGGGCCTCCAGCAGCCCGCGCACCGCCAGCTCGCGCAGTGCTTCCCGCACCGTCGAGCGGCCGATGCCGAACTCGGCGGCCAGCGCGGTCTCGCTGGGAATCTTGCGGCCCAGCGGCCACTGACCGCCCGTGATCAGTTCCATCATCGCCTGGGTGGCCTGGCCCGAGAGCGGGTTGCGACGCAGGGGCGGCACGTTGTTCCTCCGGTTACTAGGTTGTCTGAGGACCTGAGTTGTTATAGGTTGATCGCCATGCGGATGACGACCTGGTGGCTGATGCGGGGCGAGCTTACTCGCCGCGGCAGGGGCTGACGGGCCGGCGACCTGCTGCGGGGAGGTCGCGCACGCCGGTCCGTCGTCCGGCTCTCTCCCGAAAGGTCACCCCGTGAAGTCCCCGCAGCACGCGACTCCCGCGTGGAACCCGCAGCGCCCCTCCGGCATGCCGCACCAGCGCTACCGCGATGTTTTCGACCGCGTGCCAGTGCCCGCGGTCGAACGGACCTGGCCCGCCAACCGCATCACCGAAGCCCCGCTGTGGGTGCCGGTCGACCTGCGTGACGGCAACCAGGCGCTGCCCGAACCGATGGACCCCGCCCGCAAGCGCCGCTTCTTCGAGATGCTCGTGCGCATCGGGTACAAGGAGATCGAGGTCGGTTACCCGTCGGCTTCGCAGACCGACTTCGACTTCGTCCGCATGCTCGCGAACTCCGACCTGGTGCCCGACGACGTGACCGTCTCGGTGTTCACCCCTGCGCGTCGCGACCTGATCGAGCGCACCTTCGAGGCCATCGAGGGCCTCGACCGCGTCATCGTGCACATGTACACGGCGACCGCGCCGGTCTGGCGCGACGTCGTCCTGCGCTCCGGCCGCGATGAGCTCCGCGACATGATCCGCACCGCCGCGCAGGACGTGTTGAGGTGCGCCGACGGGCGGGAAGGAGTGCGCTTCGAGTTCTCACCCGAGGTGTTCAACCAGACCGAGCCGGAGTTCGCCATCGAGGTCTGCGACTCGGTCACCGAGCTGTGGCAGGCCGGGCCGGGGCGCCCGGTCATCGTCAACCTCCCGGCGACCGTCGAGGTCGCCACGCCCAACGTCTACGCCGACCAGATCGAGCACATGCACCGCCACCTCGCGCGGCGCGAGCACGTGATCCTGTCCGTGCATCCGCACAACGACCGCGGCACCGGCGTCGCGTGCGCGGAGCTGGCGGTGCTGGCCGGCGCGCAGCGGGTCGAGGGGTGCCTGTTCGGCAACGGCGAGCGGACCGGCAACGTCGACCTGGTCACGCTGGCGCTGAACCTGTACGCGCAGGGCGTGGACCCGATGATCGACTTCTCCGGCATCGACGCGGTGCGCGGGACCGTCGAGCACTGCAACCGCATCGGGATCCACGAGCGCCACCCCTACGTCGGCGAGTACGTGCACACCGCGTTCTCGGGCACCCACCAGGACGCGATCCGCAAGGGATTCCAGCGCCACGCCGAGTCCGCCGCGCGAGCAGGAGTCCCGGAGCGGCAGGCTCCGTGGGAGGTGCCGTACCTGCCGATCGACCCGAAGGACATCGGCCGCGACTACGAGGCCGTCATCCGCGTCAACAGCCAGTCCGGCAAGGGCGGGATCGCCCACGTCATGCAGTCCGAGCACCAGCTCGACCTGCCGCGCGGGCTCCAGCGCGACTTCTCGCGCGTTGTGCAGCGCCACACCGACGAAACCGGCACCGAGGCCGACGCGGCGACGCTCTGGGAGCTGTTCGCCGCGGAGTACCTGGCTCCCGGCGCGGTGGGGCTCGAGGAGTGGTCGATCGAGCACGGCCCGGACGGTGACCGGCTGTGCGCCACCCTGGAGGTCGACGGCGAGCCGGCCGCCCACGAGGTGATCGCCGACGGCGCGGTGTCGGCTCTGGTGCGGATGCTCGCCGAACACGGACGGGACGTGCAGATCGTCAACCTGGTCCAGCAGTCCGTCGGCACGGGAGACCGGGCGCGCGCCGCGACCTACCTGGAGCACCGCATGGGCACCACCACGAGGTGGGCGGTCGGCATCGACGACTCGGTGATCGCCGCCAGCCTCGCCGCGGTGCTCGGCGCGGCGAACTCGGCGACCATCGCGCGTTGAGCCCAGTGGGGCCGGGACGCGCCCACCGTGTCCCGGCCCCACGGGCTTCACCCGGGAATGCACCGTTCATGTGCGTGACCGACGGCTCCGAGCGACGGTCACGTGCGCACCCGCCGGCCCCTGCGCAGCCGGGCCGCGACGAACCAGACGACCGCCACCACCGCGGCGACGATCACGACCTTCTGGAACACCCCGACGTAGCCCTCGACGATCCACCAGCTCCGCCCGAGCAGGTAGCCCGCCAGCACCAGCGCGGTGTTCCAGACCAGGCTGCCGAGCGCGGTGAACGCCAGGAACACCGGCATGGACATCCGCTCCACCCCGGCGGGCAGCGAGATGAAGCTGCGCACGATCGGGACCATCCGGCCGGCGAACACCGCCTTGACGCCGTGCCGGGCGAACCACGCCTCGGCCTTGTCGATGTCGCCGGTCTTGACCAGCGGCAGTTTCGCGGCGATGGCTCGCGTGCGGTCCCGGCCGAGCAGCGCGCCGAGGTAGTACAGGACTACGGCACCGACCAGGGAACCCAGCGTGGTCCACAGGATCGCGCCGACCAGGTTCATGCTGCCCTGGCTCGCGGCGAAGCCCGCCAGTGGCAGCACCAGTTCGCTGGGGATCGGCGGGAACAGGTTCTCCAGCGCGACCACCAGGCCGGCGCCTGGGCCGCCCAGCGCGGCCATGACGTCGGCGATCCAGCCGGCGAGGCCACCCGCTGGTTCGGCGGCGGCCTGGGTCGGGAAAATCATCTTCGAGAACTCCGAATACGTCGGGCGACCATGGAAAAGGCCGCGACACCGGGACGTTTTCGAAACTAGGAATGGCGAGGCCCGCGAACCATGCGGCTTTCCACGGAATTGCGCGGAGGTCTTCCGCAGGCCGCGGGGTGTGAAAAACCGCAGGGCGGCTCGGCTTGTAATCTCGCGTCGTGCGCCAGATCCGGGAATGGGCGGCGAGCCTGCCGAGGGTCGCGGCCGGACTCCTGATCGGAGCGCTGACCGCCTCCGCCGAGTTCGGTTACGTGCTGTGCGCGACGGTCCTGCGACCGGTGCTGCGGTTGTGGCGCCGATCCCGGCACCGCGGTCCCGCCGTGCTGGACGCCCTGGCGCTTCGCCTCGTCGAGGTGGAGCGGTGGCGGCTGCTGCGGTTCTCCGCGACCGCCACCGGCTCCGAGACCGACCCGCCCCGCGCGGTGGAATACCTCGTCATGCGCTCCCTGGTGGGAATGCTGGGCGGGTTCGTGCTCGCGCTGGTGCTCTACGGGTTCGTCGGCAGCCCGGTCATCCTCGTCGAGCTGTGGACCCACGACTTCTCCACGCGCGGCAAGCTGCTGCGCACCGCCTGGCTGGTGGTCTTCGGGACGGTGATGCTGTTCCTCGGGCTGGCCGGGTTGTGGGGAGTCGCCGCGATCGACCGGGCGGTCGCGCAGCACTTCCTCGGTTCGGACCGGGAGGAGCTGTTGCGGCGCAGGGTCGCGGAGCTCGCGACCTCGCGGGCCGATGTCGTCGCCGAGATCGACGCCGAACGCAGGCGCATCGAGCGGGACCTGCACGACGGGGTGCAGCAGCGGATGGTCGCGCTGGGCATGCTGATCGGGCGGGCGCGCCGGGCCGGGGATGGCCCGCGGGCGGCCGAGCTGCTGCGGCAGGCGCACGAGGAGTCGCAGCAGGTGCTGCACGACCTGCGCGAGGTGAGCTGGCGGGTCTACCCGTCGGCGCTGGACGCCGAGGGGTTGCACGCGGCGCTGGAGACCGTCGCCGCGCGTGCCGCGGTGCCGGTCGAGCTGCGCTACCGCCTGCACCTGCGGCCGCCCGCCGCGGTCGAGGCGGCGGCGTACTTCGTGGTGTCGGAATCGGTGACCAACGCGGCCAAGCATTCCGGTGCGGCCACGGTCGTGGTCGAACTGGAGCGGGAGGACGGTGGCATCGTGGTGCGCGTGACCGACGACGGCATGGGCGGTGCGCTCCCGGACGGCGCGGGTCTGTCCGGACTCGCCCGCCGGGTCGCCGGGCTCGACGGGCGGTTCGCCGTGCGCAGCCCGTCAGGCGGGCCCACCACCATCACCGCGGAGCTGCCATGCGCGTGATCCTGGCCGACGACTCGACGCTGCTGCGCGAGGGCCTGCTGCGGCTGCTCACCGAGGAAGGCCACGACGTCGTCGCCGCCGTCGGCGACGGCACGGCTCTGCTGGAGGCGGTGGCCGAGCACGAGCCGGACGTGGCGGTGGTCGACGTGCGCATGCCGCCGACGCACACCGACGAAGGACTGCGGGCCGCGCTGGAGATCCGGCGGCGCTGGAACCGGATCGGCGTGCTGGTGCTGTCGCAGTACGTGGAGAAGCGCTACGCGGTGGAACTGCTCGGCGACGGCTCGGAGTCGGTCGGCTACCTGCTCAAGGACCGGGTGCTGCAGGTCGACGACTTCCTGGAGGCGCTGGAGCGGGTCGCGACCGGAGGAGCGGCGTTCGACCCGGAGGTGGTGCGCCAGCTCGTGGCCCGCAGCGCCCGCGAGGACCCCCTCGGCAGGCTCACCGCGCGGGAGCGCGACGTGCTCGACCACATGGCGCAGGGCCGCACCAACGCCGGCATCGCCCAGCACCTGCACGTGTCGCAGAGCGCGGTGGAGAAGCACGTGAACTCGATCTTCGACAAGCTCGGCCTGGCGCACCTGACCGGCTACAGCCGCCGCGTCCTGGCCGTGCTGCGCTACCTGGAGGGTTGAGCAGCCGTCCCGGAAGCCCTTCGCCGAGTACCCGTTGTGCCCGAAACGCCCGGAGCGCGTTGGTGCTCCCGGGTGGCTTCGCATGTGACCTCCGCGGAAGCGGTTGTGGATACAGCCGGAGTGTGTGAGATTTCGGCGGCCGGTCGGCCATGCCGTACTGCGGCGGTGTACTGGGGAGTGAACGGGTGGATCAGATCGCGGTGGACTTCCGCGCTCTGGAAGAAGGAGAAGACTCGCTTCGGCGGATGGTCGACGAGATCGACACCAACCTGAACGAACTCGAAGGCTACGTCGCGCGGCTGCTCGGCAACTGGAGTGGCGAGGCTGCCGACGCGTACCGCGCGGCGCAGGACGAGTGGGACGCGGCGGTGGCCGGGATGCGCGAGAACGTGCGCGAGATGCACCGGCTGCTGGTGACCGCGCACGGGAACCAGGCCTCGGCGGTCCGCGCCAACTCGAAGATCTGGCAGGTCTGAGCCATGAGCCCGACCTCGCTGGCACCGCCGCCCGATCCCGGCCCGGCGATGCCGGTCGACGTGCGCCCGGAGGACTACTACGAGGTTGCCCGGACCTTCGCCGACGGGCAGAACCGCGTCATGCGGGCCTACCAGGCGCTCACTCAGGCCCTAGGCGACCTCAGCGGTGCGGCGGGCAACGACGAGCCGGCGCAGAGGTTCGCTGAAACCTACACCCCGGCCGCCCGAAGCGTGGTGGACGGCATGGTCCGCCTGCACGGCGTGCTCGGCGGTATCGCGCGCGGACTGGCCGAGTCCGCGGAGAACCACCGCCGGGCCGACGCGGACGCGGCAGGCCACGCACCGGGCGGGGAGTTCCCACCGCTGTGGCCGGACACTTGTCCCGCCGCCGCCGAACCGGCTCCGATCCTGGGCGACGGGGACGGGAACCTGCTGGCGGTGATCTCGGACTGGGTGAACCCGTACTACCCCAACGGTCACGTCGACAAGATGCACGACACCGCGGGAGCGTTCGCCGGAGCACGGGACGCACTGGTGGAGATCGGTGACGACCTGCACGCCAAGCTGCTGTCGCTTGCGAGCAACAACATCGCCGAAGACCTCGACGCGCTGGAGGACTTCTGGAAGCGCGTCGCGGGTGGCGACGGAACGCTGCTGGCCGCGTTGCCGCGCGTGTGCGACGCGTTGGCGCAGGGTTGCGGCGACTACGCCATCGAGGTCGAGCACACCCGGAACAAGATCGGCGACATCGTCGAGGAAACCAGTCTGGAACTGGCCGCGGTCGCCGGGATCGCCCTCGTCGGTTCCCTGTTGACCACGCCTGCCGGCGGTGGCACCGTCGGCGGCGCAGCCGGAGCCGCCGTGCTCGACGCGGCCGCTGCGCGGATGGCGGTGGTGGTCGGACAAGCCGTCATCGCCATTGGCGGAGCTGTCGGTGTCGTAGCCGCAGCAGAAGCCGCCGGCGCGCTCACGGCCGCCATCAACAACACCCCTGATCCCAACGTGTCCCAGGCGGAGGCGACCGGTGTCGGCAACACGACCGGCACCGGGCAGTCGAAACCACCCGAGCTGAAGCACGATCGGACGCAGACCGAGAAGAAGTACGACCGGCATGCGCCCGACTTCGGAGTCGACAAGCCTCGCGGCAAGGAAGCTTTCGACGAGTTCGAAAAGGCGGTCCGCGACTTCACACAGCGGCCCGACCTTGAACGCATGGCCGGCACGTACCGCGGCCAACCGGTGTTCTTCCAGGTGGACAGGAACACAGGACTGTTCGTGATGCAGAAGCCCGGGGGCGAGTTCCTGAGCGGCTGGCGTCTCAACCCCGATCAGCTGACCAATGTGTTGAGCAGGGGCAAGTTATGATGCTGCCGTCGTCGGTAGCGCGCGGCTCGCGGGAGTGGAGCATGAGCAATGATGTCGCCGACTACGTCGGGCTCATCCATGCGTTCAAGGTTGGCGCGCTCTCGGCGCCCCGCTTCCAGGCGCAGTACATGTCGATGTTCAAGTCCGCGACTCGCCACTTCCCAGAACCTGTGTACGAGATCCTCAACGAGTTGTTCCTGGATTGCGACGAATACGTCGCCGATCCAAGTCTTCGCGACGACGAAGATCTCGACGACGACCAGCTCCACCAGCGCGCCGCCCAGGCTCTGACACGGCTTGAGGCTGGCGCGACCTGAACCCCGCCTCAGCTGCGCACCTGCACGGCGCCGTCGCTGAGGTAGTACACCGACCGCCAGACCTGGCCGGTGTCCACGCCGCTGCCGGGCAGCGGCAGGGCGAGCCTGCCCACGCGGCCGAGGCGGTTGAGCCTGCCGACCTCGGCGGCCGGGCCTCCCCAGTCCAGGGCGTCGACCACCACGAAGGCGGTGCCCAGGTGGCGGCGGAAGCGGATCTCGCGCACCGCGGACCAGGGTGCGAAGAAGGTTCCCGCGCACGAGCGGTAGGCCACGCCCTTGGAGGTGAGCGCAAGCTGGAGGTTGCGCATCGCGCGGTTGAGCCTGCGCATCCGGATCTCGGTCCACGTCACGTAGAGGCCGAGCACCGAGGCCAAAAGCGGGAGAAACGCGAAAAGACCGGGAATTCCCACGATGGTCCCGATCAGCCAGCCCACCGTCAACGTGGCGCACAGCGCCGAGCTCAGCAGCAGGCACATGATGCTGATCAGCGACGACCGCTGCACACGCCGCTCTTCGGCCGCACTGCGGGTGATGACCAGCATGTCGGTGTGCGGCGGCATGAAGGGGATTCTCCCGCAGGACGGAGGTGGTGACCAGATTGTTGTCGTCACTTTTCGTCCGCGAGATATCCGGCAAAGCTGTCAGCCCGCGACCGGACCGGCTGTCCTCAGAGGACAGCCGGTCCGCAGTGGACGCTTCGGGCCGAATCGGCGCCAAGGCCCGTGAGTCCTTCGGGTTGCCACAGCGACCCGAAGGACTCGCTGCACCCGGGTTACCTGGTCACCTGGTCAGCCGGTGCGGGGGACTGCTGCTTGTTGCGGGCCACCAGGTAGCCCACGACCATCGCCACGGCCAGCACCGGGGTGATGTAGAGGGCGATGCGGGTTTCGGCGTCGAAGGCGAGCAGGACGACGACCAGGGCGAGGAAGGCCAGGACGACGTAGTTGGAGTAGGGGGCCAGGGGCATGCGGAAGGTGCCCGCGGGCAGGGTGCCGGTGGCGACCTTGCGGCGGTAGCCGAGGTGGGCGATGAGGATCATGCCCCAGGTGAAGATCGCTCCCACGGTGGAGGCGCTGGTGATGTAGGTGAAGGCCTGCTCGGGCACGAAGTAGTTGAGCACGACGCCGATGAGCATGGCCACGAAGGTGACCGCGATCGCTCGTGCGGGTACGGCGCGGGAGCTGAGCTTGGAGACCGCTCGCGGGGCCTGGCCGTCCTGGGACAGGGTGCGCAGCATCCGTCCGGTCGAGTAGATGCCGGAGTTGCACGAGGACAGCGCGGCTGTGGTGACCACGAAGTTGACCACGCCGGCCGCGGCGGGGATGCCGATCAGGGTGAAGGCGTGCACGAACGGGCTGCCGTCGGCGGGGAACTGGTTCCATGGCACCAGCGCGCACAGCGCGGCCAGCGCGCCGACGTAGAAGATCAGGATGCGCAACATGATGGAGTTGACCGCGCGGGGCAGCACCTTCTTCGGGTTCGCGCTTTCGCTGGCGGTCTGGCCGACCATCTCCACGCCGATGAAGGCGAACATCACGATCTGGAACGACAGCAGTGCCTGGGTCGAGCCGTTGGGGAACATCCCGCCGTGGGCCCACAGGTTCGACACCGCCGCGGTGTCGCCGACGTCGGAGAACCCGAAGACCAGGATGGCCGCGGCCAGCACGATCAGTCCGACGATGGCCACGACCTTGACCAGGGCGAACCAGAACTCGAACTCGCCGAAGAGCTTGACCGCGATCAGGTTGACCCCCGAGAGCACGATCAGCGCGCCCAGCGCGGGAATCCACTGCGGGACCTGGGGGAACCAGAACTGGAAGTACTCGCCCACCGCGGTGATCTCGGCCATGCCGGTCACGATCCACACCAGCCAGTAGCCCCAGCCGGTGGCGAACCGCGCCCACGGTCCGACGAACTCCCCGGCGTACTCGGCGAACGAGCCGGACACCGGCCGGTACATCAGCAGCTCGCCCAGCGCCCGCATCACGAAGAAGATCATCAGGCCCGCGACGGCGTAGATGAGGATCAGACCGGGCCCGACCTGGTTGAGCGCCTTGCCCGAACCGAGGAACAACCCGACACCGATCGCACCACCGATCGCGATCATGTTGATGTGCCGGGTACTCAGATCCTTCCGGTACTCCTCGGCCACTGGCTCCGACATTGAAACGAACTCCTTCGAACCGAGCTTCTCGTGGAAGCCGTTGCTGTTCTCCAGCGCGGTCGGTGCGGCGCGCGGGCGGTTCACCGGCACGCGGCACGTCCCGGGACGCGCCGGGCTTGCGGAGATATTGGGCTATCGCGCTGGGGCCCGCAAGGGAGGAATGCGTTTTCGGGTAAGCCTTTTTCGAAATGTGGCCGAAAGGGGGACGCCACTGTGGACGGCACGAAGCCGCATTTCGTCCGGAATCGGACGGAATGCGGCTTCGTGTGGTCGTGCGTTTACAGGTTGGGGTAGAGGGGGAAGCCGGCGGCCAGCGCCTCGACCCGGGCGCGCAGCTTGGCGCTGGTGGCCTCGTCGAACTCCGGCGAGAGTGCTTCGGCGATGATGTCGGCGACCTCGGTGAACTCGGTCTTGCCGAAGCCGCGGGTGGCCAGTGCCGGGGTGCCGATGCGCAGGCCGGAGGTCACCATCGGCGGGCGCGGGTCGTTGGGCACGGCGTTGCGGTTGACCGTGATCCCGATCTCGTGCAGCCGGTCCTCGGCCTGCTTGCCGTCCAGCTCGGAGTCCCGCAGGTCCACCAGCACCAGGTGCACGTCGGTGCCACCGGAGACCAGCCGGACCCCGGCCTTGGCCGCGTCGTCGGCCAGCAGCCGCTCGGCCAGGATCTTCGCGCCTTCCAGGGTGCGCCGCTGCCGGTCGCGGAACTCCTCACCGGCGGCGAGCTTGAACAGCACCGCCTTGCCCGCGATCACGTGCTCCAGCGGACCGCCCTGCTGGCCGGGGAACACCGCCGAGTTGAACTTCTTGGTGAACTCCTCGTCGCCGGACAGGATGACCCCGCCGCGCGGGCCGCCGAGGGTCTTGTGCGTGGTGGTGGTGACCACGTGCGCGTGCGGCACCGGGTTCGGGTGCAGCCCCGCGGCCACCAGCCCGGCGAAGTGGGCCATGTCGACCATCAGGTAGGCCCCGACCTCGTCGGCGATCTCGCGGAACCGTGCGAAGTCCAGCTGACGCGGGTAGGCCGACCAGCCCGCGATGATCATCCGCGGCTGGTGCTCGCGGGCCAGCCGGGCGACCTCGTCCATGTCGACGCGGTGGTCGTCGTCGCGGACGTGGTAGGGCACCACGTTGTAGAGCTTGCCGGAGAAGTTGATCCGCATCCCGTGCGTGAGGTGCCCGCCGTGGGCCAGGTCCAGGCCCATGATCGTGTCACCGGGCTTGAGCAGCGCGAACATCGCCGCGGCGTTGGCCTGCGCACCCGAGTGCGGCTGCACGTTGGCGAACGAGGCGCCGAACAGCTCCTTGACCCGGTCGATGGCCAGCTGCTCGACGACATCGACGTGCTCGCAGCCACCGTAGTAGCGCTTGCCCGGATACCCCTCGGCGTACTTGTTGGTCAGAACCGACCCCTGCGCCTGCAACACCGCCTGCGGCGCGAAGTTCTCCGAAGCGATCATCTCCAGCGTCGTCTGCTGACGACCCAGCTCGGCACCCACCGCCGCAGCCACCTCGGGGTCCACGACGGAGAGCTCGCTGTTGAACTGTCCGGGTGTCGACATGTTTTGCCTCCTGTTGGATCTCGGCTTCGGTGGCTGGTCAGGCGTTGCGGCGGTAGAAGGGCAGTGCGACGACCTCTACCGGGACGGCCGTGCCGCGGATGTCGACCTGCAGGGCGGTGCCGGGCTCGGCGTGCTCCCGGTCGACGTAGGCCATCGCGATCGGGTGGCCCAGGGTCGGGGAGGGCGCGCCGCTGGTGACGACGCCGATCTCGGCTCCGCCGGCGTCGAGCACCCGGTAGCCGTGGCGGGGGGAGCGGCGCTGGTCGCACCGCAGGCCGACCAGGGTCCGCTCGGTGGGCTTCTCGGCGGCCGCGGCCAGCGGCGCCTTGCCCACGAAGTCGCCGGGCTTGTCGAGCTTGACGACCCGGCCGAGGTTGGCGTGGAACGGCGTCAGCTCCGCCGACAGCTCGTTGCCGTACAGCGGCATGCCCGCCTCAAGCCGCAGCGTGTCGCGGCAGGACAGCCCGGCCGGGCGCAGCCCGTGCTCGGCGCCGGAGTCGGCCAGCGCCTGCCACACGGCGGGGGCGTCGTCGGGGGAGGTGAACAGCTCGAAGCCGTCCTCGCCGGTGTAGCCGGTGCGGGCGAGCATGACGTCCGCGCCCGCGACCTCGCTGCGGTAGCCGGCGTAGTACTTGACCGTGCTCAGGTCCGTGCTGGTCAGCGGCGCGAGGATGTCCACCGCCTTCGGGCCCTGCACGGCGATGAGCGCGTAGTCGTCGGAGACGTCCTCGTGGCTCGCCTCGAACCGGGCGACCCGCTCGGCCAGCTCGGCCGAGACCACCGCGGCGTTGGCGGCGTTGGCCACCACCAGGTATTCCTGCTCGCCCAGCCGGTAGACGATCAGGTCGTCGAGGACGCCGCCCTCGGCGTTGCAGATCATGGTGTAGCGGGCCCGGCCGACGGTGATGGCCGACGCGTTGGCCACCAGCGCGTAGTCCAGGGCCTCTGGCGCCTGCGGACCGCTGATGCGGATTTCGCCCATGTGGGTCAGGTCGAACAGGCCGGCGGCGGTGCGCACCGCGTTGTGCTCGGCCGCGTCGCCCGAGTAGCGCAGCGGCATCCGCCAGCCGGCGAACTCGGTGAAGGTGGCGCCGAGCGCTTCGTGGATCTCGTGCAGGGGTGTCAGCCGGGGCGACGACATGGTGCGGAACTCCTCCTGGTGGGCGCCGGTCGGCAGTCGAGTGCCGGGCCGCTCACTTCGGCCTCAACCTTATCCGGGCCCGCTCGACTGCGACCCGCGCGGGCATGCGCTGGTCGGCGGTCTCCCCGGAGTCATTGGCCTGAGAGTTTCACCGCGCCGGAACGCGCGGCTTGCACCTTGGGCGAGAGGCGCTCGCGCGCCCCTGCTTTTCTCCGTGTTCAGCCTGGTGCCGCGCGGTGACTGGGCCTGAGAGTTTGGCGGGGAGTATTGCTCCTTCGGCGCCTCACCCCTGGTGAGGACTCTCCCGCACGACGTCGTCGGCTGCGGTTTTCGGTTGTCGTTCTGGCCGAGGACGCTACGTAGACGGGGTGTCCCAGTCAACCGGACGCCGGAGTGATCTCGGTGCCGGGAACGTTCTCGGCACCACCCTGACCCCGCGTCCGGCCCAGCTCTCGGACCGTCATGTGGCCCTGCTGATCGACCGCCATCTGGTCCAGCTCACGAGCCGTCTCGGCTACGCCGTCCGGCTCAGCCTTCCGTCCGGTCCCGCTCCCGCGGGCCGTCCGCGCCGACGAGGTCGTGGTACAGGCGGTGCAGCCCGTCGATGAGGGCCGCCAGGGCCAGCTCGAAGCTGTCGTTGTCGATCTCGGCGGCGTGCCCGCGCAGCAGGTGCGCGCGGTCCAGGTGCGGGAAGCGCTCGTCGTAGACCTCGGCGTCGTCGACGAACCCGGCCGAGAACGACCCCATCGCCGAGCCCACGACCAGGTACTTCGTCGACGCGCCGATCATTGTCGCGTAGCGCTGCGGCCATCCCGCCCTGGTCAGCCCGCCGTGCACGGCGTCGGCGCGGCGCAGCGCCGCCTCGCGCCGCGCGGGACCGTAGGCGATGTAGGGCACCAGGTTCGGGTGCGCGGTCAGAGCGGCGCGGTAGGAGCGGGCCCAGGTCCGGATGCCGGTCGGCCAGCCGGCCTCGAAACCGGAGACGTCGACCGAGGCGGTGACGTCGTCGGCGATCTCCTGGAGCAGCTGCTCCTTGGCGGGCACGTGGTTGTAGAGCGAGGACGCCTTGACCCCGAGCTCGTCGGCGAGCCCGCGCATCGACAGGCCCTCCAGTCCCCGCGCGTCGATGATCTCCAGCCCGGCCCGGCGGATCCGGTCGGCGGAAAGCAGGGGATTGCTGGGTCTGGGCACGGTCGGTCTCCAAGGGTCGCCTCTTGCGGCCGTCGCCGGGGCGGTCTTAGGCTGCCACAAAACTAACGTCGTTAGTTACGGCCCCGCCAGTCGGGGCGGGCGCCAGGCAGGCACCCCGTTCCCGGGAAAGGAAGCCCAGATGGTCGACTTCGCCCTCTCCGACACCGAACGCGACATCCGCGACTGGGTGCGCAACTTCGTGCAGCGGGAGCTGATGCCGCTGGAGCAGGAGGTCCTGCGTCGCGAACGCGCCGGTGAAGCGGGGCTGACCACGACCGAGCTCGGCGAGCTCCAGCAGAAGGCGAAGCAGGCCGGGTTCTGGGGCGTGCAGACGCCGGAGGAGTACGGCGGCATGGGCCTGTCGGCGGTCATGACGGCCCTGATCGAGGTCGAGCTCGGCCGCACCTTCGTGCCGTTCCGCTTCGGCGGCTACGCCGACAACATCCTCTACCACGCCAACGAGGAGCAGAAGCAGCGCTACCTGCTGCCGACCATCTCCGGCGAGCGCAAGTCCTGCTTCGCGATCACCGAGCCGGGTGCCGGGTCCGACGCCAGGAACATCCGCGCCACCGCCCACAAGGACGGCGACGAGTGGGTGATCAACGGCGAGAAGACGTTCATCACCGGCGGCATCGACGCCGACTTCGCGATGGTCTTCGCCGTCACCGACAAGGAGAAGGGCGCCGCGGGCGGGGTCACCTGCTTCCTGGTGGACCGCGACATGGGCTGGAAGTCCGAGCCGATCGCGATCATGGGCGAGCGGGAGCGCCAGCCCGCCGCGCTGGTGTTCGACGGCGTGCGGGTGCCCGACGCCAACATCCTCGGCGAGCGGGGAAAGGGCTTCGCGCTCGCGATGCAGTGGATCGGCCGGGGCCGCTACCTGCTGCCCGCGCGGGCGCTCGGCAACTGCGAGCGGCTGCTGGAGATGGGCATGGACTACGCCAGGTCCAGGGAGACCTTCGGCGAGCCGATCGCCGAGCGGCAGGCCATCCAGTGGATGATCGCCGACTCGGCGGTGGAGATCGAGGCGCTGCGCTGGCTGGTGCTGCAGGCCGCCTGGCAGGTCGACCAGGGCATGGACTCCCGGCACGCGCAGTCCATCGCCAAGCTCTACGGCGGGGTGCGGGCCAACGAGATCGTCGACCGGGTCATGCAGATCCACGGCGGCATGGGCTACACCAGGGAGCTGCCGGTCGAGCGCTGGTACCGGGACCTGCGGCTGCTGCGGATCTTCGAGGGCACCGACGAGATCCAGCGCCGCACCATCGCCCGCAACCTCCTCAAGGGCCACGCCTCGGTCAGCGGCGTGCTCGGCTGACCGCGCGCCCGCGTGGGGTGAGATGACCGGTTCGTGCCCGGGTGGGTGGATCGGTAGCGGCGTGGCGCACCCCGGTGGCGGTACCCTGGACACGACCTGATCCAGATCGCAGGAGCCGTGATGTCGCTGTTCAAGAAGGTGGCCGACTTCGCCAAGAGCCCGCAGGGGCGCCAGGCGTTGAACCGGGCCAAGAAGTACGCCTCGGACCCGAAGAACAAGCACAAGATCGACCAGGTCAAGAACAAGTTGTTCGGCGGCGGCAAGGGCCACCACTGACCTGAGGTCGCACCCAGACGGCCGGTGGTCCCGGAGCCCAGCGTTCCGGGGCCGCCGGCCGTCACGCTTCCGGGCTACCGGTCGGGTTGCCGTGGCGGCGAAAGCGTGTGGGATGGTGCGCGGAACAACCGTCCCGACGACGTCCGGAGGCAAGTGGTGGGGGAGCAGGGCATGCAGGGCATGGCGATCCAGGGCAGCGGTGCGGCCGGGGACGGTGCGGTCGAGGTGGCGGTCGGAGCCGACGGGCGGGTCGAGCGGGTCGAGCTCGCGCCGGGCTTCTTCGCCGGTGACCACGAGACGGCGGGCGAGCTCGTGCGCGACGCGGTGAACTCGGCGCTGGACGACCTGAAGGCGAAGCTGCACGCGGCGGGCGGCAGCGCGTTCGACGCGCTCGACGCCGAGCTGGACAAGATCACCGCCGGGTTCGAGAAGGCGATCGGCGCGGTCGCCGACGACATCGCCGCCGCGCAGAAGCGCATCGACGACCTCGAGCAGTAGCGGCGGCGGGCGTCGCAGCCGGACACCAGCACTCTCCGCAGCCGCCGCCATCGCTTGATCGATGGACTGTGCGGCGCTCCCGACGTCAGTAGGCTCGCGCGCGACGACGATCACCGAGTCGCGGAGGGTGCGCATGGACACCGCCTACGTCGTCGGGACCTTCGACACCAAGGGTGCTGAGCTGGGCTACGTGGCCGGGCTCGTCGCCGCGCGCGGCGTGCCGGTGGTGACCGTCGACGTCAGCACCTCGGGCCCGGAGACCGGCACCGCCGACGCCAGGCCCGCCGACGTCGGAAACGTCGAGGTCGCCGCGCATCACCCGGACGGTGCCGCCGCGGTGTTCACCGGCGACCGCGGCACCGCCGTCACCGCGATGGCCGTCGCGCTCGAACGGTTCCTGGCAGGCCGCGCCGTCGGTGGTGTGATCGCCCTGGGCGGCTCCGGGGGCACCGCGCTGTGCACGCCGGCGATGCGAGCGCTGCCGGTGGGCGTGCCCAAGGTCATGGTCTCCACGGTCGCCTCCGGCGACGTGTCGTCCTACGTGGACGCCACCGACATCGCGATGTTCCCGTCGGTCACCGACGTAGCCGGGCTGAACCGGATCTCCCGCCGCGTTCTCGGAAACGCCGCGCACGCCCTCGCCGGTGCGATGACCGGCGACATTCCGTCCACTGAGGACAAGCCCGCGGTCGCGCTGACGATGTTCGGGGTGACCACCCCGTGCGTGACCGAGGTCGCGAGCAGACTCGGGGCGCGCTACGACCCGCTGGTGTTCCACGCGACCGGCACCGGCGGCCGGGCCATGGAGAAGCTCGTCGACGACGGCCTGATCGGCGCCGTGCTCGACCTGACCACCACCGAGGTCTGCGACCTGGTCGCGGGCGGGGTGATGAGCGCCGGGGACGGCAGGCTCGACGCCATCGCCCGCACCGGTGTGCCCTACGTCGGCTCGTGCGGCGCGCTTGACATGGTCAACTTCGGCGCGCTGGAGACCGTCCCCGAGCGCTACCGCGACCGCAACCTCTACGTGCACAACCCGCAGGTGACGCTGATGCGCACCACACCGGACGAGTGCCGCGGGATCGGCTCGTTCATCGCCGCGAAGCTCAACGCCTGCCGGGGACCGGTGCGGTTCCTGCTGCCGGAGGGCGGGGTTTCGCTGCTCGACGCGCCGGGGCAGCCGTTCCACGACCCGGACGCCGACGGCGTGCTGTTCGAGGTGCTGGAGTCCGAGCTGCGCCACGACGGCGACCGGCGCATCGTCCGGGTTCCGCACAACATCAACGACCCGGAGTTCGCCGACGCCGTGCTCGCCGCGTTCGACGAGGTGCTCGACGCCGCCGGGACGAGCCCGAAAGGACAGCAGCAGTGACACCAGTGGTGGACCGGGCCGAGCTCGTGCGGCGCCTGCGCGCGAAGGCGGCCGCCGGCGAGCCGATCATCGGTGGCGGTGCCGGGACGGGACTGTCGGCCAAGTGCGAGGAGGACGGCGGGATCGACCTGATCGTCCTGTACAACTCCGGCCGCTACCGGATGGCCGGGCGCGGTTCGCTGGCGGGGCTGCTGGCCTACGGCAACGCCAACGACATCGTGGTGGAGATGGCGCGCGAGGTGCTGCCGGTGGTCCGCCGCACCCCGGTGCTGGCCGGGGTCAACGGCACCGACCCGTTCATGCTGCGCGACCGCTTCCTGCGGGAGCTGCGCGACCTCGGGTTCGCGGGCATCCAGAACTTCCCGACCGTCGGCCTCATCGACGGGACCTTCCGGGCGAACCTGGAGGAGACCGGCATGAGCTACGCGCTGGAGGTCGAGCTGGTCGCCGCCGCGCACGAGGCCGACCTGCTCACCACGCCCTACGTCTTCTCCGCCGACGACGCGCGGGCGATGACCGGGGCGGGGGCCGACGTCATCGTCTGCCACATGGGCCTGACCACCGGCGGGTCGATCGGCGCGGAGACCGCCAAGAGCCTCGACGACTGCGTGGCGCTCATCGACGAGTGGTCGGCCGCGGCGGCGGAGGTGCGCGAGGACGTGCTGGTGCTCTGCCACGGCGGCCCGATCTCGATGCCCGAGGACGCCGAGTACGTGCTCGCGCGCACCGAGCGCTGCCACGGTTTCTACGGCGCCAGCAGCATGGAGCGGCTGCCTGCCGAGCGCGCGCTGACCGAGCAGACCCGGGCCTTCACGAACCTGAAGATCCGCGACCGCTGAGCTCTCCGGCGGGACGGTCCCGCCGGTACCGGTGAGGAGGAACGATGGCCCGGACCTACACCAGCGCCGTGATCCCGGCGTCCGCCGACGAGGTGTGGCGCCTGGTGCGCGAGTTCGACGACCTGCCGCGGTGGCACCCGGAGGTCGCGGCGAGCGAGATCGAGGGAGGCGGCCAAGCTCGGCTCGGATGCGTCCGCGCGCTGACGCTCTCCGACGGTGCGCTGGTCCGGGAGCGGCTGAGCGTGCTCGACGACATCCGGCGCTCGTGCACCTACGAGATGCTGGAGGGCCCGTTCGCGGTCCGCCGCTACGTCGCCACGATCCGGCTCGCACCGGTCACCGACAGCGGGCACACCTTCGCCGAGTGGTACTCCGAGTACGACTCGGAGGCCGCCGACGAAGCCTCGCTCGACGAGAAGTTCGGCAACGACGTCTACGGAGCCGGTTTCAGGGCGTTGCAGCAGCGCTACGGCGCGTAGCGGCGGCCCGCGCGGGCGTTGCCCACCGCTCTGAGCCGGTCAGCGGGTGCGCCACCGGCGCCCGCCGCGTTCGCCGGACGGCTTCGCGGAAGCGAAGACTCCGCCGGTTAGAGTCTGGCGCGTGCCAAGCAGCGTTAGTTCCCCCGAAGCGGACGCCGCGCAGCCGGGCGGCCGGGTCGTGGTCACCGGAGGGTCGGGCTTCGTCGGGCGGGCCGTGGTGCGCGCCTTCGTCGAACGCGGCACCCCCGTCACCGTGATCGACCAGCAGCCCCTGCCCGAGGACCTCCGCGGTGACCTGGTCACCCACGTCGCTGGCGACCTCGGCGACCCGGCGGCCCGCGAGGCCGCGGTGACCGCGGGCGCCGCCGGGATCGTCCACCTGGCCGCGATCACCTCGGTGCTGCGCTCGATCGACCGGCCCGCCGAGACCTACGCGGCCAACGTGGCGGTCACCCAGGAGCTGCTGGAACTGGCGCGGCTGCGCGGCCTGCGGCAGTTCGTGCTCGCCTCGACCAACGCCGTGGTCGGCGACATCGGGCGCGGCACGATCTCGGAGTCGCTGCCGCTGCGCCCGCTGACGCCGTACGGGTCGACCAAGGCCGCGTGCGAGATGCTGCTCTCCGGCTACGCCGGCGCCTACGGCCTCGCCACCTGCGCGCTGCGCTTCACCAACATCTACGGCCCGGGCATGGGCCACAAGGACAGCTTCATCCCGCGCCTGATGCGCGCGGCGCTGGCGGGCACCGGCGTCGAGGTCTACGGCGACGGCTCGCAGAGCCGCGACTTCGTGCACGTCGACGACGTGGTGCGGGGCGTGCTGGCGGCCTGGGACAAGCAGTACAGCGGCACCGCGATCATCGGCGCGGGCCGCTCGATCTCGGTGACGGAGCTGATCGAGGCCGTTCGTACGGCCACCGGCAGGCCGCTGCCGGTCACCCACGTCCCGGCCAAGAACGGCGAGATGCCCGCGGTGATCGTCGACGTCGCCAAGGCAGGCCGCGAGCTCGGCTACGCCCCCTCGGTCGAGCTGACCGACGGCCTGCGCACGGTGTGGGAGGACTTCCAGGCCGCCGCCGGCGCTTCCGGGACGGCATGACCGCGACGTCGGTGAGCCCGCCGCCCGCGCACTGGTCGGACACCCTGCGCCACCAGTGGCCGAGCGCGCTGCGCAGGCACTGGCTGATCGCCTCGCTGCTGTTGGCCGGGACCGCGCTGCGCGTGGTCGTGCAGCTGGCCTACCAGCCCGCGCTGCTCTACATCGACTCCTTCCGCTATCTCGACGACCTCGGGTTCTTCTTCCCCGGCGGGATCAACCCGATCGGCTACGAGGTGCTGCTGCTCGGTCCGCTGCTGGTGGTCGGCAACCTGGCCTTCGTGGCCGCCGTGCAGCACCTGCTCGGTCTCGCGCTCGGTGCCGCGGTCTACGCGCTGCTGCACCGCTTCGGCGTGCGGCGGTGGCTCGCCGCGCTCGCGGCGGCACCGGTGCTGCTGGACGCCTACCAGGTGCAGATCGAGCACAACATCATGTCCGACCTGCTGTTCCAGCTCCTGCTGCTCGCCGTGATCGTCGTGCTCACCTGGCGCGGCACCCCGGGGCCGGTGCCCGCCGCGGTCGCGGGCGGCGTGCTCGCGCTCTCGGTGCTGGTCCGCATCGTCGGGCTGACGCTGGTGGTGCCCGCCGCGGTGTTCGTGCTGCTCGCGGCCGGCCTGCGGCCTCGCGACGGCTGGAAGCGGCGGCTCGTCTCGGCGGGCGCTCTCGTCGGCGTCTTCGCGGGGGTGGTCCTCGGCTACGCGCTCTACCACCTGTCCTGGACGGGGGTGCTCGCGCTCGGCGGCCACACCGGCAGCGTCGTCTACGGTCGCGCCGCCGCCGTCGCCGACTGCGCGGCGCTGGAGCTCACGCCGGACGAGCAGGTGGTCTGCCCCGACGAGCCGCGCGAGGTCCGCGAGCGCAACGGGATCGACTACTACATCCACTTCTACAACATCCCCGCCAACGTGCAGGCCCTGCCGGAGGACTTCGACTACGTCGCCGCACAGGGATCGCTGGCCAGGAAGGTGCTGCTGCACCAGCCGATGGACATCGCGGGCGGGGTGGTGACCGACTTCCTCAAGGGCTTCGCGCCGACCCGCACCCAGAGCCCGGGGGACGTCCCGCTGGACCGCTGGCAGTTCCAGACGACCTACCCGATGTACGGGGCGGAGTGGTACGTCGCGGAATGGGCCGAGCACCACGGTGACGTGAAGCCGTCGGCTGACCCGGAGCTCGCCGGCTTCCTGCGCGCCTACCAGCTCGGCGGCGGCTACACGCCCGGCATCGTCCTCGGCGGCGCGCTCGCCGCCGCCGTGCTGGCGCTGCTCGGCGCGGGCCGGGCGCGGCGTTCCGGCCTGCGCGCCCTGTGCCTGCTGCCCACCGGACTCGCCGCCACCGTGCTGCTGACCGCGGCCGCGATGGAGTTCTCCTGGCGCTACCAGCTCCCCGGTCTCGTGCTGCTGCCCATCGCCGGTGCCCTCGGCATCACCGCCATCACCGGTCGCCGCGAGACCGACCCGGCCGGGACGTGCGGCGGCCCGGACCCGGACACGACCTCCCGCACCCCCGAAGCCACCGCCCACGCGACCTGCCGCGTACCCGAACCGAGCGCGACGACCCCCGCTAAGGAGCGCGAGATGTCCCCGACCTCCGCCAACGCCCCCGCGACCAGCGACACCGCCGCCACCACCGGTCGAGCCGAGCCCGGGGAGTTCCCGGACCGGGTCGACCGGCTCGCGCTGGAGGCGTTCGCCGACCGCTACGGCGACCACCGGTTCGCCCCTGTCGTCGTGCTGATCGCCGCCTACAACGAGGAGGAGGCGCTGGGCGGGGTCCTGGAGGCGATCCCATCGGCCAGCTGCGGGCTGGAGGTCGACACGCTGGTCGTCGTGGACGGCGCCACCGACGGCACCGCCGAGGTCGCCCTCCGCCACGGCGCCCACACCTGCGTCGCGCCGGTCAACCGCGGGCAGGGCGCCGCGCTGCGGCTGGGCTACCGGCTCGCCGCCCAGCGGGGCGCCCGCTACGTCGTCACCACCGACGCCGACGGGCAGTACGACATCACCGAGCTGCCGAAGCTGCTCCAACCGCTGGTCGACGACTCCGCCGACTTCGTCACCGGCTCGCGCCGGCTCGGCAGCAGCGAGCGCCCGCAGCTGATCCGCCGCGTCGGCACCTACGTCTTCGCGTGGATGGTCAGCGCGATGACCGGGCAGCGGATCACCGACACCTCCTTCGGCTTCCGGGGCATGCGGGTGGAGGTGCCCAACTCGGTCACGCTGCGCCAGCGCCAGTACCAGTCCTCGGAGCTGCTGGTCGGGGTGCTCACGCGCGGCTACCGGGTGCTGGAGCAGCCGATGGCGATGCTGGCCAGGACGGCGGGGGAGAGCAAGAAGGGCAACAACCTCCTCTACGGCTACCGCTACCTGAAGGTCGTCGTCGGCACGTGGCTGCGCGAGCGCCGCACCACCGCGTCCGCGCCCGTGCGCGTCGAGGAGCCGGTCACCGCCGACAGGTGACGCCGCCCCGCCCGGGCTTCTGGCCTGCCACGGCGGCCGGGAAGACGCACGGGACTCAGCGGCGGCTGGTGAACACCACTCGGTCGACCAGGAAGAACTTGACCACGAACATCACCAGGTAGGTGCCCAGGAACGCGCCCCAGACCACGGCGACCTGCGGTGTCCGGGAGCCGGGGAACGCCGACACCGCAAGGGACTCCGCCGCGCTGGTCGCGCCCGCGGCCAGCAGCGCGGTGCCCACCGAGATCACGGCGTAGCGCAGGATCTCGCCGCGCAGCGCCGCCCTGCCCCCGCCGCCCCACGTGCGCCGGTTGAGCAGGAAGTTCGGGATCGCGCCCGCCAGCCAGGCCAGCACCGTCGAGACGACCGCGACCGCACCGAGCGCGTACGACGTCACGAACACGACCTGGCTCACGCCGGTGGCCACCACCGAAGCCGCCGCGAACCGGCTCAGCAGCCGCCAGTACCGGCGCGCGGGCGCTTCCGCGCTGGTGCGTTCCTGGGCGGTCTGCGACACGAGCGTTCCCCTTCGACGTCCACCGGCCGGCACCGAACGATACCGACCGGCGGGCGGCTAGCGGCGTCGGGAAACCCTTTCAGAACGGGGAGTCGCGACGCGGACACGGAGCGCACGCGGCGCCGGACGCCGCAGCGTCGCCTCCTGCTAGGCGCAACCCTGGGGCTTCGCCGATCGAAGATTCGATGAGAGCATGCGCGGTGTTGTATTCAACGGCCGACGCCGCCGGGCGCGGTGTCGCCGAAGGACGTCTGCCTGCCGTGTGGGCTCCGCATTGACTTGGAGGAGAAGAAAGCGTGCGAATCCTCGTCCTCGGAGGGGATGGCTACCTTGGCTGGCCGACCGCTCTGCATCTTTCCGACCGCGGCCACGAGGTCGCCGTGGCCGACAACTACGCCCGCAGGGCCTACGACCACGAGATGGGTGTCCAGAGCCTTGTACCGATCGAGCCCATGCAGGTTCGCCTCGAGGCATGGCGCCAGGTTTCGGGCAAGACCATCAAGTCCTACTACGGCGACCTCGTCGACGGCGACTTCACCGTGGAGATGATCCGGGACTTCCGCCCGGACACCATCGTCCACTTCGCCGAGCAGCGCGCGGCGCCGTACTCGATGATCGACCGCAAGCACGCGGTCTACACCCAGCACAACAACGTGGTCGGCAACCTCAACGTGCTGTTCGCGATCCAGGAGGTCGACCCCGACATCCACCTGGTCAAGCTCGGCACGATGGGCGAGTACGGCACGCCCAACATCGACATCGAGGAGGGATGGCTGGAGGTCAACCACAAGGGGCGGACCGACCGGGTGCTGTACCCGAAGAAGCCGGGCTCCTTCTACCACCTGAGCAAGGTGCACGACAGCCACAACATCGAGTTCGCCTGCCGCATCTGGGGCCTGCGCGCCACCGACCTCAACCAGGGCGTGGTGTACGGGCAGGAGACCCCGCAGACGGCGCTGGACACCAGGCTCGCGACCCGCTTCGACTACGACGCGATCTTCGGCACCGTGCTCAACCGGTTCGTCATCCAGGCGGTCCTCGGCCACCCGCTCACCGTGTACGGCACCGGCGGGCAGACCCGCGGCCTGATCGACATCCGCGACACCGTCGAATGCATCCGGCTGGCCTCGGAGAACCCGGCCGAGGCCGGTGAGTTCCGGGTGTTCAACCAGATCACCGAGAGCTTCTCGGTGGAGGAGATCGCCAAGGTCGTGGCCAACAGCTTCGAGGGCGAGGTCTCGGTCGAGCACCTGGACAACCCGCGCGTCGAGCAGCAGGAGCACTACTACAACGTGGTGCACACCGGCCTGGTCGAGCTCGGTCTGGAGCCGCACCTGCTGTCCAACACGCTGATCGAGTCGCTGTTCGGCGTGGCGGACAAGTACAAGGACCGCGTCGACCACGCGGCGATGCTGCCGACCGTGAAGTGGCGTTCGGCGTCGAGCCCGATGCGCACGCAGGCCTGACGGGCCTGGTTTCCCGACGGCCCTGGCGCCCGCCTGGTTCGCGGGTCGGTTCGCCGCCCGCGAGGCTGGGCAGTCCGTTGCGTCCGGGGCCCGGTTCCGGCGGTTCCGGTGGCGGAGCGAGGCTCCGCCACCGGAATCCGTCGCGGACCCGCGCGAGCGGCTTCCGCGCTGGTCGAGCCCGCTCGCGGACGTGATCGAATGGTTTCCCGTTGTGCGGTGTTGCGGGCTGGAATATGCCAAACAGGCCGTGCACACTGGTAGCGCAAGCTCGGGTGGGCGTCGGCCACCCGATGGCGTTGCGCCGCCCGGCAGCGGGCGGCAGCGTGGCGGTCGCGCTGAACGACCGCGGTACGGGGAGCGGCGCCCCGGGCGCGGAGATCATCGATGCACCCGGGGTGCCTACCGTGTGTCGGGGGGCTTCCACACGGTCTACTGAACGGTAACCCCTTCGTGCGGAGCACCGCGATACGACACGTGGGTAATACTCACCGCCGGTGAACGGTCCGTCGCGCCCGAACGAGGCAACGAGTCCGTGTCGTACCGGCCCGCTTACAGACGAATCGCGCGGTGCGGGCCGTTGGCCCGCACCGCGCGACTGCTCGAGTACTGGTCTCTTGGCGTGTGTCCGCTTCCGCGGACCCGCCTCAGCCGGCGACCGGCTCGACCTGCTCCTCTTCCTGCTCGGCGACCGGCTGCTGGGCGCGCTCGCGCACCACGCCGCGGACCGTGTAGGCCAGCGCGGCGACCCACGCGGCCGTGATGGCCACGTAGATCAGCGTCGGCGACGGAGTCGTGATGTCCAGGCCCTTGACCAGCGTGCGGGCGTTGGTCAGCACGATCAGCCCGCCCGCGCCGACGCCGATCAGCCGCATCGGCACGATCCGCACCAGGTAGGCCGCCAGCGGCGCGGCGATCACACCGCCCAGCAGCAGCGCGGCCACCGTGGTCCAGGAGAACTTCTGGTCCGCCAGCGCGGTCAGGAAGCCGACGCTGGCCGCCAGCGCGACGAGGAACTCGCTGGTGTCCACCGACCCGATGACCTTGCGCGGCTCGATCTTGCCGGTGCTCAGCAGCGTCGGGGTGGAGACGGGTCCCCAGCCGCCACCACCGGTGGCGTCGACGAAACCGGCGACCAGGCCCAGCGGCGCCAGCAGCTTGGGGCTGACCCCGGTGAGCTGGCGGCGGCGCACCGGCCGCAGCGCGAACTTCAGCGCCACGTAGAGGCCGAGGCCGAACAGGATGGCCGCCATCCACGGCTCCGCGGCCTCGGTCGACAGGTTGCTCAGCGCCGTCGCGCCGAGGAAGGCGCCGATGGCGCCGGGCACGCCGAGCAGGAGCACCATCTTCCAGTCGACGTTGCCGAACTTCCAGTGCGAGACACCCGAGACGACGGAGGTGCCGATCTCGGCGAGGTGCACCGACGCCGAGGCGAGGGCGGGCGTCAGGCCGGCGGTGAGCAGGATCGTGGTCGAGGTCACCCCGTAGGCCATGCCCAGGGAGCCGTCCACGAGCTGTGCGACGAAGCCGCCGATGGCGAAGAGCAGGAATGCGGGCATGGGGTCTCCGTTGGATGCGTCGAATGCATGAGCCGGGAACGCACGGCGGTGCGCGCCTCTGGGCGGCTACGTCGCCGTGGTGCCGGTGCGGGATGCAGTGCTGGACAGGCGCGGAAGGCTACGGTTCGAGTCGACAGCCTGCGGAGATGACGCGCAGCAGGTCGATGTGTCGGCGCTGCGTGAGCAGGCTCCACTGATCACCGGGCGTCATGCGGGACAGTCAACCAGATACCGCGTCCGAGTGGCATTTCCTCTCAAAGTGCGGGACTGGCGCGTGGGCGCGCTTGACGGATGTCACAGAAGGCGGGCAGGAGCCCGGACTGGGTGGCGGGCGAACGGCCGGTCTGCCGCCGCGCAAGGTCCGGCGTGACACCCCGGAGACGTGGGCGATGCGGTGCCCGGAGGCGAGGGCCGCGGAGCGACGCGGGTGACGCGGTGCCCGGAGATGAGCGCCGCGGGGAAACGCGGCTGGCACGGTGCCCGGAGATGAGCGCCGCAGGGAGACGCGGGTGATGCGGTGCCGAGAGATGAGCGCCGCGGCACCCCTCCGGAAGCCAGGGCGAGCCCGCCCTCCGGAAAGGGGCGCAGGTCCTTCTTCCGGCGTTCGGCCACGCCGTGTGCGCAAGACCACTTTCGGCCTCTGATGACCACCGTCCGACCGGTCGGGCCCTGATCCACTTCGGATTCCCGGTGCGCTGCCCATGGTTGCCGTGAGCCCCGGCGCGACGTGATCGGACGGTGGAGGCGGGCGTGGTGAAGGCGGCCGTTTGACTCCGGCATTCCAGGCATGCCAACGAAAAGCCGGACCGGGCCTCCGTGCGGCCCGAGATCCTCTTTCTCCGGCGCCTCATCCCTCTTTGCCAAGTAGCCGCTTGGTTGCCGTCGTTACCTGGAGGTCATCTTCGGTAGCTACACGCCGTGTGCATTCGCGGCCTATGCGTGCATCCGAACAGGTGAAGCTTGAAGGCGTTGGTGACCCTCCGCTACCTTCGCTTCTCGTACGTCACGGTTTGGTCACGAGCTACCTCGCCCCGAAGAGGTGCCCCGCAACCCCCGAGCGGGAGTGGCCGGACCTCCCCCGAAGACGGAAAGGCGAACATGGGCAAGCACCGCAAGGAGGACGGTCATACCCCGATGGCGGCCCTCCGCGAGACCGTCCTGAACACCTTCAAGCCCCGTTCCGGCGAGTCCGGCGTCCCGGTCCGCAACAAGGTCGCCGCCGCGGTCGTCGCCGCCGGCGCCTTCGCGGCCGTCGGCCAGCCGCTGGCCGCCAACGCCGACGCCGGCCAGCCGGCCAAGCCGGCCGCCGAGGCGCAGAACCTCAGCGCCGCGGTGAAGGGCACCCCGGAGGCCCCCGCCTCGGTCAAGCTGCTCGCGGCCAAGACCGAGACCGGCTCGCACGCCGAGGCGCAGAAGCTCGACAAGAGCACCGCCATCGTGCAGGCCAGGGTCGAGCAGGCCCGCGCCGCCCAGGCCGCGGCCGAGCGCCAGGCCCAGGAGGCCGCCGCGAAGCAGCGCGCCGAGCAGGCCGCCGCCGAGCGCAGCGCGAAGGCCGCCAGCGGCTACGTCAAGCCGGCCGAGGGCAGCTTCACCTCCGGCTTCGGTGCCCGCTGGGGCAGCAGCCACAAGGGCATCGACATCGCCAACAGCATCGGCACGCCGATCAAGTCGGTGTCGGCGGGCAAGGTCATCAGCGCCGGCCCGGCCAGCGGCTTCGGCCAGTGGGTCCGGGTCCAGCACGACGACGGCACCGTGACCGTGTACGGCCACATCAACACGATCGACGTCAGCGTGGGCCAGCAGGTCGACGCCGGTGAGCAGATCGCCACGATGGGCAACAAGGGCCAGTCCACCGGCCCGCACCTGCACTTCGAGGTGATCGAGGGCGGCAGCAAGATCAACCCGCTGCCCTGGCTGCAGAAGCACGGCATCTCCGTCTGACGACGGGTGCCCCCGAGAACGGCTGCCCGGGACCTGGCCTCCCCCGACTGGTTCCGGGCAGACCTCCCCGTGAAGACGTGAGGCCCCTCCGCCCGACCTGGGCGAAGGGGCCTCACGTGCTCGTGGGCCAGGTGCCGGCGAACCGCGTCAATCCTGCCTGGTGCGGGTCTCGTGGGGCCGCTCCGGCCGCAGGTCGGGGACGTCGGTCTCCAGGCGCTCCCGCAGCCAGGCCAGGGTCCGGGACAGCAGCCGCGACACGTGCATCTGGGAGATGCCGACCTGCTCGGCGATCTGGGTCTGGGTCATCCCCCGGAAGAAGCGCATGACCAGGATGCGCCGCTCGCGCTCCTCCAGCTCCGCCAGCAGCGGGCGGATGGTCTCGCGGTTCTCGACCTCGTCCAGCTCCGCGTCGTTGGAGCCGATGGCGTCGCCGAGGGGGATCTCGTCGGTGTCGGTCAGCAGCTCGTCCAGCGACGCGCTGCGGTAGGCGTTGCCCGCCTCCAGGCCGTGGTACACGTCGTTGGTGCTGATGCCCAGGTGCTCGGCGATCTCGCTCGGCGTCGGGGCCCGGCCGAACTCCTGCGACAGCCGCGCGATGGCCGCCGACACCGACAGGTGCAGCTCCTGCAGCCTGCGGGGCATCCGCACCGCCCACCCGGTGTCGCGGAAGTGCCTGCGGACCTCGCCCATGATGGTGGGCACCGCGTAGGAGAGGAAGTCGACGCCGCGGCCGGGGTCGAAGCGGTCGACGGCGTTGATGAGACCGAGCGTGGCGACCTGGGTCAGGTCCTCCTGGGACTCCCCACGATGGCTGAACCTGCGCGCGATGTGCTCGGCAACCGGAAGGTGCTCGGTCACCAGCCTGTCGCGCAGTTGCTCGTGGCGGGGGTCCTGCCGCTCCACCTTCGCGAACTCGGCGAACAACGGAGCCAGTTCGTCGTAGCGCTGGTTCCGCGAAGCGGCGGCAGGCCCGGAGTCCGCATGCTTCACTCGTGAGCCGTCCGTCCCTTGGTCAGTTCGATACGCACCAGGTGGCTCCCGTTGGAGCCCGCGTCCGACTGAACCGAGGTTGACACACTGTCGGCGAGTGCGCTGAGCACGCGCCAGCTGAAGGTGTCTTTACGAGGGCCGAAGGCGTCGTCGCTGATCACCTCGGCGGTTACCGACAGCGCGCCCTCGTGGATGTGGAACCGGCAGACCAGGGAGGCCGACGGGGCGGCGAGCCGGACCAGCGACGAGCAGGCCTCGTCCACTGCCAGCCGCAGGTCGGCGATCGAGTCGACATCGAAATCCGCGCGCATGGCGAGGTCGCCGATGACCGCACGCATCACCGCGAGCTGGGCGGGCTCCGCGGCGACGCGGACCTCGACCAGGTTCGACGTGGGCGTGTCGGGTTCGGCGTACCCGGTGTCGCGCTCCAGGCTCATTTGCTTGCCACCTCGTCTCGGGTCGCTGCGGCGGTGGCCCCCTTACGGCTACCTGATACCCGGGGTGGCCAGGGGGCAAACGATGTTCTCCACGGCGCACGCGGCCGTGTCAGAACAGTGCGGCCGCGCCCACCGGGCGCGGCCGCGTTCTCTACAGCAGGGTCGTCCAGTAGTCCCAGAACGCCTGCAGGCACAGGACCACGATGGTGAGGTACCAGACGGTCAGCACCACGCTGTGCACCCTCGCCAGCGCCTCCCCCACGCGGCCGGGCCGCAGGTTGTGCAGCGTGGTGTACCAGAACATCGGGATCGTCACCGCCCACACGACCATGCAGTACGGGCACAGTGCGCCGATCTCGTAGAGGCTCTGGAAGATCAGCCAGTGCACGAAGACCAGGCCGAGCGTGGTGCCGAGCTGGGCACCGGCCCAGAACCAGCGCGGGGCGGTGAACCCCGCCAGCAGCGCCGCGCCGAACACCACCATGATCGGGAAGCTCGCCACGCCCAGCAGCGGGTTCGGGAAACCGAACAGCGCCGCCTGCGGGCTGTCCATCACCGAACCGCACGAGATGATCGGGTTGAGGCTGCAGGTCGGCACGTAGTCCGGGTTGCCCAGCTTGGCCAGCTTCTCCAGGACCAGCGCGAACGAGGCCGCCAGGCCGATCAGGCCGCCGACGACGTAGAGCCAGCCGAGCCCGCGCGGGGCCGGCACCGGGGCGTCGGCGCTGCCGGTGCCGGTCGTGGCGGGCATGGTCGCGGTCACCGGGCGAGCGCCTGGTCGATCTCGGCGCGGAACTTGTCGGCGACCTGCTGGTAGGTCACGCCGTCACCACTGGGCGCCTGGAACTGCTTGCCGTTGATGAACAGCGTGGGGGTGCTGTTGACCCTGGCGGCCTCGCCGTCGGCGAGGTCCCGGTCGAGCTTGGCCTTGATCTGCGGGGAGGCCATGTCCTGGTGGAGCCGGTTGACGTCCAGGCCGATCTGCTGGGCGTACTGGTCGATCAGGACCGCGGCCTTCTGGCTGTCGGAGCTGACGTTCTGGCCGTCGGGAGCGATCGCCCACGCCTGGTAGTTGTCGTACAACGCGTGGTACATCTCCTTGAACTTGCCCTGCATCCCCGCCGCCTCGGCGGCGCTGGCGGCCTGCCGGGCCAGCGGGTGCATGTCCAGCGGGAAGTTGCGGACGACGAAGTTGATGCGGCCGGCGTACTCCTGCTCGACCTGCTTGGTGATGCCGCGGTAGTACTGCTCGCACGCCGGGCACTGGTAGTCGAGGAACTCGGTGACGGTCACCTTGCCGTCCGGGGACTGGCTCAGGGTGCTGCTGTCGGGCTTGTTCAGCGTCTCGGCCGGGACCGCGCCGCTGAGCGAGCTGCCGTTGCCATCACGGTTGATCCACAGCACGCCACCGATCACGACCACCGCCATGACCACCACGATGAGGGTCAGGATGAGGTTGATCGACAGGCCGCTCTTCTGGGTGACCGGATTTGTAGTCTTCGGCATCGGCTGGCTACACCTTCGTGTGCTCGGCGGGTGTGACCCGCGTTTTGCTACCGGGGCGAATCCAGTCTGCACCGTTCACACGAAGGTGAAATCAGGCGGGGTGGAAATCTCAGCCGGTTCTCAGCCGGTTCACACCGCACGTCCCAGCCGGTTCACCCCCGTGCGCCAAACCGGTTCACCCCGACCGGCTCAGGCACCTCGGCCGGTTTGCCCCGGGCTCACGCACGGGTAGGGACTGGGGAACCACTCCGGCGTCTGGAACGACCATGAGCGACCCGCAGGCCCTGCTGGACGACGACGAACGGTCGCTGCTTCGGCGGTGGACCGGCGACTGGGCGGAGCCCCAGCTCGCGACCCTGACCGACGCGCCCTTCTCCGACCCCGCCTGGATCTACGAGCGCAAGCTCGACGGGATGCGGGTGGTCGCCGGCGCCGACGGCGGCGACCCCGTTCTGTGGTCGCGCAGTCACAGGCGGGTCAACACGGCATACCCGGAGGTGGCCGACGCGCTCGCCGAACAGGCGGCCGACCGGTTCGTCGTCGACGGCGAGGTGGTGGCCTTCGACGGCGACCAGACCAGCTTCGCGCGCCTGCAGCGCCGCATCCACCTGGGCGACGCGCGCGCCGCGCGCAACACCGGGGTGCGCGTCTTCTACTACGTCTTCGACGTCCTCGCCTTCGGCGGCGTGGACCTGCGCAGGCTGCCGCTGCGGACCAGGAAGCGGCTGCTGAAGGAGTCGTTCGACTTCACCGACCCGCTGCGCTTCAGCGCGCACCGCAGCGGCAACGGCGAGGAGTTCCTGGCGCAGGCGTGCGAGCGGGGCTGGGAGGGGCTGATCGCCAAGCGGGCCGACCGCCCCTACTGCAGCGGGCGGTCCCGCGACTGGCTGAAGTTCAAGTGCGTGTCGGACCAGGAGTTCGTCATCGGCGGCTACACCGAGCCCAGGGGATCACGCGTCGGCTTCGGAGCGTTGCTGCTCGGTTACTACGAGGGAGACCGGTTCCGCTACGCGGGCAAAGTCGGCACCGGCTACGACGAGAGGACGCTGCGCGACCTGCGGGCCAGGCTGGACCGGATCGAGCGGGACGCCTCCCCGTTCCACGACCGCGTCGCGGAACGGGAGGCGCACTGGGTGGAGCCGGAGCTGGTCGCCCAGATCGGTTTCACCGAGTGGACGAGCGACGGCAGGCTCCGGCATCCGCGGTTCTCGGGGCTGCGCAACGACAAACCCGCTCACGAGGTGGTCCGGGAGACCCCGGCCTAGGGAATGTCGCGGACGTCCTTCGCACGGGGGGTGCGGGCTGGTCCCGCACCCCGAGCGGCTGTCGCCGCTTGTGAACAGACCCTGGTCAGCGCGCGATCTGCAGGATGGTCCCGGAGGAGACCGGCGTCGGCGGCTGAGGCTGGGGCGGGGACCACGCGGCGAGTAGGACGGTCATGACCACCATCGCTACAGTTCCGACAACCGACACGAGTGTGCGGCTGTTGATTCGCATGGCGGGGCCCTCGGCTTTCTCGGGGTAGGTGTTTCGGGGGGTGTGATCTCCGCGGAGACCGACCTCGGACCCGGGGAGATCGAGGTCGGCAGCAGCGGCCTCACCTGCAGTGTCGCCGCCGAGAGGGCAAACGTTAGCGGATGCCCGGAATGTTTCCGGGTGTGATGTGAAACTCCCCGAAACCCTTGGGGGGTACCGGTTTCAGTCCTCGCCGGCCCACATTCCCGACTGCTCCAGGTGATGGATCAGTAACCGTCCGGCGTGTGTCACGTGCTTGTGCATCGCCGCGCGGGCGCCGTAGGGGTCGTGATTCCGAAGCGCCACCAGGATTTCCCGGTGGTCGGCGACCGCCATGTCGCGCCAGCCGGGCACGCCCGAGGTGAACCGGCGCGGCGTGTAGCGCAGCGCGATTCCCAGGAACCAGGCCAGTTTTCCCGAGTCCGCGACGCTGCTGAGCTCGTGGCGGAAGCGCAGCGCGAGCTCGTCGACCTCCCCGCCGCGCCGGCCTGCGCTCTCCATCTCGGCGTGCAGGCTCTCCAGGCGCGCGAGCTGTTGCGGGCCGATCTCGCGCGCGGCGCGGGCGGCGAGCTCCCCGGCGAGCGTGGCCTGCAAGCGGTGCGTGTCCTCGACGTCACGGCGGGTCAACGGAACCACGGTGAACCCGCGCCGCGGCTGCAACTCGACGAAACCCTCGCCGCGCAGCGCCAGAAGCGCCTCCCGGACCGGCGTGACGCTGACGCCCAGCTCGTCGGCGAGCCGCTCCAGGTGCAGGTGCGCGCCGCCGCGCAGCCGGCCGGTGAGGATCCGCTCGCGGATCCAGGCGGCGACCTCCTCCGGCAGCTGCGCACGCCGTCCTGCTCCGGGCATCGCACTCTCGATCTTCGCTGAGTTGGCTCGGCTGTCGGGTTGCGGCGACCCGTGCCCGCCGCCCGGGCCGGCCACCACCTGCAGGGCGTCACGTCGCCGTCGGCCGCCCTCGGTGCCGGTCACCGGAGAACTTGATACCACCCCCGTCGGACGTCGCACCCCGATGCCGAGTTCCATCCCGAGGTGATCGCAGGCGCCACGGCGTGCCGCCGACGACCACCACTTCCCCTGCACGCCCGCGCACGCGCGCTCGCGTGCGCGGGCGAGGGGGCGGGTATCGTCGAGGGGCGTGGTAGCCGATCCTGCCGATGCCTCCGAAGAGATCACCCATTCCCTCGCCGAGGCGCGCCTCAACGACGTCCCGGCGCTCGCCGAGCGGCTGATGTCGGCCATCTTCACCGACAACCCGGAGTGGACCGACTACAGCCCGGTGCCCCGCGAGGACCTGTGGGAGGGCTGCCACCGCTACCTCGAACGGATCCTGCAGATCCTCAGCGGCGCGGTCTCCGGGCCCGATGACGACGACGTCGCCGCGGCGATCGGGCGCAGGCGCGCCGAGCAGGGCGTGCCGCTGGAGGTCATGCTGCGCACCTTCCGGCTCGGCGGCCGGATCGTCTGGGAGGCGCTGGTCGAGCAGGCCCACGCCGACCGCGCCGACCCCGACGTGGTGCTCGGTGCGGCCACCTCGATGTGGACCGTGATCGACGGCCTGTCCTCGACCCTGTCGACCTCCTACCGCAACACCGAGCTGGAGAAGCTGCGCCGCGACGACCAGCGCCGCCACGCGCTGGTCGAGGACCTGCTCAGCGGGCGGGCCAGGGACACCGCCTTCGCCCAGCGCACAGCCAAGGAGCTCGACCTGCCCACCGGCGGGCGCTACCTGGTGGTCGTCGCGGAGATGCGCGCCGACGGCAGCTTCGCGCTGCGCGGCCAGCAGGCCGCGCTGAGCGCGCTCAACGTCCGGTCGGTGTGGCAGGTGCGCGCCGACACCCTGGTCGGCCTGGTGGCGCTGGAGCAGCGCGACGAGCACCCGGTGCTGGAGGTGCTGCGGCCGCTGGCGCGCGGCCGGGTGGCGGTCTCGCCGACGGTGCGCGGGCTGGCCGAGATCGGCCTGGCGCACCAGCTCGCGCTGACCACGCTGGGGACCTCCTCGCACGGGGCGAGCGAGCTGGTGTCGCTGGAGGAGCGCTATCCGGAGGCGCTGCTGGTGCAGTCGCCCGACCTGGCGCAGCGGCTGCTGGAGTCCCAGCTCGGTGCGGTGCTGGAGCTGCCGGTGCGGGAGCGGGACATGCTGCTGGACACCCTGACGGCGTGGCTGGAGGAGAACTGCTCGACCGCCAACGCGGCGGTCCGGCTGCACTGCCACCGCAACACGGTGCTCAACCGGCTGCACCGGATCACGACGCTGATCGGCCAGCCGCTGTACGGGCGCAGCGCCTACGTCGCGCTGTCGCTGGCGCTGTCGGCCCTGCGGCTGCGCGACGGCCTGCGCGGCTGAGCGTGGGGCGGGCCTGAGAGGGCTGTCCGAACTCGAAGACGTTGCGCGGCTGACGGCGCCATTCGGTTGACGTCGCTCCGCGTCTGAACCGCGATCGCCGCCGTCAAAAAAGTCGCGGGACCACACCGCGCCCGTCCTGCTGTCCAAAGAGCCGAGCCTGCACGGTGACGGCCTCGTACGTCCCCGTCCCTGCATCTTGCTGACCGTTGTGGGCATCTTGTTGCAGTTCCCCGGGTTCGCCGGGCATCTGCCGCCACCCTTCCGTGGCAGTGCGCCGTGCGGGAGCGAGGTGGGAAGTGACCCGGACCGACGTGGTACGTCCCGGAAGTGCAACCAGGGCACGCGGCGGAGGACGTCGCGAGCTGCTGGCAGGCGCGGTCGGCGCGGCCGTGGAGTCGTTCGACTGGACGATCTACGCCGTCATGGCGCCCTACTTCGCCTCGCAGATGTTCGCGGGCGACGACGAGCTGACCAAGCTGCTGTCCGCCTACGCGGGCTTCGCGGTGAGCTTCGTGGTGCGCCCGCTGGGCAGCTACCTGTTCGGCAGGCTCGCCGACTCGCGCGGCAGGCGGTTCGCGCTCGTGGTGAGCATGGGCACGATCTGCCTCGGCAGCCTGCTCATCGCGGCGCTGCCCACGGCCGCGAGCATCGGGGTCGCCGCTCCCGTGCTGCTCGTGCTGCTGCGCGCCGTGCAGGGCGTGGCGATGGGCGGGGAACCGCCGAGCGTCGCCGCCTACATCACCGAGACCGCGCCGGCAGACCGCCGGTTCCTCCACAGCGGTCTGTCGCACGGCGGCGTGATCGTGGGCAACGTGCTGTGCTTCGCCGTAGTGGGATTCCTGCTGCTGTGGATGGGGGAGCGGGGCGTGGCCGAGGGCGGCTGGCGCCTCGGGTTCGTCGTCGCGGCGCTGTTCGGGTTGCTGGCGTTCTGGGTCCGCCGGACCGCCGCCGAGAGCGGGGCCTTCGAGCGCGCCGCGACCAGTGGCACAACGCAGCCGGTCCGGGTTCTCGCGCACGTCCGCAACATGTTCGCGGTCTTCCTCATGACCACCGGTACGACGGTCGGCTACTACTTCGGCACGACATACCTGCCCGCCTACGCCGCGCAGGTCGGCGTTGCGCACGCGGCGTCCAACAACCTGAGCATGATCCCGAGCCTTCTCGTGCTGCTGGTGGCGATGGGCGTCAGCGGGCTGCTGGCCGACCGCTTCGGCGGCATGCGGGTCTTCCGCGTGGGAGTGGGGATGCTGGTGGTGATCACGGTGCCGGTGATGTCGGCCCTGGCCGACGGGGTGCTGCCGCTGTGGGCGGCGACGGTGACCTACCTGGTGCTCGGTGTCGGGCCGACGGTCGCGCTGGTCAACGTCCTCTTCACGCGGATGTTCCCGGTCGAGGTGCGGGTGGTGTGCATGGGGCTGCCCTACACGCTCGGCGTCGCGCTGTTCGGCGGCACGTTCCCGATGCTGGCGCAGGCGCTCGGCGCGGTGGGCCTGCTGCACGCGGTGCCCTGGGTGGCGGCCTCGCTCGCCGCGGTGTCGCTCGCCGGCACGGCGGTGCTCAAGCGCGAGGCGCGTGAGTCCCTCGACCTGCGATAGTGCCCCGCGGGTCCTTGCAGGGGACGGCGCAGCCGTGCACGCTGCGCAACGACTGGCTCAGCACCGCGGGGCGTAGCGCACAATCCGACAGCAGGGGACGGCGCGGGTTGCGGTCGTCCCCTCCGGCTCTCTCCGGAAGGGTCCCAATACGGGCACGGTGCCGGACTGTCGAGCGCTCCCGGCGCGCAATTTTCCGAGAAGTTTCGGGCGCCAAAAAACCGATGCGCCCCCGCTGCTCCAAACGGACGCATGCGTGTGGTTTCGGGCACACTGCGTGCTCGGATGTAACCCTGTGGTGCCCGTCACCTCGCTGCGATGTGCAGTGTGCACATTCGCTCCCCCGCAAGTCTGGGCGGCCGGGCATGGCGCGGAAGTGGTCGTGCTCACGACACTCAGAGTGAGATTCGCCCGGATATCCCGGGCCCCTCGCAACCAGCGCGTGCAGCACCAAAGGAGCACAGCGAAGTGCAGGAATTCGACGTCCTCGTGATCGGTGGCGGCCCGGGCGGCTACGTCGCGGCGATCCGGGCAGCGCAGCGCGGCCTCTCGGTCGGCGTGGTGGAGAAGGAGCGGACCGGCGGCGTCTGCCTGAACTGGGGCTGCATCCCGACCAAGGCGATGCTGCGCTCCGCCGAGGTGTACGAGACGGTGCTGCACGCGGCCGACTACGGCGTGCACGCCGAGAACGTCTCCCTCGACTACGACTCGGTCTCGCGGCGCAAGGACGGCATCGTCAAGGGCCTCACCGACGGTGTCGCGTCGCTGCTGAAGGCCAACGGCGTCACCGTCATCTACGGCCACGCCCGCTTCACCGGCCCGACGACGCTTGACGTCTACGCGGTCGGCGAGTCCGCGCTCGGCGCAAACGGCCCCAAGTACGCCGCCGCCCCTACCGGTGACCAGCCGGTCGAGCAGGTCAAGGCGCGCGACGTCATCATCGCCACCGGCTCGGTGCCCGTGCAGCTGCCGCTGCCCGGCGCGGACCTGCCCGGCGTGATCACCTCCGACGGCGCGTTCGGCCTGACCGAGGTGCCCAAGCGGATCGCCGTCATCGGCGGCAGCGCCGTCGGCGCCGAGTGGGCCAGCCTGTTCAACACCTTCGGCGCCGAGGTCACCCTCATCGAGATGCAGCCGACCCTGGTGCCCGCCGAGGACGCCGAGATCGGCAAGGCGCTGGGCCGCTCCTTCAGCAAGGCGGGCATCAACGTCCTCACCGGCTCGACGGTGTCGAAGATCGAGAGCGCCGGCCGCGGCAAGAACGCCGGCCTGAAGGTCCTCGTCGACGGCCCCAAGGCGCAGGAGATCGACGCCGACGTGGTGCTGGTCGGAGTCGGGCGCAAGCCCAACACCGCCGCGCTGGACCTGGAGCAGGCCGGGGTCGCCACCGACGCTCGCGGCTTCGTGCCGGTCGACGAGCAGCTGCGCACCAACGTCGAGCACGTCTACGCCATCGGCGACGTCACCGGCCGGGTGCTGCTGGCCCACGTCGCCTCGCACCAGGGCGTCACCGCCGCCGAGGTCATCGCGGGCAGCGACCACGCGCGCATGGACTACGACGTCATCCCCGCGGCCACCTTCACCCACCCCGAGATCGCCAGCGTGGGCCTCACCGAGGCGCAGGCGGTCGAGGCCGGGCACGAGGTGGTCACCGGCAAGTTCCCGTTCGCCGCCATCGGCCGCACGAAGACCTACGGCAACTCCGACGGCTTCATGAAGATCGTCGCGGGCAAGCAGTACGGCGAGGTCCTCGGCGTCCACATCATCGGCCAGTCCGCCAGCGACCTGATCACCGAAGGCGCCCTGGCGATCAACCTCGAAGCAACGCTGGACGAGCTCGCCGAGACCGTCCACGCCCACCCGACGCTGGGCGAGATCGGGATGGAGGCGGCGATGTCCGCGCTCGGTCTCCCGATCCACGTAGCACCGCCGAAGAAGCGCTGACCGAAAGGACCTTCCGAGATGGCAGAGACGGCTACCCGCAGCAAGCCTGCCTCGCGAGGCGGGGCGAAGACCCGGCGTTCGACCGCTCCGGTGCGCGACAGCGCGGCGAACCCGTTCGCCGGTGAGTCGCCGGAGCTCCTGCGCGACTACTTCCAGCAGATGACGCTGATCCGCCGGTTCGAGGAGCGCGCCGCCCAGGGCTACACCCAGGCCAAGATCGGCGGCTACTGCCACCTCAACCTCGGTGAGGAGGCCACCGTCGTCGGCCTGATGACGGCGCTGCGCAAGACCGACATCCTGTTCACCAACTACCGCGAGCACGGCTACGCGATCGCCAAGGGCATCGAGCCGGGCCGCGTGATGGCCGAGCTCTACGGCCGCACCACCGGCACCTCCAGGGGCTGGGGCGGCTCGATGCACATGTTCGACGTGGAGGCCGGGCTGCTCGGCGGCTACGGCATCGTCGGCGGCCAGATCCCGCTGGCCACCGGTGCCGCGCTGGCCATCGACTACCGCAGCGGCGACCAGGTCGTGATGTGCCAGATGGGCGACGGCACGACCAACATCGGCGCCTTCCACGAGTCGCTGAACATCGCGGCGCTGTGGAACCTGCCGGTGATCTTCGTGGTCATCAACAACTACCTCGGCATGGGCACCACGGTCGAGCGCTCCTCGGCCGAGTCCGAGCTGTACAAGCGCGCGGTCGCCTACAACATGCACGGCGAGCGGGTGGACGGCAACGACGTCCTGGCGGTGCGCGACGTGGCGACCCGGCTGGTCGAGCGGGCCCGCGAGACCGGTGCGCCCGCGCTGCTGGAGGCCACCAGCCAGCGGCTCAAGGGCCACTCGGTGGTCGACCCGGCCAAGTACCGCAGCGAGGAGGACAACGCCAAGGCCCGCGCCGCGGACCCGGTGTTCAACTTCCGCGCCCAGCTGATCGAGGCGGGTGTCCTCGACGAGGACGGTGCCGCCGAGATCGAGCAGAAGGCCCAGGCCGACGCCGACGCCGCGGTCGCCTTCGCCGACGACAGCCCGCACCCGGACGTCTCGACGCTGTTCGACTACACCTACGCCACCCCGGTGGCCAACGACTCGCGCCGCCTGCCCGCCGACCCGGTCTTCTGACCCGGTCACCGGACCAGGTCCGCAGCCCCGGGTCCGCCGGCCCGGTCCGCCGCTGAGCGCTCCCGACACCCCGCCACAGGACCCGTGAGTCTTCCGCGCCGCCACCGCGGCCGGAAGGCTCACGGCCCCCTTTCTTGGAGAAACACCCTTGGCCGTCATGACCTATCGCCAAGCGCTGCACGACACGCTTCGCGAAGAGATGCTGCGCGATGAGGACGTCTTGCTCATCGGCGAGGAAATCGGAGTCTTCGAGGGCTCCTACAAGATCACCGCCGGGCTGCTCAAGGAGTTCGGCGAGAAGCGGGTGCGCGACACCCCGATCGCCGAGGAGGGCTTCGTCGGCGCCGCCATCGGCGCGGCCATGCTCGGGCTGCGCCCGGTCGTGGAGCTCATGACGATCAACTTCTCGCTGATCGCGCTGGACCAGATCGTCAACCACGCGGCCAAGATCTACGGCATGTTCGGCGGGCAGACCAGCGTGCCGATGGTCATGCGCACCCCGGGCGGCGGCGGGCAGCAGCTCGGCGCCACGCACTCGCAGAACATCGAGCTGTACTACGCCTTCGTGCCGGGCCTGAAGGTCGTCGCGCCGAGCACGCCCGCCGACGCCAAGGCGCTGCTGCTGGCCTCCATCCGCGACAACGACCCGGTGCTGTTCCTGGAGAACCTCTCCCTCTACAACACCAAGGGCGAGGTTCCCGACGTCGTCGAGCCCGCCGAGATCGGCAAGGCGAAGGTGACCCGCGAGGGCAGCGACATCACCATCATCGGCTACTCGCGGATGGCGATGGTCGCCCAGCAGGTCGCCGACAAGCTGCACGCCGACGAGGGCATCAACGCCGAGGTCATCGACCTGCGCAGCCTGCGCCCGCTGGACCGCGCCACGCTCGTGGAGTCGGTTCGCAAGACCGGCTGCGCGGTGATCGCCGAGGACGACTGGCTGACCTACGGCATCGGCGCCGAGATCGCGGCCTCGATCTCCGACGGGGCGTTCGACTACCTCGACGCCCCGGTCCGCCGGGTCGCCGCCGCCGAGGTGCCGCTGCCCTACGCCAAGCCGCTGGAGCGCGCCGCGCTGCCGTCGGCGGAGTCCCTGACCACCGCGGTCCACCAGACGCTGGACGCGGTCGGGCGCCGAACCGCCTGACTTTGAAGCCCCCGAAGGGGCTTCGAGCGGCGCGACGCGCCATCCGCGCTTGCGCGGATGTCCTGGAATCGCGCTGGTTCCCCCGCCTGCTCCGTACCCGACCCGAGCTTTCGCCGAGAGGCACTCCGAGGAAGACCATGACTGACATTCAGATGCCGAGGCTCTCCGACACCATGGAGGAGGGCGTCATCGCCAACTGGCGCAAGCAGGTCGGCGACAAGGTGAACCGCGGCGACGTGGTGGCCGAGATCGAGACCGACAAGGCCCTCATGGAGCTGGAGGCCTACGACGACGGCGTGCTGGAGAAGGTGCTCGTCGGCGAGGGCGAGACGGTGCCGATCGGCACCCCGATCGCCGTCCTCGGCGACGGTTCCGGCGCGGCCGCCGCCCAGGCCTCGGCTCCGGCCCCGGCCGCCGCTCCGGCGGAGCCGGCCCCGGCCGAGCCCGCGGAGTCCGCGCCTGCCGCGTCGGCCGCGCCTGCCCAGGCCCCGGCGCAGCCGGCCGCCGCGCCCGCCGAGCCGGGTGCGAAGCCGAAGGCCTCGCCGCTGGCCAAGGCGGTCGCCAAGGACCTCGGCGTGGACATCTCCACGGTGACCGGCAGCGGCCCCGGCGGCCGCATCATCCGGGCCGACATCGAGGCCGCCGCATCGGCCGCGCCCGCCCCTGCCGCGTCCGACGCCGCGCAGGCGCCGGCCGCACCGGCGGCCCCCGCCGTCGCGCAGGCCGGCGAGGACGTCGAGGAGATCCCGCTCAGCAACATCCGCAAGGTCACCGCGAAGCGGCTCACCGAGAGCAAGCAGACCGCGCCGCACTTCTACCTGACCAGCGCGGTCGACGTCACCGACCTGGTGGCGTTCCGGGCCGACCTCAACGAGCGGCTGCAGGCGGCAGGCGGGCCGAAGGTCAGCATCAACGACCTGATCGTCAAGGCGGTGGCCACCGCGCTGAAGGCCAACCCGACGCTGAACGTCTCCTTCGGCGGGGACAAGATCCTCCAGCACAAGCGGATCAACCTCGGTGTCGCGGTCGCGATCGAGTCCGGCCTGGTCGTGCCGGTGATCCCCGACGCCGACCGCAAGAGCGTGTCGGAGATCGCCGCCGAGGGCCGCGAGAAGGCGGGCCGGGCGCGCGAGGGCAAGCTCAAGCTCGACGAGATGACCGGCGGCACCTTCACCATCTCGAACCTGGGCATGTTCGGCATCGAGCACTTCTCGGCCGTGATCAACCCGCCGGAGGCGGGCATCCTCGCGGTCGGTGCCACCAAGGACGAGGTGCAGGTGCGCGACGGCGAGTTCGTGGCCCGCAAGATCATGCGGATGACCCTGTCGGCCGACCACCGCGCCGTCGACGGCGCGGTCGGCGCGGTCTTCATGCAGCAGCTCACCGCGCTGCTGGAGGACCCGATCCGCATCATCGCCTGACGCACGGCGTCCGCGTCACACAGGCCAAGCCCCTTCCGCGAGAACCCCCGACTCTCGCGGAAGGGGCTTTTCCACGTCGTGGAGCGGGTTTCAGAACTGCGACCCGGATGTGCGAATGCTTCGCGTTATCGTCCACAGTGAATTGGCGGTGACTTTCTGCTCTGGTCCCCGCAGGGCCGCACCTGGACACTCGTGCCTGCGGGAGCAGGAGGACCGCCGAGGCCGCGCACGGGTCCGAAGCAGCGCTCGGCGGATCGCGTCCGTTGAAGGGGGACGGGATCCGCGATCGGCTCACCCAGCGCCTCTGGCTCTGCTCGCGACTCCGGCGGGCTCCCCGCGACTCAGACCTGGTTGTGCTGGGAGGCGATCATGGTCCGCACGGAGTTCAGCATCTACGCGATGACGCCGGAGAAGGACGGCGTCTTCCACTTCCACGACGGGGGCTGGGTCCAGGTGGGTGGCCCGGCGGCCCGGCTCTTCGGCGGGAACAGGGGACTGGTGGCCACCACTCCCGACACCGGGGACTTGTTCATGTACCTCGGTACGCCGTTCCAATGGGCCCACATCGGAGGTCCGGGTACTTCGTTCGCGGTGACGGGGGATTCGGTGTACGGGCTGAGCAGGTTCCCGGGAGGGGGTGGTGTTTTCCGCTATGACGGCAATGGCATGTCCTGGACGGAGATCGGCAGTGATGCGGGGGAGATCTACGGCGGTCCGTGGGGACTGGTCGCCACCAACCCCGCGAACGGAAACCTGTTCCGATATCTCGGTACGCCGTTCCAATGGGCGCAGATCGGAGGTCCGGGTACTTCGTTCGCGGTGACGGGGGATTCGGTGTACGGGCTGAGCAGGTTCCCGGGAGGGGGTGGTGTTTTCCGCTATGACGGCAATGGCATGTCCTGGACGGAGATCGGCAGTGATGCGGGGGAGATCTACGGCGGTCCGTGGGGACTGGTCGCCACCAACCCCGCGAACGGAAACCTGTTCCGATATCTCGGTACGCCGTTCCAATGGGCGCAGATCGGAGGTCCGGGTACTTCGTTCGCGGTGACGGGGGATTCGGTGTACGGGCTGAGCAGGTTCCCGGGAGGGGGTGGTGTTTTCCGGTACGACGGCAATGGCATGTCCTGGACGGAGATCGGCAGTGATGCGGGGGAGATCTACGGCGGTCCGTGGGGACTGGTCGCCACCAACCCCCAGAACGGAGAGTTGTTCGGGTTCCAGTTCCACAGCCCGGAGGACAACCCGGACAACCCGCCGCAGTGGCGTCACCTCGGGGGTCCTGGCGCATCGTTCGCGGTCAGCCTCGAAAACATCTTCGGACTGAGCCTCAACCCCGACGGAGGTGGTGTCTTCCGCTTCGACGGCGACCCGGACAACTGGACTCGGATCGGTGGTCCGGCGAACTCGATCGTCGCCGCCCTTTGGGCCATGTAGCAGCGGGAAGGTCTGTCTTGACGCCCGTCCTGCTGATGCGCCCCGCGCCGGGGTAGTCGGTGCTGACCCACAGCAGGTCGGGGTTGCCCCCGGTCGCCGGTGAACTCGCCCATCCCGTTGGCCTGCGTGGGTTTCCACGCCCACAGGAACCTGGGCGCGTCCCAGGCTGCCGGGTCGTCCCCTCCCACCTCGACCGCCTCGCGGCCGAAGACCGCCGAGAGGCGGTCGAACCGGGAATCGGCGACGAGCGGAAATGCCGACGGCGAACCGGAGACGACAACGACACGACGAGTCCGTCAGACGGCGCCGGTCTCCTCCCGGTAGACCCGCACCAACTCCGGCGAGTAGGCCAGCAGCAGCTCCAGGATGCTGACCGGTGCTCCGACGGGGTTCGGCAGCGCGATGTCGTAGGCGGCGTGTGCACCGCGGTAGACGGGGACCGGCGTGGTCACGTCGGTCAGCCAGCGCAGGAAGTCGGCCGGGACGAACGGGATGCCGAGCGCTCCCGCGACGTGCTCGTCCAGGAGCAGCAGGGCGGTCTGCGGATTGCGCATCATCCACCGGTACAGCTCGGAGAACTGGAAGATGTTCCATTCCAGCCTGTTCGGACGCGTCCCGGTGCTCTCGGCCAGCCGCAGCCCGTGGTCGGTCGATGCCTGTTCGGCCTCGCTCCACGCCCTGTCGTGCTCCCGCCTGTCGGTCAGCTCACCCCGCCGCATCCGGTTGAGGTAGTCCGCCCACAGCGGTGCACCTGGATTGCCGAAGTCGTCGCCGGACACGCCGAGGGCGATGGCCGCTCCGCGTTCCATCGCCTCCAGGTCCACGGAGTCCACATGGGACACCCAGCTTCCCCGTGTGCCCATTCCCTTCTCGATGAAGAAGCTGAGCAGGCCCTCGATGTTGCGCCAGTGCCGGAAACCCGGGACGTGTTCGGCCGCGATCCGGTCCTGCAACGCCCGGACGAAGGACAGCCGTTCCCGCAACGGCAACGTCTCCAGCTCGCGCGCGGTGCAGTCAAGTGTGGACGCGCAGTTCCGGCCGCCGCCGTCCTGCGCGAGCGCGGGTGCGGCGGGCGCGGTGAGCAGCATCGCGAGTAGCAGGGCGCTCAAGGATCGGATGGTCCCCACGGTGTCCTCCTCGGTCCGGCCAACGCGAGAAGGCAACCAGAAGGGCCGGGGACGGGCTCACGCCGACATCCGTTGGGGAGCCGTTTCACCGGATATCTCACCCGACCGGACCAGTGTCGTATCGTGACGACCATCGGACTCGGCCCGCGCCGGTTGAAGTCCGCCGAACCGGGGAGGCCACCACGGACCGGTGGCCTCCCCTGCCCTCACAGCCGCGTCCACGCCTCCGACAGCACCGCGCGCAGGATCTGCTCGACCTCGTCGAAGTGCTCCTGGGTGCAGATCAGCGGCGGCGCGAGCTGGATCACCGGTTCGGCGCGGTCGTCGGCGCGGCAGTAGAGCCCGGCGTCGAACAGCGCGTCGGAGACGTAGCCGCGCAGCACGCGCTCTGCGTCGTCCGGGGTGAAGGTCGCCTTGGTCGCCTTGTCCTTCACCAGCTCGATGCCGTAGAAGTAGCCCTGCCCGCGCACGTCCCCGACGATCGGCAGGTCGAGCAGCTTCCCCAGCGTGGCGCGGAAGTTCGCCTCGTTCGCCAGGACCTGGCCGTAGAGGTCCTCGGACTCCATGACGTCGAGGTTGGCCATCGCCACCGCGCACGAGACGGGATGTCCGCCGTAGGTCGAGCCGTGCGCGAAGCTGCTGCCGCCGGACAGGAACGGCCGCATCAGCCGCTCGTCGGCGATCATCGCGCCCAGCGGCGCGTAGCCGGACGTGAGCCCCTTGGCGGTGGTGATGATGTCGGGCTGGTAGCCGTAGCGGTTGGCGCCGAAGTCGTGCCCGAGACGGCCGAAGGCGCAGATCACCTCGTCGGAGACCAGCAGGACGTCGTAGGCGTCGCAGATCTCGCGGACCCGCTGCCAGTAGCCGGGCGGCGGCGGGAAGCAGCCGCCGGTGTTCTGCAGCGGTTCGAGGAACACCGCCGCCACGGTGTCCGGGCCCTCCATCTCGATGGCGAGCGCGACCTGGTCGGCGGCCCAGCGGCCGAACGCTTCGTAGTCGTCGGCGTGCTCGGGCGCGCGGTAGAAGTTGGTGTTGGGCACCTTGATGGCGCTGGGCACCAGCGGCTCGAAGTCCTGCTTCGCGCCCGGGATGCCGGTGATCGACAGCGCGCCCTGCGAGGTGCCGTGGTAGGCCAGCGAGCGGCTGATCACCTTGTGCTTGGTCGGCTTGCCGGTCTTCTTGAAGTACTGCTTGGCCAGCTTCCACGCGGTCTCGACGGCCTCGCCGCCACCTCCGGTGAAGAAGACCCGGTTCAGCTTGCCCGGCGCCTGCGCGGCGATCCGCTCGGCGAGCTCGATGGCGCTGGGGTGGGCGTGCGACCAGAGCGGGAAGTAGGCGAGCTTGCGGGTCTGCTCCGCCGCGGCCCGCGCCAGCTCCTCGCGGCCGTGGCCGACCTGGACCGCGAACAGCCCGGCCAGGCCGTCGAAGTAGCGCTTGCCGCGCTCGTCGTAGACGTAGGCGCCCTCGCCGCGGGTGATCACCGGGATCTCCCGGTCGGCGTAGCCGGCGTGCTGGGCGAAGTGCAGCCACAGGTGGTCGCGTGCCCGGTCGCCGAGCGTCCTGGTGGCGGCGGGGTTCTCCGTCGCGGTCATGATCAACCTCGCGTTCTGGACGACATTGCGGTTTCCATCGTATATGAGCGCTTGAACAACTGAAAGCGTCGCATGGCGTGTTATCTACGACTGTTTCGAGATGATCCAGTGCGTCTCGCGACGGGTCCGGAGGTGGCAGGCGTAGTACAGCCCGGCCAGGACGACGACCCCGCCGGTCAGCAGCAGGTCGGAGGTCTCCTGGTTCGCCAGCGCCAGGCAGATGGCCGCGATGGTCACCACCGCCGGGACCGGCCACAGCGGCATCCGCCACCCGTGCTCGGCCCGCTGCCGCCGCGACCGCAGCGCGGCGACCGCCAGCAGCAGGTAGAGCGCCGCGACGACCACGCCGGTGACCCCGATGAGCGCCTCGATGTCGGCCAGCCCGGCCAGGACCGCGCCCGGCAGGCCCACCGCGAGGGTCGCGACCCACGGCGAGCGCCAGCGCGGGTGCAGCCGGGTCAGCGCGCCGTTGATCGCCGACGGCCACGCCCGGTCGCGTGCGGAGGCGTAGAGGACCCGGGCGTTCTGCAGGACCATGACGATCACCGCGTTGAGGATCGCCGCGGCCACGGTCAGGCTCACGAACGCCGCCAGCACCGGTCCGCCCCACGACTCGACGATGGCGGTGAAGTCGGCGCCGGCCAGGTCGGTCCCGGTGGGTGCGCCGAGGACGACCGCGGCCGTCGGCACCACGATGATCACCACCGACGCCAGCAGCGACCAGATCACCGTCCGCGCCACGCTGCGGCGCGGGTCGCGCAGCTCCTCCGAGAGGTAGACCGCGCTGCCGAAGCCCTGGAAGGTGAAGATGCCGACGGTGAGGCCGGTCAGCAGCACGCCGACGGTGAACGGCGCGGACCCGCCCGCGGTGTCCGGGACGACCGGCGCGACCAGCGTGCTCACCGGCCGTTCGGCGTTGGCGAAGCCGAAGATCGCCACCAGCGCGGCGGCCAGCACCTCGATGCCGAGGAAGATCCCGGTCACCAGCGCGTTGGAGCGGACGTCCAGCAGCGCGGTCGCGGTGGCCAGTGCCATCACGGCCGCGCCGGTGAGCGACGGGTCCAGGCCGGCGAACGCGCTCAGGTAGTCGGCCGTGCCCAGGGCGATCACCGGCGGCACGACCACGATCATCACCAGGCTCATGACGAAGGTGACCCAGCCGGCGCCGCGGCCGAGCACCCGCGCCACGATCGAGTACTCGCCGCCCGCGTGCGGGAAGCGGGTGCCCAGCTCGCTGTAGCAGCAGGCGACGCCGAGCGAGACCAACGCGCTGAGCACGAGGGTGAGCACCACGCCCGTGCCCTGGGTCTGCACCAGCGGCGGCACGACGATGAACAGCGACGAAGCCGGGGTCACGCAGGACAGCGTCAGCAGGACGCCGCCGAACACGGTCAGCACTCTGGGCAGGTTCTCGGTCCGGGTCGGTGACGCCTGGGCGTCATCGATTCGCGACATGTGGATGCCTCGCAGGGGAATCGAGGGGCAGGGCAGCGCGCGCGTGGCGTCCCATTGAAAGGAGCGGGCCTGGCCGCGTCAATACTCCGACAACGAAAAACGTGGTTCAGGAGGACGTATTGCCATCGAAAGCGTTGCAAGAGAGCATGTTCGCGACGAACTCCGTCGCTTCGATCGATCTTGAGCTTTGAGGGAAGAGGTGTGCCGATGGCGGGCAGCCGGGTGCTCGACAACTTCATCGACGGCCGCTGGGTTCCGGCGGCCGACGGGCGTGCGCTGGAGGTGCTCGACCCGGTCACCGGCGAGGTCCAGGCCGAGCAGGCGTTGTCCGGGCCTGCCGACGTCGAGGCCGCGATGTCGGCCGCGGACAAGGCGTTCCGCGACTGGCGGCGCACCACGCCCGCGCAGCGCCAGCTCGCGATGACCCGCATCGCCGACGCCGTCGAGGCGCGCGCCGAGGAGGTCATCGCGGTCGAGTGCGCCGACACCGGCAAGCCCCTGGCGATGACCCGCGCCGAGGAGATGCCGATGGTGCTGGACCACCTCCGGTTCTTCGCCGGTGCGGCGCGGGTGCTGGAGGGCAAGGCCGCGGGCGAGTACATGGCCGGGCACACCTCGTTCGTGCGCCGCGAGCCGGTCGGCGTCTGCGCGCAGGTGACGCCGTGGAACTACCCGCTGCTGATGGCGATCTGGAAGATCGCGCCCGCGCTGGCCGCGGGCAACACCGTCGTGCTCAAGCCGTCGGAGACGACCCCGGCGAGCACGCTGCTGCTCGCCGGGATCGCCTCGGAGTTCCTGCCCGCTGGCGTGTTCAACGTCGTCACCGGCGACCGCGACACCGGGCGGCTGCTCGTGGAACACCCGGTGCCGCGGATGGCCTCGATCACCGGATCGGTGCGGGCGGGCATGGAGGTCGCCGGGTCGGCCGCCCAAGACCTCAAGCGCGTCCACCTGGAGCTCGGCGGCAAGGCCCCGGTGCTGGTGTTCGACGACGCCGACATCGCCGCCGCGGCCGAGGGCATCGCCACCGCCGGGTACTTCAACGCGGGGCAGGACTGCACCGCGGCGACCCGGGTGCTCGTCCACGACGCGGTGCACGACGACTTCCTCGCCGCGCTGACCGAGCAGGCGCGTGCGACGAAGACCGGCGCGGCCGATGACCCCGACGTCCTCTACGGGCCGCTCAACAGCGCGGCGCAACTGGAGAAGGTCGCGGGCTTCGTGGACCGGCTGCCCGCCCACGCGACCGTCCACTGTGGCGGGGAGCGGGTCGGCGACCGCGGGTACTTCTACGCGCCGACCGTCGTCTCCGGCCTGCGCCAGGACGACGAGATCGTGCAGGAGGAGGTCTTCGGCCCGGTGCTGACCGTGCAGCGGTTCAGCGATGAACAGGACGCCTACGACAAGGCCAACGCCGTGCGCTACGGGCTGGCCTCATCGGTGTGGACCGCCGACCACGGGCGGGCGATGCGGGCGAGCGCGGAGCTGGAGTTCGGCACGGTGTGGATCAACACCCACATCCCGCTGGTCGCCGAGATGCCGCACGGCGGCTTCCGGCATTCCGGCTACGGCAAGGACCTGTCGATGTACGGCCTGGAGGACTACACCCGCGTCAAGCACGTGATGTCGAGCCTGGGCGAGTAGACGCTCCGGGAGCGGGTCGGGTGGCCGAACCGGACGCATGTGACACAGCCCCTGGCCGCGGCGGCTCAGCGCAGCGTGCCCCAGGCGTAGGTCTGCTTGCGGAGCTTGAGGTAGACGAAGGTCTCGGTGCCCGTGACGGCGTCCAGGCTGCGGATGCGCCGGTTGATCACTTCCAGCAGCTGGTCGTCGTCGCGGCACACCACCTCGACGAGGACGTCGAAGGACCCGGCGGTGACCACGACGTACTCGATCTCCTCGATCTCGGCGAGCTCGTCGGCGACCCGTTGCGCGTCACCGGAGACCTTGACCCCGATCATCGCCTGGCGCAGGAAGCCGAGCTGGAGCGGATCGGTCACCGCGACGATCTGCACCATCCCGGAGTCGAGCAGCCGCTGGACCCGCTGGCGCACCGCGGCCTCGGACAGGCCCACGGCCTTGCCGATGGCCGCGTACGAGCGGCGGCCGTCCTCCTGCAGCTGTTCGATGATCAGCTTGGACAGCTCGTCGACGGCGACGGTGTTCCGCGCGGGGACGGTGTTCTTCGAGGTGCTGTCCGGGTTGTCCTGTTCCCGGTCCACCGGCTTGCGTGCCACAGCGACGTATCGTCGTGGTTGATCCAACCGGTTGCAAGCTCGCCACGTGGCGGCGGCCCGCAACCGGTCGCAAAGACTCCCCGGAGGGCGTCAGCTGAGCGCGTCGACGAGCTTGGGCGTGAGCCGGTCGAGCGCGAACGGGATGCTGGAGACCGTCGCCGAGCCCAGCGCCATGGTCAGGTCGTAGTCGTCGAGCACGACCAGCGCGCCCCGCCTGGCCGCGCCGAGGTTGTTCAGCAGCGGGTCGTTGCGCACCGCCTCCACGTCGGTCGGCTTGGCCGTGGTGACGATCACCACGTCGGCGTCGAGCAGCGAGACCTGTTCCTTGCTGACCTTGACGTTGAACCTGCCCTTGCTGTCCATCGCCTCGATGGCGGGCGAGAGCCGCAGGCCGAGCTGCTCCAGCAGGTGCGTGCGCGCGTCGGCCTTGGTGTAGGCGGCGTAGGTGCCCGCCGAGTCGGTGCGCACGGTGACGTGCGTGCGGCCGGCGAACAGCGGGTTCTCGGCGCGGGCGCGGTCGATGCGCGCCTGGGTCTCGGAGACCAGCCGCTGCACGTCGGCCTGCCTGCCGACGGCCTGCCCGATCGTCTCGGCCTGCGTCCGCCAGCCGACCCCGTAGTCGATGGAGCCCGGCGGCTGCGCGAGCACCGGGTTGAAGCTGCTGAGGCGGTTGTACTGGTCCTGGGTGAGCGCGCTCTGCAGCGCGATCATCAGGTCCGGGGTCTGGGCGATGACGCCTTCGACGTCGACGTCGCTGCCGAACACCTTCGGCCGCTGACCGCCGAGCATCGGCTCCGCCCACGGCCCGACGCCGCTGGCCCACGGGCCCCATGCGGTCAGTCCGGCCGGCACCACGCCCAGCGGCAGCAGCACGTCGTGGTCGGTGATGCCGAGCGTGACGATCCGCCGCGGGGCGGAGGCGATCTGCGCGGTGCCGTAGCGGTTGGGGATGCCGACCGGAAAGCCCGCGCTCGGCGCCTGCCCTTCGGCGGGGGCCTGCGAGGAGCCGCTCCCGCAGGCGGTGAGCCCGGCGGCGAGCCCGGCGGCGACGACGCCGGAGACGCCTGCCAGGAACCCGCGCCTGCCGAGTCGCGGCAGGCCGGTGCTGGGTGCTGGTGGAGGAGCCATCGGCGTTCCTTTCGCTGGTCCGGACGCATGTGCCGCCGGGACGAATATAAGGAAGGCTAACCTAAGTCGTCCGGGGGTGTGGTTGCGGGTTGGGAGCGGTGATCGCCGACCGGCCGGAACAGCTCTTCGGTGGGTTATCGTGGAAATCGAGCAGTCGCGTGGTCGCGCACCAACCGGTGTCAGGAGTCGCGATGAAGGACGATGACGTTTTCGGCCGCCGCTGGGTCCTGACCGAGGACGAGTTGCTGAGGATGCTCTGGCGCTGCCACGCGGGGGAGAACCCGGACGTGGTGCTCGTCGAGCTGCACGCCAACCACCGCGAACCGCAACCGCACCCGCGGCATCGCGGCGCTTTCGGCGGACGGCTCACGTCGGCCGCCCGCCACGCCGCCCACCGCTACCGCAGGCACCACGTCGCGGAGTGAGGCGGAGCCGCGCGGGTCGGCATCTCGCTTCGCGCGGGACGGCGGCTGGTGTCTTCTGGCGGATGTCGGTGGTGGGTGCGGTTTCGGGTGTCGCTCGGGGCTTGACGCGGTGGCGCGGGGTGCTGGTGGCCGGGGAGGTCCGCGGCCCGCGATCGTCCACAGTGAACAGTGTGATTCGTCCCAATCGCCCGCGCGGGAGGGTGTCCGGCCGATACGGTTCGGTCGACACCGACACCGCCCGGGAGAGACATGAACAGCTTCGTCGCCGGAGTCCGCACGCTGGGCGCCGGATTCGGCATGATCCTGCGCTCGCCGAAGCTCCTGCTGCTGGGAGCCATTCCCGCGCTGATCAGCGCACTGCTGCTGCTCGGATCGCTGGGCGCGCTGGTCTACTTCAGCGGCGACCTGGCGACCGCGATGACCCCGTTCGCCGACGGCTGGGCGGAGTCTCTGCGAGGTGCGCTGCGCCTGCTGCTCGCACTGGCGATGATCGGTGCCGGAGCCCTGCTTGGGTCGGTCACGTTCATCGCGCTGACGCTGCTCATCGGCGGCCCGTTCTACGAGCACATCGCCGAGAAGACCGAGGAGCGCCTCGGGCTGGACACCTCCGGTGACGGCGCCGGGCTCGTCCGCGAGCTCGGTCGGGGCGTCCGCGACTCGCTCAAGCTGCTGCTGATAGCCCTGGTGGGCGCCATCGTGCTGTTCGTGCTCGGCTTCATCCCGGTCGTCGGCCAGATCGCCGCCCCGGTGCTGGGCGGCCTGTTCGGGGCGTGGGTGGTGACGATGGAGATGGTCGGCCTGGTCTTCCAGCGGCGCGGGCTCTCGCTGGCCGACCGCCGCCGGACGCTGGGCCGCAACCGCGCCGCGGTCCTCGGCTTCGGGCTGCCGACCTACCTGCTGTGCCTGGTCCCGATCGCCCAGCTCGTCGTCATCCCGTCGGCGGTCGTCGGCGGGACGATGCTGGCGCACCGGTTCCTCGGGCCGGCGAGCCCGCCGCGGGCCTGACGGAGGAACCCCCGGGGCACGCATGGGCGTTGCCCTTCGCCGGTAGCGGGTGCGGCGCGAAGCGGACACGGGCGGTAGTGGCGTGTTTCCGATGTGCGAGGAGCTTCGCTCAACCGGAGTTTGCTCCTAAGGTCGGGGTGTGAATCGCTCTCAGCCCTTGCAGCCCGACGACTCCTACCTGCGTTCCGTGGCCGAGTCGACCGCGAGAGCGGTGGCGGCGGCCGAACCCGTCGGCTCCGGCTTCGACGGCGCGGACCCGGCACTGCACGGCCGGGTCGAGTCGTGGCTGGACGCGCACGGCGCCGACCTGGTGGCACTCAGCCGCGACCTGCACGCCCACCCGGAGGAGGGCTTCGCCGAGCACCGGTCGGTCCGGCAGGTCGCCGAACTGCTGCGCCGGCACGGCTTCGACGCCGAGGTCGGCGTCGGAGGGCTGGAGACGGCCCTGCGGGTGGATGCCGGGTACGGGGACGAGGCGAGCGGCGCGGCGAGCGGCGGGGACGGCGCGGAGGCTCGGGCCGGCGTGCCGCACGTGGCGTTCCTGGCGGAGTACGACGCGCTGCCGGGCATCGGGCACGGTTGCGGGCACAACATCATCTGCTGCTCGGCGGTCGGCGGATTCCTCGCGGCCGCGAGCGCGCTGGCTGCCGAGAGCGGAGGCGTCCCGGGCCGGGTCAGCCTGGTCGGCACCCCGGCCGAGGAGGGCGGAGGCGGCAAGGAACACCTCGCCAGGGCCGGTGTGTTCGACGACGTCGACGCGGTGGTGATGCTGCACCCGTTCTCCCACGACATCGCCGCGCACCCGTTCCTCGGCCGCCGCCAGGTCGAGGTGATCTTCCACGGCATCGCCGCGCACGCCTCGGCGCAGCCGTTCATGGGCCGCAACGCCCTCGACGCCGTCGTGGCGACCTACCAGGGCGTGGCCGCGCTGCGGCAGCACATGCCGTCGACGGACCGGGTGCACGGCATCATCACCGACGGCGGCCAGCGGCCCAACATCGTGCCGGAACGGGCCGCGGCGCTGTTCTACCTGCGTTCGTCCGACCCCGGCACGCTGCGCGAGCTGGCCGGTCGCGTCGAGGCCATCGCGCACGGCGCGGCGGAGATGACCGGATGCGGGCTCGAACTGCGTTGGGACCAGCAACCCGCCTACATGCCGATCAGGCACAACGACGCGCTCGCCGGACGCTGGGCGCGGCACCAGGCCAAGCGCGGGCGGACGGCGTTGCCGCGCGGGGTGGTTCCCGAACACCTCACCGGCTCGACGGACCTGGGGAACCTCAGCTACCGCATGCCGGCCATCCACGCCATGATCGGCCTGGAAGGCGACAGTCTTTCCCTGCACACGGCGGAGTTCGCGGCCGCGGCCGGATCGGAGACGGGGGACAGGGCGGTGCTCGACGGAGCGTACGGGCTCGCGTCCACGGCCCTGGACTACCTCGCCGACGCGGAGCTGCGAGAGGCCGCGCACGTGGAGTTCGAGCGCGCGGGCGGCGCGGTGGACGTGGCGGCCTACTTCGAGTGAATCGCGGTCGGGGCGGCTTCGCGAGTGAAGTGCGCGACGACGTGGCTGACGTGGAGTGCTCGGCGCGGGATTCGGAGTGCCTGGCCGAGGTTTTGGAGTGCCTGGCGGAGGACTTGGAGTGCCTGGCCGAGGCATTTGGAATGCCTGGCCAAGGGGGCGGTGGGAAACGGAGGAACCACCAGCGAGCGCCCCTTGGCCAGGCACGGCCCGGTGCTCGGGGGAAGGGCGTTCAAAACACCAGACCGGGTCCGCGGGGAGGGCTTTCGCCCACCGACTACCAAGCTAGTGGCCGCAGACAGCGCGGAGTGACAGCGGAGTGACAGCAAGTGATGGGAAGTTTGAGTCGCGGCTGGTCACTTTGGCGGTGGGAACGCCGCTTTTTGACGGACTGGGGTGGGGTGCGGGGCGTTTTGGGGGCGGGCGCCTTGGTGTTTCGGGTGGCTTTGGGGTGGGGCGCGGGGGTTTTGAGGTAGCGGCTGACGCTGGCGGGTGGCTTTGAGAGCGGCGGCGCGGGGGTTTTCGACGTACTCACCCTGGCTTTGCGGCGTGCGGTGGGTGGGTGGTTTCTGGGGCGCTCGCCGCCCCCAGGCCCCCGGCAGGTCTCCGGGATGAGCGGGTTTTCGGGGCATCCTGCGGTGGGGCGGTTGGTGGTTCTCATCCCGTCGACCTCCACGAGGGCTAAGGGCTGGCGCCAGGTCGACGGGATGAGAACCGGGCCCCGCCCTGTGGGTTGGGTGGGGCCCGGTTCGTGTCACTGGTTGCGCAGGAACTGCTCCACGGTTTCCCTCGTGACGACCTGGACCGGGATGCTGGTTGCCGGGCCGGGGCCCTGGTTGTGGTCGCGGGCGGCGCGGACGGCCTGCTCGACGGCTGCCTTGCCGAGGAGCTTCGGCTGCTGGGCGACGTCGGCGCTTTCGGTGCCCGCGCGGACGGCGTCGAGGCCCTCCGGGGTGCCGTCGAACCCGACCACCTTCACGTCCGTGCCCGCCCTGGCGCCGAGTGCCTTGACCGCGCCGAGGGCCATCTCGTCGTTGGCGGCGAAGACGCCCTTGACCTCCGGGTGCGACTGCATGATGTTCTGCATGACGTCGAGGGCCTTGGTGCGGTCGAAGTCGGCAGGCTGCGAGGCGACGACCTGGATCTGCGGGTGGTTGCGGATCTCGTTGGTGAAGCCCTCCCCGCGTTCCCTCGCCGCAGAGGTGCCCGGCTTGCCCTCGAGCACCGCCACCGGGCCCGAACCGACAAGCCGCACGAGTTCCCGTGCCGCGAGCTGACCGCCGGTGACGTTGTCGGAGGCCACGGTGGTGACCACGGTGCCCGCGCTGGGCGCGCGGTCGACGCCGACCACCGGGATTCCGGCGTCGTTGGCCGCCTTGACGGAGGGGACCACCGCGTCGGAGTCGACGGGGTTGACGATGATCGCGTCGGCGTTGCGCGCGATGGCGTTCTGCACCGCGTTGGCCTGCTGCGAGGCGTCCTCGCCGGCGTCGGTCACCGACAGCTCCACGCCGAGCCGGTCGGCCTCGGCCTGCGCGCCCGCGCGGACGTCGACGAAGAACGGGTTGTTCAAAGTGGACACCGAGAGCGCGATGCGCAGCTTCGCGTCGGCGGGTCCCTGCTGCCGCTCGTAGACGGCCCAGCCCGCGGCGACGACGATCAGCGCCGTGACGGCCGCGATGGCGCGCCGCACCGCAGGGGTCCGCAGCGCGCCGCGGCGCCCGGTCCGCCTGCGCTGGCGCAGCGTGTCGAACAGCACCGCGACCGCGATGACCGCACCGATGGCGACCTGCTGCCAGAACGCCGAGACGTCCAGCAGGTTGAGCCCGTTGCGCAGCACCGCCAGCACCAGGGCGCCCACGAAGGTGCCCAGCGCCGAGCCGACCCCGCCCGCGAGGCTCGCGCCGCCGATGACCACGGCCGCGATGGCGTCCAGCTCGTAGCCGGTGCCCGCCTCGGGCTGGGCCGACGCCAGCCGCGCGGCGAGCAGGATGCCCGCCACCGCCGCGAAAAGCCCGGACAGAGCGTAGATCAGCAGCTTCTGCCTGCTGACCTTGATGCCGGAGAGGCGGGCGGCCTCGGCGTTGCCGCCGATCGCGTACATCGCGCGCCCGGCGTAGGTGCGGCGCAACACGAACGCCGTCAGCAGCCCGATCACCAGCATCACCAGCACCGGGTAGGGCAGGAACCCGAACAGCTCACCGCTGCCGAGCTCGGCGAGCCAGCCGTCCAGGCTGATCGGCCGCCCGTCGGCGAGCACCAGCGCCAGACCGCGCGCGACGCTGAGCATCGCCAGGGTCGCGATGAACGGCGGCACCCGCCCCGCGGTGATCAGCACACCGCTGAGCAGACCGGCCGCCGCGCCCGCGGCCAGCCCGACCGGGATCGCCAGCCACAACGGCAGTCCCGCCCCGGCGACGGCCCAGCCGGTGACGATCCCGGACAGCCCCGCGACGCTGCCCACCGACAGGTCGATGCCGCCGCTGACGATCACGAACGTCATGCCGAAGGCCAGCACCGCCACGACCGACGCCTGCACGCCCACGTTGAGCAGGTTGTTGGCGGTCAGGAAGTCCGGCGACAGCACCGCCAGCAGCACCGCCAGCACCAGCAGCCCGGTCAGCGGACCGGCGGTGCGGCCCAGCGCGCTCAGCGGGCGAGGTCGCTGCTTGACCTCGTTGTCAGGCATCGGAATCTCCTTGCGTGTTGTTCGAGACCGCCAGCGCCATCACGCGCTCCTGGGTCGCCTCGGCGCCGTCGAGCTCCCCGCGCAGCCTTCCGTCGGCCATGACCAGCACCCGGTCGCTGATTCCCAGCAGCTCGGGCAGGTCGCTGGACACCACGACCACGGTCGTGCCGTCAGCTGTGAGCTCGTTGATCAGCTCGTAGATCTCGGCGCGGGCGCCGACGTCGATGCCGCGGGTCGGCTCGTCGAGGATCAGGACCCGCGGTTTCGCCAGCAGCCACTTGCCGATCACGATCTTCTGCTGGTTTCCGCCGGAGAGGGTGACCACGTGCTGGTCGAGCCCCGAAACGCGGATTCGCAGGTCCCGCACCGACTTCTCGGCCGCGCGGCGCTGCCCCGCGCGGTCCACCAGACCGCCGCGGGTGCGCTCGCCCAGCGTCGCAAGCCCCAGGTTCTCCTCCACCGACGCGCCGAGCACCAGACCCTGCCCGGCGCGGTCCTCCGGCACCAGCGCGAGCCCCGCGGCGCGGGCCGCGGCGATGTCACCGCGCGGGATCGGGTGCCCGCCGACCCGCACCTCGCCCCGGTCGTAGCGGTCGGCGCCGAAGATCGCGCGCACCAGCTCGGTCCGCCCGGCACCGACGAGCCCGCCGATGCCGACGACCTCCCCGGCCCTGGCGCTGAACGTGATGTCGTCGAGCACGCCGTCGGTGCCGAGCCCGCGGACCTCGAGCCGCGTCTCACCGATCCGCGACTCGCGAGACGGGTACTGCTGGTCGATGGCGCGACCGACCATGAGCCGCACCAGCTCGTCGGGGTCGGTGGCGGCGGGCACCTCGCCGACCTTCGCGCCGTCGCGCAGCACCGTGACGCGGTCGCCGATCTCACCCACCTCGTCGAGCAGGTGCGAGATGAACACGACGCCGACTCCGTCGCGGGTGAGGTCGCCGACGAGCTCGAAGAGCCTGCCCGCCTCGGTCCGGCTGAGCACGGCGGTCGGTTCGTCCATGATCAGGAAGCGGGTGTCCAGGCTGAGCGCCTTGGCGATCTCCACCAGCTGGCGCTGGGCGACGCCGAGCTCGCCGACCACCGCGTCCACGTCCAGGTCCAGGCCGATGCGGTCGAGCAGTTCGCGCGCCTGGCGGCGCATGCGGGCGTGGTCGACCACGCCGAACCGGCGGGGCGGGCGGCCCAGGTAGATGTTCTCGGCGACCGTCAGCTGACCGACCAGCGCCATCTCCTGGTGGATGGTGGCGATCCCGAGCCGCTCGGCGTGGTCGGGGCCGCTCAGGCGCACCTGCTCGCCGTCGACGCGCACGACTCCGCCGTCGGGCCGGTGCACCCCGGCCATGATCTTGATCAGGGTGCTCTTGCCCGCACCGTTCTCGCCGAGCAGGACGTGCACCTCGCCGGCGCGCAGGTCGAAGTCGACCGAGTCCAGCGCCCGCACGCCCGGGTAGGACTTCGAGACTCCGGCCAGCTCCAGGTGCCCCCGGGGCGGTTCGGCCATGGTCGTGCCTTTCTGCCGCGTTACTCCTCGTCGAGCCGGCAGGGAAAACGGATGGAAACCGATTTCCGTGCTCGGCGTACCTTGTAGCAGCGCGGCAGCGCTGTCAAGAGAGGACTTACGGAGGAAACCGATTACAGTAGGGTGGCGGTCACATCCGCGAAGGGGGCTGGGAGTTGGGCATCAGGATCCACGACGTGGCGGCACGGGCCGGGGTCTCGGTCGCCACCGCCTCGCGCGCCCTGTCCGGGCAGCGCGGGGTGCGGGCGGAGAACCGGGAGAAGGTGCTGGCCGCCGCCCGCGATCTCGACTACGAGCCCAACTCGGTCGCCGCGGCGCTGCGCAGCCGCACCACCCACACCGTCGGCATGCTCGTGCCGCGCATCTCCAACCCGTTCTTCGCCACCCTCGTCGAGGCAGTGGAGCGCCGTCTCCAGCTCGGCCAGCGCAGCCTGCTGCTCACCAGCTCCCACTACGACCCGCAAGCCGAGCAGGTCCAGGTCCGGTCGCTGCTCGACCGCCGGGTCGACGCGCTGGTGATGATCCCCTGCCACCGCGAACGCAGCATCGGCGTCATGGAGACCGCCGCCGCCCGGGTGCCGGTGGTGCAGCTGGACCTGCGCGTCAACGGCTTCGCCGGGACGTGGGTCGGGGTCGACAGCGAGGCCGGCATCGCCGAGGTGGTCCGCCACCTGGGCGCGCGGGGCGCGGGGAGGCTGGCCTTCGTCGGAGCCGAACCGACCGACTCCTCATCGCAGGAGCGGCTGGACGCCTACCGCAGGCTGGCGGGTGATGCGGTCCTGCTCGGTGACTTCAGCCGGGACTGGGGCAAGGAGGCGGCCGGACGGCTGCTCGCCGCGGGCACGCTGCCGGAGGGGATCGTCTGCGGCAACGACACCATCGCGCTCGGGATGCTGGCGGAGTTCGCGCGCCGCGGCGTCCGCGTCCCCGACGACGTGCGGGTGACCGGCTTCGACGACATCCCGTACGCGGAGCTGGGGCAGCCGCCGCTGACGACGGTCCGCCAGCCGCAGGAGCAGATGGCCGCCGAGGCGGTGCGGCTGCTCGCGGCCGAGGACGCCCCGGTGCAGCGCATCGCGATCGCGCCGGAACTCGTCGTGCGCGCGTCGGGTTGAGGCGGGCGGACGCATCGATGTGCCGGTCGGCTTGACTTCCACCATTGTCGAGGTTGAAGGCTGTCGGCATGACGACACCGACCGATCAGCTTCGAACCCTGACGGACCACACCGAGATCACCGGCCTCATCGACCGCTTCTTCCGCGCTCTCGACGAACGCGGCCTGGATCTGCCCTGGGGCCGGTCGATGTTCACCGACGACGTCCGCGCCACCTTCCCCATCGGGAAGCACCAGGGACTCGAAGCGGTCGTGACAGCCCTCGCCGACGGCATGAGCCGATTCGGGCCGACCCAGCACTCGGGGTCGAACTACCTCATCGACGTCGACGGCGATCGGGCCACGGTCCGCTGGAACGCGATCCAGACACACCTGCCACCGGGCGAAACCCCGGTCGCGGAACCATTTGTCTCCGGCGGCTACTACGACGGCGAACTCATCCGCACCGAAGATGGCTGGCGCTTCCGCCGGCAGACCTACCACCTGGTGTGGACGACCGGACGGCTGCCACAAGGCACCTGAGCCCGTGGGCGTGGTCGAGGACGGATTGGATGCAGACCTGTGGCCGCCCGCCGGTGCACCTCCGACTCGTAGAGCCCAGTTCGGCGACCGGCTCGAAGGGCTCACCCGTAGGTTGGGTACTGCGGCCAGCCTTCGGGGCTGTCCTCCCAGTCCTGCTGGCGACCGTAGACGGTGCGGTCCATGATCTGCGCCACCGGCAGGATCGCCTCGGTGCCACGGCCGGTGGTCATGTAGGTCAGGTAGGGCTTGCCGTCCTTGAGCAGGTAATAGGAGTAGCCGGGCAGCGGCCCCTCCTCGCCTCGCTCGTCTTTCCGGGTCCAACCCCAGTCGTAGTGGTAGCTGGTATCAGTCGAAGAGACCCAGACGTGGTCCCAGCCACGCTTGGCGCGCCAGTCCTCGAGCTTGTCGATCGGCGCTTGCGAGACCATCGCGAACGCGATTTCCTCGTCGGACAACCGCTGCATGTTGGCGGGCAGGTTGTCGACCGCCCACGTGCAGCTCGGGCACCCCTCGTCCCAATCGGGGTTGAACATCACGTTCTGCACCACGAGCAGATACTTGTTCCCGAACAGCTCGGTCAGCCTGACCGGGCCGTTCGGCCCGGTGAAGGTGTAGTCCTGCACTTCCACCATTGGAAGGCGACGGCGACTCGCCGAGACCTGGTCGTTGTGCCGGGTGACGTCCTTCTCGGCCGCGACCTGCTCGGCGAGCGCTGCGTCAAACCGGGCGCGGTCGACGATCGCGGGTGCGGCCTGTGGTTGCTGATGCTTGGACACGGTGCTCTCCCTCTGCGATGTTGCGCTCTGCGTCCTAGTTCCCGACGTGGTTCTCCGGGCCCGCGGCGCGGGAGGCGGTTCTGGCGGCGGGGCCGGTCCACTCCGCGCTGCGGTCGTCCGACGTCAGGTTCGTGTAGAAGGCGGTTGCCAGGACCAGATACCTGTGGTCGGCCGCGCGGTACTGCGAAATCTTGGCGTTCGGGTAGGCCGGGCTACCGCAGGCGTCGCTTCCGACGCCGTTGTTCGGGCAGAAGATTCCGTAGTTGACGGTCTCCGTGCGTCCGATGGCGTCGGACAACCGTTGCGCGGTCGAAGCGTCGTCGAATGCCTGGACCCGGACGGAGACCAGGATGCTGTCGTCACCGGGCCGGTAGTTGCCGGTGACGCTCCTGGAGCAGTCGTACTCGCTGAGCAGCTCCCGCATGTTGCTGCTCATGCGCGCCGCGGAGGTGCAGTCGTGGGTGCCCGAGGCCACCAGCGAGTACTCGACTCCCAAGCTGTCGGTGAAAGTTTCGGGTAACAGGGCGTCCCGCGTGAACGGGGTCTCGTCGGTCGAGATGTCGTCCAGCGTGCTCGAGTCGAATTCGGCGGAGGTCGGCCCGGCGGCCTCGTAGGTGCTGTCCGGCTCGGTGGTTTCCGGCTCCGTCGTCTCCGACTCCGCGAACTCGGCCGACGTGCTCGTGGGCTCGGTGGTCGACGACGGCGACGCGGATTCGCCGGCGAACAGGTTCGTCACCTGTTCGACGTTGGAGAACCCGAAGAAACCGAGAACCGCGACGATGGACGCGGCCGCGCCGGTGATCAGAACCCACGGCGGATCTCCGGAGCTGCCCTGCTTTTCCGGGGGTTGCTTCTTGTCCTCCGGCAACGTCACCAACCCCCCGCTCGCCGGCCGGCACCAAGAGCAGAACTCTAACAAGCGAGGCGTCGCCAGAACGGTGATTCGCCGGTATCGCCTGGAATGTTGATGGGTCGCCGTAGCGGCCCAAAAGACTCACGGGTGGCGCTCGGCCGCCCCGCGCTCCACGCAGAACTCGTTGCCTTCAGGGTCGAGCAGCGTCGCCCAGCCGCGGCCGTCGGGCGTGCGGTGGTCCTCGTGCAGCGTCGCGCCGAGGCCGATGACGCGCTCGACCTCCTCGTCGCGGGTGCGGTCGGCCGGCATCCAGTCGAAGTGGATGCGGTTCTTGCCCGCCTTGGGCTCCGGCACCCGGATGAACAGCAGTCCGGGCAGCGGCGCAGGTGCCTCGACCAGCACCTCGGGGTCGCCCGGCGCGTCCTCTCCGGAGACCGGCCAGCCGGTCACCTCGCTCCAGAAGGCGGCCAGCCGGTACGGGTCGGCGCAGTCGACGGTCACGTGGCGCAGGATCACGAGTGCCCAACGTAGTCGCGCGAGCGAGGCGGAGGTGGGGATTTCCGGGTGTGGCATCCTTGCCGGGCAATCCGACCCCGAACCGTGAGTGTCTGCGTGGACGAGATCGTACGGAGCTGGACCTCGGAGCTGCTGGACTCCGGCAACCTGCTCGCCCTGGCCGTCGGCGTGGTCGCGCTGGCGCTGGTGGCCTCGCGCGGGACCTGGGGGCTGCTGCGCAACGTCGTCACCATCGCCCACGAGGGCGGCCACGCCGTGGTCGCGCTGCTCAGCGGCCGCACGCTCAACGGCATCCGGCTGCACTCCGACACCTCCGGGCTCACCGTCTCCACCGGGAAGCCGACCGGCCCCGGCATGGTGTTCACGCTCTTCGCGGGCTATCCGGCGGTTTCGCTGCTGGGGCTGGGCGGCGCGTGGCTGGTGTCCTCCGACGGCGCCCGGCTCATGCTGTGGATCAGCGTCGGCCTGCTGGTCGTGATGCTCCTGGCGATCCGCAACGCCTACGGCGTGCTCTCGGTGGTGCTGACCGGTGGCGTGGTGTTCGCGGTGTCGTGGTTCGCCACCCCGGCCTGGCAGGCCCTGTGCTGCGTGCTGTTCAGCTGGTTCCTGCTCTTCGGAGCCATCCGGCCGGTCGCCGAGCTGCGCCGCAAGCGGGCGGGCGGTCGCGCGCCCAATTCCGACGCCGACCAGCTCGCCCGGCTCACCGGCGTGCCTCCCGCGATGTGGCTGGGGCTGTGGACGCTGATCGGGCTCGGCGCCCTGCTCGTCGGCGGCCGCTGGCTGCTGCTGATCCCGCAGGTGTGAGCCGTCGCTCGTTGCCGACCGGGCCGGGATGCAGCAACATCGCGGCGTGACGAGTTCATCGACGGCACTGGGCGGCACGTTCGACCTGGCCGACGGCCTGGCGGTACACCGCGTCGGGTTCGGCGCCATGCAGCTCTCCGGTCCCGGTGTGTTCGGCCCTCCCGCCGACCGCGAGGCCGCCGTCGCGGTGCTGCGCCGCGCGGTGGAGCTGGGTGTCGACCACATCGACACCAGCGACTTCTACGGCCCGTGGGTCGTCAACGAGCTGATCGCCGAGGCGCTGCGCCCCTACGGTGACGACCTGGTGCTGGCCACCAAGGTCGGCGCCTACCGCGACCACCAGGGCGGGTGGCTCCCGCTCGGCCACCCCGACGCCCTGAAGGCGCAGGTGCACGACAACCTGCGGCGCCTCGGCACCGACTCGATCGGCCTGGTGAACCTGCGCCACCTCACCGAGCAGCCCGGCATCTCGCTGGCCGACCAGCTCGGCGCGCTCGCCGAGCTGCGCGAACAGGGCCTGGTGCGGGCCGTCGGACTGTCCAACGTGTCGCTGGAGCAGTTCGAGCAGGCCCGCGAGATCACCGAGATCGCCTCGGTGCAGAACCTCTACAACGTCGTCAACCGCACCTCGGCCGACCTGCTGGACCGCACCGCCGAACACGGTGTCGCCTTCGTCCCGTTCTTCCCGCTCGGTTCCGGTTTCCACGGCAGCCGGGCGCGCGAGGACGCCGCGCTGCGGGCGGTCGCCGAACGCATCGGCGCGACGCAGGCGCAGGTTTCGCTGGCGTGGCTGCTGCGGCGCTCACCGAACGTCCTGCTGATCCCCGGCACCTCGTCGGTGGCGCACCTGGAGGAGAACACCGCCTGCGCCGGCATCGAGCTCACCGACGCCGAAACGGCCGAACTGGACGCCGTCGTGGCAGAGGGCGACACGCTCGAAGAAGCGCACTGAGCGGCTGCCCGCCTCGCCACGGCCCTTGCGGGTCCGGAAGATCTCGATCGATACGGATGACCCGCGCGGTGATCGGCGCGGGCTGCGGCCCCGGGGGTATGGCATCACCCAGTAGTCTGGCCGACACGTAGTGATGCGACATCCGAGGTGCGGCCTTGAGGGAACAGGCAACGCGGGCAGTGGGGGAGATCGACGAGGAGCTCCCCAGCGCCGCGCGCGTCTACGACTACCTGCTCGGCGGCGCGCACAACTTCGCCGCCGACCGAGAGCTCGCCGAACGCCTGCTGCTGGTGCTGCCCTGCGCCCGCGACCTCGCCCGGCTCAACCGGGCGTTCCTGCGCCGGGCGGTGGTGTACCTGGTGGGAAGGGGTGTGCGCCAGTTCCTCGACATCGGCTCGGGCATCCCCACGGTCGGCAACGCGCACGAGATCGCCCATGAGGCCGTGCCGGGGTCCCACGTGGTCTACGTGGACCGGGACCCGGTCGCGGTCGCCCACAGCCAGCTCCTGCTGGAGGGTGACGAGCACGCCACGATCGTGCAAGCCGACATGCTCCATCCGGAGACCATCCTCGGCCACGCCTCGACCCGGCGGCTGCTGGACTTCTCGCAACCGGTGGGGTTGCTGATGACCGGGGTCTTCCACTTCGTCCTGCCCGACGCGGACGCGCGCAGCGTGCTCGCCCGGTACCGGGACGCGTTGGCTCCCGGCAGCTTCCTGGCGTTGTCGCACCTGACCGCGGACACCGGTGCCGAGCAGATGGCCGCTGCAGTCGAGGTGATGTCGCACAGCTCGGACCCGGTGCAGCCGCGCAGCCACGCCGAGATCCGCGAGCTGTTCGCCGGCTTCGACCTCGTCGAGCCCGGACTGGTGGGCACCGCGGTGTGGCGGCCGGACCGGCCGGAGCAGGCCGAGCAGGAGCCCGGCGGCTCGCGGATCTACGCGGGGGTGGGGCGCAAGCCGTGATGCCGGGAAGGGGATTGCCACGACAGCAGCGGCGGGGGCCCGCGGCGGGGGTGCGGGTGCCGCTGGCACGGGTGCCGGAACGCGGCGCGCCCGCCGGACCGGGGCTGGTGTGAGGCGTGGGACGGATGTCGAACAGCTCTGTGGAGCGGGAGATGAGCGTGCGAGAGCCGGGTGATCCGGCGGAGGACCGGGTTCCGGGAGTGCTGACGCCGCAACGGCACAGCAGCGGGTGGCGCACCGCGGTGGCCAGGAAGTGGGCGAGCCGGCTCAGCTCGGCCTCCTACATCCCGATGTCGCGCGATGCCATCGAGCTGTGCATGCTGGAGCTGGTCGAGCTCATCATCGACGCCCTCGAGGACCCGGAGCGCACCGACCACTCCGGCCGGGCGGTCGGCACCCGGCTCGTGGAGATCCACGCGACCGGCGAGGACAGCCTGACGCTGAGCCTGGACCTGATCCGCGACGTGATGGTCGCCGACGCCGCCGACGAGAGCGTGCACCGGATGCTGGGGCTGCTCACCGCGATCGCCGCGGGCTACGCCGCCGCCGACCGGGAGAGCACCTTCGTCCAGCAGGAGACGCTCAAACGCGCCTTGCTGCGCTCGAAGCTGCAGGCCGACCGCGATCTGGCGGCCAGCGAGGCGAGGTTCGGCGAGGTCTTCACCACGACCCCCATCGGCGTCGCGATCTGCGACCTCACCGGCAAGTTCGTGCAGGTGAACCCGGCGCTCGGGGAGACGCTGGGCTACCGGTCGCAGGACTTCGGGTCGATGACGGTGCACGACCTGTTCCACCCCGAGGACGCCAAGTACCTGACCGCCGCCTACGCCGAGCTGGCCGAGGGCGGACGAACGCAGCGGCTGCGGGAGCGGCGCAGGCTGCTGCGTGCCGACGGCGAGACGGCCTGGGCCTACCTCGCGGTGTCGGTCCTCAAGGGAGCCGACGGGGCTCCCGCGCACTTCGTCACGATGGTCGAGGACATCAGCGAGCTGCACCTGCTGCAGGAGCGGTTCCAGTACCAGGCGCTGCACGACGCGATGACCGGGCTGCCCAACCGGCAGTTCTTCCGCACCCGGCTGGAGGCGGCGCTGGGCAACCTGCCCAAGGACGCCAAGCTGACGCTCTACCACCTGGGCCTGGACGGCTTCGAGCTGATCAACGACGGGCTCGGCCACGAGGTCGGCGACGGCATCATCAAGGCCGTCGCGCGCAGGCTGGAGCAGCTCATCCAGCGCGAGGAGGCGATCCTGGCCCGCTTCGGCGGCACCGAGTTCGCCGTGCTGGTGCTGGAGTCGCCGCGCACCCCGCCGGTGCACGAGTTCGCGCCGATGATCAACGAGGAGCTGGCCGAACCCATCTACGTCGGCGAGCACGGCATCGCCACCTCGGCCAGCATCGGCGTCGTGCAGCGCTGCGCGGGAGACGGCGACGCGGCCAACATGCTGTGGGCGGCCGACGTGGCGCTGCGGCGCGCGGAGGCCGCGGGCAAGCGGCAGTGGGCGCTGTTCGACCCCGACCGCGCGCCCGACGAGCGGACCCAGGCCAAGCTGGCGGCGGTGATGCCCGGCGGTCTGGAGCTCGGCGAGTTCGACGTGGTCTACCGGCCGGTGGTGCAGCTCGGCGACAGCAAGCTGATCGCCATCGAAGCGGAACTGAGCTGGGAGACAGGGGAGTTCGGCAGGCTCGACCACGCCGACTGCCTGCGGCTGGCCGAGCGCTCGGGTGTGACGCTGTCCCTGCGGGACTGGATCCTCGGCAGCGCCTGGGAGCAGCTCGCCCGCTGGCACCGGGCGGGACACCGGCCGCCGCTGGTGGTCGGGCTCAGCCCGAACCAGGCGGCGGACCCCGACCTGGTCGGCACCATCCGCCGGGTGCTCGACGACGGTTCGCTCGAGGCGAGCTGGCTGCGGGTGTCGATGCCGATGCGCGTGATGCTCGGCGACAACGACGAGGCCAGGGACAACGTCAGGTTCCTGGACCGGCTCGGCGTGCGCACCGCCCTGCACGGCTTCCACGCCTCACCGGGCGAGCTGCGCTACCTGCGCGACCTGCCGGTGGACATCATCCAGTTCGCCGACGACGTGGTCCGGCTGGTCCGCGACTCCGCCGAGGACTCGCCGGAGGTGGAGGCGGTGAAGCGGTTCGTGCCGTTGGTGCGGTCGTGCGGGCGGCTGCTGGCGGTCGGCGACGTCGACAGCGTCGAGCAGGCGCGGCGCTGGCACGAGATGGGCTGCGAGGTCGGCGCCGGCGCGCTCTACGGCGGTCCGGTGCCCAGCATCGAGGTACCCAACCTGCTCGCGCAGCTGGCCTCGGAGAACTAGGACGGGTTTCAGGGCCTTGCGTAGGTGGGCGCTTGGCGGAACCTCAGCCGCCTTCTCGCTCCGGGATCTCCGACTGGGTCGGCGCGAGGCCGCTGACGAGCGGACCGGCCTGTGCGCGGGGAATTCAGTCGTCGCCGCGTGCGTGGTGATCTAGGGTCGCGTCGTGCTTGCCGTCGTGTGGCTGTTGGGGACGTCGGGCGTGGGGAAGTCGACCGTCGGCTACCGGTTGCGGGCCGAACTGGCCGAGTACGGCGTGGTCGCCGCGTTCGTCGACGCCGACCAGCTCCGCCTCGCGGCCGGCGTGCGGGCGTCGGAGACGCAGCTGGTCGCCGCCGGACTGCGCGCGCTCGTGCCCGGCTACCGGGAATCCGGCGCCCGGATGCTGATCGTCGCCGGCCTGGCCGACGATCCGGCTCACCTCGCCCGGCTGTTGCCCGACGTGCCGCGCGAGCGCGTTCTCGCCTGCCCCCTCCACGCCGATGCCGACGCGGTCCGTGCTCGCATCCGGCAGCGGGCCTGGTTGACCGAGCAGGCCGAACAGGCCGTCGGCTACGCCGCGACGATCGACCCGGCCGTCGCCGACCTGCGCGTCGACACCAGCGCGCTGACTCCCGATGAGGTGTCGCGACGCCTGGCGGCGGCCGCGCTCGCGCACGTCGAACGAGCGGGCACCGCGGCGGACCACGAACCTTTCGGCCCTGCCGCGACCGATCCGGCCGCCGGCGTCGTACTCGTGACCGGGCCGGGCGGAGTGGGCTCGTCGACGGCCGGGTTCCAGACCTTCCTCCGGTTGGCCGACGCGGGTAGCAGCGTCGCCTACCTGGACGCGCACCAGCTGGGTTTCGTCGGCGCCGACCCGCGCGGGCGTCACCTCGCGCGGCTGCGGGCGCGGAACGCGCGAGCCATGATCGGCGCACTTGCCGCGCATGGTGCCCGAACCGTCGTCGTCACCGCCGACATCGCCACGGCGCGCGAATTCGCGAATTCGGTGGGGGACGAGCTCGACACAGCCACCTTCGTCCTGCGGGCCGCGCCGCGCACGTTGGACGCGCGGATCAGGCGGCGTGCCCGGGGAGACGGGCCGCCGATCGCCGGTGACCACCGGCGGGGGCTCGCCGGACGTGCTCTGGACGAGTCGATCGCCGCGAGCATCGACGAGGCCGCTCGCATCGACGAAGACCTCCCGGGCGCGCACCCGCTCTCGACCGATGACACCGACCCGGCCGGCGTCGCGGCGTGGATCGCGGAGAGGGCCGGCCGCGCTTCCACGTGACGCCGGACCGGATCGACTCCACTACCGTCACGCGCCCCGATCGCTCAGGCGGCGCCGCGCAGCCGCGCGTCGAGGGCGTCGAGGTCGGGGACGAACCACACCTGCTCGCCACGGTTCGACTCGTGCACCAGCGCGCGCAGCGCCGAGCTCGCCGCCAGGTGGCGCGAAATGTCGCCGACGACGGCCAGGCGCAGCCGGTAGTTGCCGAACTTCTGCATGACCTCGCCCGCGAAGCGGGTGCTCAGCGTGAAGAAGCGCTCGTCGAGCCTGCTCACGGGTACGGCCACGACCTCGGCGCCGAAGTAGGTCGCGCCGATCAGGTCGAGCACGTCCTGCTCGGTGGCCACCGGCGGTCCGTCCGGGGCGCACACCAGCACCGGCACCCCGGCCCGCTCCTGCGTCAGGTCAGGCATCGCCCGCCTCCCGGGAGAACAGGCCGTTGTCGCCGTCCAGGACGGCTTCGAGCAGTTGCAGCACCTCGGCGGTGTCGCCGGGACTGCCCAGGATCACGATCTTCATCCGGTTGCGCTCCTCGTCGTGCACGGTCTGGATGCGCAGCGGGTGCGCGGAGCCGCGGGAGGTGTTGGCCCCGGCCAGCACGAGAGTGCCCAGCCGGTCGGCCGCCGCCCGGTCGACGCCGTCCACCTGCACGATGCTCGACACCTCCGCGGAACCGCCGGGCCCCGAGCTCGCCGGCGGCGTCCGCCCGGTCAGCTCCGCGAGGTCGGAGCGCGCGATCCGGTACTGCTTGCCGATCCGCACCGCCTTGAGGCGCCCGGAGCGGATGTAGCCGCGGACCGTGCGCACATGCAGGCCGAGCTGTTCGGCAACCTGCTCGACCGAGTACATTTCTTCCGTCATCGCTCCCCAAGATAGCGCACACGGGGAATGATGCGTCACTGACTTTCGCATGAGTAGGCCCCGCCGGGATCGCCCGGCGGGGCCCACTGGTCAGGACGTCAGTCCGCGTACACGGGCTGGGTCTGCGGGTTGAACTCCTCGAAGCGCACCCGCTTGGCGGGGTCGGTCCGCGGGTCCCTGATGTCCAGCACGTCCAGGCCCTCCTGGATACCGCTGGAGAAGACGCGGCCGTTGTAGTAGTACGCCGACCACGACCCGGCCGTCTGCAGCTTGCCCGGGTCGAACGGGGTGCGGTCGAAGAAGGCGATCTCCTTCGGCCGCGCCGAGTCGGTGAACTCCCACACCGAGACGCCGCCCTGGTACCAGGCCTGCACCATGATGTCCTCGCCCGGGACCGGGATCAGGGAGCCGTTGTGCGCCACGCAGTTCTCCGTGCCGGCCTGGTGGCGCGGGATCTTGTAGTAGCTGCGGAACTCCAGCTTGGACTCCGCGCCCGAGCCGACGATGTCGTAGATGCCGTTGGCGCCGCGCTTCGGGCCGGTCGGGGCGTCGCAGGTCGCCGCGCTGCCACCGCCGAGCTCGTCGGTGAACACGACCTTGGTGCCGTCGTTGTTGAACGTCGCCGAGTGCCAGAACGCGAAGTTCTGGTCGTCGCGGACCTGGTTGATGACGCGGGGCTTCTCCCGGTCGGAGATGTCGAACAGCACGCCGTCGCCCATGCACGCGCCCGCCGCGAGGTCCTTGGACGGGAACACGGTGATGTCGTGGCAGCCCGAGGTCTCCCGGATGCCGCCCGGCTGACCGGGGTTGCCGCCGTCCGGGAACACCACCGGAGCGTCGAGCAGCACCGGTTCGGCCGGGTGGTCCAGCGGCACCTTGACGATCGAGATCTTGTCGTGCGGAGGCTGGCAGTTCGGGAACTCCGGCTTGGGCGCGTAGGAGGAGATGTAGAGGTACACCGCCTTGTTCGCCTTGTCGGGCACCAGGGTGTGGGTGTGCGAACCGCAGTCGGTGGCGATGGCCGAGACGTAGCGCGGCCTGGCCGGGTTGCTCACATCGAAGACCTTCATGCCCTCCCACCCGTTGGGGTCGGCGGCGGTGGTCTCCTCGCTCTGGCAGGTGTTGTTGGTGCGCGGGTAGTCGGTCGAGACGAACAGCAGGTTCCCGCTGATCGAGACGTCGCCCTGGCCGCCGGGGCAGACGACCTGCGCGACGATCTTCGGCTTGTCCGGCTTGGCGATGTCGTAGACGACGAGCCCGTCGTAGTTGCCGACGAAGGCGTGCCTGCCCTTGAAGGCGATGTCGGTGCCGACGGCGTCGACGTTGTCGAACGGCGCCTGCTTGGGCAGGTGCGCGGTGTGCTTGATGTTCTTGCTCTTGATCACGTCGCGTGCCACGGCCTGCGCCGCGACCACGCCCGCGCCGTGGTCCTCCGGATGCTCGCTACCGGGGGTGTCGGCCAGCGACGGTGTCGCGAGCAGACCGAGGACCAGGGGAACCACACCGGCGAGAACACCCGCCACCCGCAACCGTGCCCCGCCGCGACCAGGCCTGCGCCTGGAACTCGGATTCAACAGAACCCACCCCACATTCGATTCGGTTATCGAGCTGCCTGCGCCTGCGCGCGCTCGCCAAACAGCGGTACCGGAGTACCAACCCGAATCAGTATGTTTGTCGCGTTCAGCGGCCCCAATAGTCCGTGTGGTCGCATTTGGGTCGGTATAAGGAGGATCAATGCAGCTCGGCGCAACCGCGAGGAGGCTCGGCACCGGGGCGGCGGCGGTGTTCGCGGTGGTTCTCGCAGCGGGGCTGCTCGGCGCGTGCTCGACCCCGGAACCGCCGCAGGCACCGGTGGTGCTGCCGGGCGCGCCCGGCGACGAGCCGAAGGTCGCGACCGGCGAGGAGGTCCAGGGGCTCGGCCGGTCGGCTCCTCCTGGCGAGGCCGAGGCGACCTACGTCGCGATGATGATCCCGCACCACGAGCAGGCGCTGGAGATGACGGCCCTCGCCCCGGAGCGGGCGCAGCACCCGCAGGTGCGGGCGCTGGCCGAACGCATCGGGGGAGCGCAGAAGCCCGAGATCGACATGATGCGCGGCTGGCAGGCGAGCCACGGAGCCCAGGAGCACGCCGGACACGGCGGGCAGCCCGGCCAGGCCGGGCACGGCGGTCACGTCGGCGGCCCGGAGACCGGGCACGCCGCGATGCCGGGCATGGCAACGCCCGCGCAGCTCGCCGAGCTGGCCGCCGCGCGCGGCGACGACTTCGACCGGCTCTTCCTGCGGCTGATGACCGCCCACCACGAGGGCGCGGTCACCATGGCGACCGACCTGCTCACCCGGGGCCTCGACGAACAGGTCCACGCGATGGCCCAGGACGTGCTGGTCACCCAGTCCGACGAGATCGCCACCATGCGCGCCCTGTCCGCCGAGGTCGGCTGAGCGCGTCACCGGCGCCGGCGGCCCTCGTCGCCGAAGACGCGGTCCAGCTGCCGGTCCACCAGCTCCACGGCCTGCTGCGGTGTCCGCTCACCGATGAGCACGCTGCCGATGAGGCCGCGCACGAGCGAGGTGAGGATTCCCGCCTCCTGCTCGGCATCGGCGTCCGGATCGACCGCGCGCACCTGCTCGGTGACCGCCTCCTCGATGATCGGTGAGTACTTGGAGGTCATGCCGGGAGAAGGGCACGACTTCGCGGTGGAGCGTCCGAAGCTGGTCAACGACCGGATCGTCGAGTTCATCTCGCGGGCCGGAGGCTGATTCACGCGGCTCCGGCGCGCAGCAGCGCGGTCTTCCTGCTGGTGCCGGGGAACTTCCGGCAACGCGCGTTCGTCCTTTCGGCCAGGTCCGCCACCGGCCCGCTACGCGCGCAGCGCCGCTCGCACGATCGCCAGCGCCTGCTCGCGCTGGATGCCGAGGGCGTGGGTGACCTCGGCGTAGGTCGCCGCCGCTTCGGCGGCCCGGGCGGCCGCCTGGTCGCCCGAGCCGCTGACGAAGGTCCCTGCCCGGCCGCGGGTCTCCAGCAGTCCGGCCTGCTCCAGCTCGCGGTAGGCCCGGGCCGCGGTGTTCGCCGCGATGCCCAAATCGGCCGCCAGCGCGCGGACCGTCGGCAGCTTCGCTCCCACCGCCAGCGCGCCGCTGTTGATCTGCTCCGCGATGGCCTCCCGCACCTGCTCGTAGGGCGCGACGTCCGAGGCGCTGTCAACGCTGATCCGCATGGTTCACCGGTTCCGTGTGGGGGCTGTTCGCCCGCCAGTATCGACCTGACCGGACCCGGCCCGCTGGTGCGGGAGGGCGAACGCGCCCGGAGGCTCAACGCTCCCGGAAGGCTTCGAGCAGCCGCTCGGCGGCGATGCCCGCGGTCAGTTCCCCGGCTCGCACGTCGGATTCGACCTCGCCGACGATGCGGCGCACCGCCGGGTGCCGGGTCAGGTCGGACATGAGCTGGTCGCGCACCAGCGCCCAGGTCCAGTCGACCTGTTGGCGGCTGCGCTTCTCGGCCAGCTCGCCGGTCTCGGTGAGGGTGGCGCGGTGCTGCTCGATCTGCTCCCAGAGGGTGTCCAGGCCCGCTCCGGTCAGGCCGCTGCAAGTCACCACCGGGGGTCTCCACGACGCGCTGACCGGGGTGAGCAGCCGCAGCGCGCCGCGCAGCTCGCGGGCCGCCTTGCGGGCCTCGCCTTCGTGCGGTCCGTCGGCCTTGTTCACCGCGACCAGGTCGGCCAGCTCCAGCACGCCTTTCTTGATGCCCTGCAACTGGTCGCCGGTGCGGGCCAGGGTGAGCAGCAGGAAGCAGTCGACCATGCCCGCCACGGTGACCTCGGACTGGCCGACGCCCACCGTTTCCACGAGCACGACGTCGAATCCGGCCGCTTCCATCAGCACGATCGTCTCGCGGGTCGCGCGCGCGACGCCGCCGAGCGTGCCCGCGGAGGGGGAGGGCCGCACGAACGCGGCGGAGTCGGCGGCGAGCTTGGGCATCCGCGTCTTGTCGCCCAGGATGCTGCCGCCGCTGCGCGTGGACGACGGGTCGACCGCCAGCACCGCGACCCGGTGCCCCTGCGCGGTCAGCATCGTTCCCAACGACTCGATGAACGTCGATTTCCCGACGCCGGGTACGCCGGTGATGCCCACCCGGTGCGCTCCGCCGCTGTGCGGCAGCAGCTCGACGAGCAGTTCCTGGGCTTTCGCGCGGTGCTGGGCCCTGGTCGACTCCACCAGCGTGATCGCCTGCGCCAGCTTGGCGCGTGAGCCGCCGAGCACGCCCTTGGCGTAGTCCTGGACGTCGATCTCGCGCGGCATGGTCAGCCCGCGCTCGACGTCTCGCCCGGCTCGGCGGGCGCGGGGTGGTCGAGCACCGCCCGGAGCTGGTCGAGCAGTCCGAGCGCGGCGTCGGCGATCACGGTTCCGGGTGGGAAGATCGCGCTGGCGCCGCCTTGGCGCAGGGCGTCGAAGTCGGCGGGTGGGATGACGCCGCCGACGACGATCATGATGTCGTCGCGGCCGAGTTCGGACAGCTCGTCGCGCAGCGCGGGCACCAGCGTCAGGTGTCCTGCGGCCAGTGAGGACACGCCGACGACGTGTACGTCGGATTCGACTGCTTGGCGGGCGACTTCGGCGGGGGTCTGGAACAGCGGGCCGACGTCGACGTCGAAGCCGATGTCGGCGAAGGCGGTGGCGATGACTTTTTGGCCGCGGTCGTGGCCGTCCTGGCCCATCTTGGCGACCAGGATGCGGGGCCGGCGGCCTTCGGCTTCGTCGAAGTCCTCGACCTTGCGGCGGGCGCGTTCCAGCGATTCCGAGGTCCCCGATTCCTCCCGGTACACGCCGGAGATCGTACGGATCTGGCCGGAGTGGCGGCCGAAGACCTTTTCCAGGGCGTCGGAGATCTCGCCGACGGTGGCTTTGTGCCGGGCGGCGTCCACGGCCAGCGTGAGCAGGTTGTGGGCGAGGTCGTCGGGCCGGTTGTCCTCGAGGGCGGCTTCGGCGGCGCCGGTGAGCCTGCGCAGCGCGGTCTCGCACGCTTCGGAGTCGCGTTCCTCGCGCAGCCGCCGCAGTTTCTCGAGCTGCTGGGCTCGCACGCCGGCGTTGTCGACCTTGAGGACCTCGATCTGTTCGTCGCCGTCGTAGCGGTACTTGTTGACGCCGATGAGGGGCTGGCGGCCGGAGTCGATGCGCGCCTGGGTGCGCGCTGCGGCCTCCTCGATGCGCATCTTCGGGATACCGGCGTCGATGGCCTGGGCCATGCCGCCGGCGTCTTCGACTTCGGTGATGTGGGCCCAGGCGCGTTCGGCGAGGTCCTGGGTGAGGCGTTCGACGTAGTGCGAGCCGCCCCAGGGGTCGATGACGCGGGTGGTACCGGATTCCTGCTGGAGCAGGAGCTGGGTGTTGCGGGCGATGCGCGCGGAGAAGTCGGTCGGCAGGGCGAGTGCTTCGTCGAGGGCGTTGGTGTGCAGTGACTGGGTGTGGCCCTGGGTGGCGGCCATGGCTTCCACGCAGGTGCGCACGACGTTGTTGTAGACGTCCTGGGCGGTCAGCGACCAGCCGGAGGTCTGTGAGTGGGTGCGCAGCGACAGCGACTTCGGGTTGTCCGGCTCGAAGCGTTTGACCAGCTTGGCCCACAGCAGCCGGGCGGCGCGGAGTTTGGCGACCTCCATCGCGAAGTTCATCCCGATGCCCCAGAAGAACGACAACCGGGGGGCGAAGGAGTCGATGTCCAGGCCCGCTTGGCGTCCGGCGCGCAGGTATTCCACGCCGTCGGCCAGGGTGTAGGCGAGTTCGAGGTCGGCGGTGGCTCCGGCTTCCTGGATGTGGTAGCCGGAGATGGAGATCGAGTTGAACTTCGGCATCCGCCGCGAGGCGTAGGCGAAGATGTCGGAGATGATCCGCATCGACGGCTGCGGCGGGTAGATGTAGGTGTTGCGGACCATGAACTCCTTGAGGATGTCGTTCTGGATGGTCCCGGCGAGCTTTTCCGGTTCGACGCCTTGTTCTTCGGCGGCGACGATGTAGAGCGCCATCACCGGCAGCACGGCGCCGTTCATCGTCATGGACACGCTCATCTTGTCCAGCGGGATGCCGTCGAAGAGCTGGCGCATGTCGTAGATGGAGTCGATCGCCACGCCGGCCATGCCGACGTCACCGCCGACGCGGGGGTGGTCGGAGTCGTAGCCGCGGTGGGTGGCCAGGTCGAAGGCCACCGACAGGCCCTTCTGGCCTGCGGCGAGGTTGCGGCGGTAGAAGGCGTTGGACTGCTCGGCGGTGGAAAAGCCCGCGTACTGGCGCACCGTCCACGGCTGGTTGACATACATCGTCGGGTACGGGCCGCGCAGGAACGGCGCGATTCCCGGGTAGGTGCGCAGGAAGTCCAGCCCGCGGGTGTCGGCCTCGGTGTAGAGCGGCTTGACGCCGATGCCCTCCGGCGCCTCCCACACCAGCGCGTCAGCCTCCTTGCCCGTCTCGGCCAGCAGCGCGTCGTTCCACCGCCCGGCCGACGCGGGGGCGGGCTCGCCCAGCTCCACGCCGGCGAAGCTGGGGATCGGTTCGTGCTCGTGGGCGGTCACTGCTGCACTCCCAACCTGCGGTGGACGTCCTGCAAGACTTCGAGGGCGTTGCACCCGGCGAACACCCGGCCGTCGACTCCGGGCACCTCGAGCGAGCCGGCCAGCAGCACCTGGTCGGCCCCGGCTTCCCGGAGCGCACGCGCGGTTTCCTCCGCGCGCTCACCGTAGATCCGGTCACCCGAGCACAGGCAGGCCACCGACGTGCCCGAGCCCGCGAAAGCCTTCACCACGTCCTCTGCGGACTCCGTGGGCCCGGCGTCCGGGGTTTCCAGCCCGCCCGCGCCGAAGAGGTTGCTGGCGAACGACGCGCGGGCGTTGTGCTCGGCGAGCGAACCGAGCGTGGCGAGGAAAACCGCCGGCCGGGAACCGGTTTCGGCGAGGTGGGCGTCGGAGGCGTCGCGCAGCCGCTCGAAGTCCTCGGCGTAGCGGTGCCGGGGCAGACCGCCCGACAGCGGCTCCGGCGCGCGGTCGCGTCGCAGCGCGGGTTCTTCGAGGTTGGGGAACTCGGTGACGCCGGTGATCGGGTCGGTGCGGTGGGCGATGGCGTCCCGGCGCCGCTGCCAGGTCTCGGCGAGCCGGTCGGCCACCAGACCCGAGCGCAGCGCGGCGGGCAGCCCGCCCTCGGCCTCGATGCGCTGGAACCACTCCCACGCCTTGCGCGCCAGTTCGTCGGTCAGCGTCTCGACGTACCAGGAACCGCCCGCCGGGTCGATCACCTGCGCCAGGTGCGACTCCTCCAGCAGCAGCGACTGGGTGTTGCGGGCGATGCGCCGGGAGAAGGAGTCCGGCAGCCCGATCGCGGCGTCGAACGGCCGCACGGTGACCGACCGCGCGCCGCCCACGCCCGCGGCGAACGTGGCGATCGTGGTGCGCAGCATGTTCACCCACGGGTCGCGGCGCGTCAGCATCGCCGAGGAGGTGACCGAGTGCTGGAGCTGCGCGCGCTCGGCGACGCCGATCTCCCGCGTCACCCGCTCCCACAGCCTGCGGGCCGCGCGCAGCTTGGCGATGGTCAGGAACTGGTCGGCGGTGGCGGCGTAGCGGAACTCCAGCAGCCCGCTCGCGGTCTCGGCACCCAGCTCACCGGCCAGCACCCGCAGGTAGGTGACGCCCGCGGCGATCGAGCAGCCGAGCTCCTCGGCGTCCGAGCCGCCCGCGTCGTGGTACGGCAGGCCGTCGACGGTCACGGCACGCAGGCCCGGGTGCGACGAGCAGTGCGCGGCCACCTCGGCGGCGAGGCCCAGATCGCGTTCTTGCCCTGTGCGCGCCCAGGCGCTCAGCGGGTCGGCGCCGAGGTTGCCGCGCAGGGCGCTGGGCCGCACCCCCTGCTCACGCGCGAGCTCCAGCAACGCCGACGCCGCCTCCGCCGCCTCGTCGCCCGCGTCGAGGACGACGCCGATCATGTCCAGGTGGACGCCTTCGAGGGCGTCGGCGAGCGAGTCCACCGCCAGCCCGGTCGGCCCGAGCTCCAGCCACAGCGAGGTCGTGCCGTTGTAGAGGTCGGCCAGGATCTCGCGGTTGGTCTCCGAGGCGTCGGGGTGCGCGTGGTGCTGCCGGACGTCCCACCCCTCGCTGACACAGCCCTGCGCCCGGCTGCCGCGCACGTAGGGCGCCAGGCCGGGTAGACCGCTGGAGGCGGGGGCCTCGGTGTAGAGCGGGTGCACGGTGATGCCGTCGTAGGTGGCGCTGGCGAGCACGTCCTCGACCGGCTCCGGCACGGGCCGGCCCTCGGACACCAGGCCCGACCTGAGCAGGACCTTCTCCACCTGTTGCCGCCACTGCTGCTGGGCGGGCTCGGGGAACTCGGCCGCCAGGGGCAGCTCCGGCCCGTCGCTCGTCGTCGAGTGCGCCACCATGAACAGGATGGTAGGCCGGTGCGGCCTTGCCCGGGGATCGTGTGACACTTGTCGCAGCCGGACAGAGCAGGGGGCGTCCTCCTGCGTCTCAGTCCCAGTCCCAGTCCCAGGCGATCCCGAGCACGCCGCGCGGGACGTCCCGCACCGCGAGGTGCACCGAACGACCACCCACCAGTGTCAGCTCGTCGGTCCCCCGTCCGGACGCGGGCGCGCCCTGCCGCAGCCGCCTGCACCGCACCGGGACCGCCGACTCCGAGAAGCGCACCGACGCGACGTAGCTGCCGGCCGGGTACCGGAACGTGCGGCGGTGGTCGACGCTGCGCACCGGGCGCTCGACGCGGAACTCGTACTCCAGCAGGTGGATCTCCCCGGCGCGCAGCCTGCGGTCGAACAACAGCTCGGCGACCACGATCGGGGCGGCCGGGTGCCTGCTCGTGCGGCCCAGCCGGCAGTTCTCGATGGCGACCGGGGCGAGCGCGCCCGAGTCGGAGCCTGGCTCGCCACGGTAGACGGCGAGGTGCCGGTCCGGCCCGTCGGCCAGTGCGCGCAGCACCGTGCGGGTGCGCACCAGGTGGATCGCCCGGTCCGGGCCGACGGAGGCGATGTCCTCCTGGGAGAAGACGCGCAGGTCGCGGTCGGACGGGCCCAGCACCGGCCCGATCACCTCCGCGAGCTGCCCCGCGGGGTCGTCGATGCCGTCGATGCGGCGGCCGGGCTCGTGGTTGAGCCACCGGCCCCGCGGGCGCGGTGGTCCCAGGAGCGCCCGCAGCGAATGCGAGGGCAGCCGCAGGATGTTCTCGATCGCGCGCAGCGCCAGCATCGAGCCGGTCCGCTCGGGGCGGCTGCGCCCGTGCTGCCAGTAGCTCAGGGTCGCCAGGCTGAGCCGGATGCCGCGCGCGGCCAGTTCGCCGCGCAGGGCCTCCAGGGTGAGCCCGCTGTGCGCGATGGCCGCGCGCAGCGCCTCGTGGAAGGGGCCGGACCGCAGCAGGGCCTCCACCTCGCCGCGGGAGTCCTCGCGCGGCCGGCTCGCCGCGGTGCCGTCCGATTGGCCGTGGCCGGACATGGCGACCTCCGTAGCGCGCGGTTTCCCCTGGTGCGCAGCGGATTCTGCGCCCGCGGCCAGGCTATGGCCGCCGCCGGTCCGCGCGACACAGCCGCTCGGCTGGTGAATTCACCGTTGCACGGCGGTGTTTCCCACGCGCGCGGGGGTGCGAACATGCCGGATTCGGCTTCGCCGCGCGGTGTCGCGACTGGTCGGGGCCGGTGCGCGGCAGCCGCGCCCAACGGTCGGCACGACGGCTTTCCGTTGCCGGAATGGGAAAAACCCACGCCGGCGGGCGGTTGCGGGTGCTTGATGAGCGGCCGTCCGGCGCTCGGGTCGCACACCGGGGCTCCGGCACTCGCACCGCTGTGCGAACCACTTCCGCAACGTTCCTACGGGCTCTTGCCGTGGGCGCGCAGGTGGTACTCCCAGCCGTTGCCCGGCGTGTAGTGCAGCTCGTAATGGGTCTCGATCTTCGGCCCGTCGTGCAGGTGGATGTGGCGGAGCAGACGCCCGGCGACCGCCTCGGAGTCGCGGAGGTCCTGGACCCGGCCGTCCAGCGGCCCGCCCACGAAACGAACGCTGCGTTCCTCCATCGGCTTCCTCCCGGGCGGTCGTCGGCTCGGCGCCCATTGTCCCGAACGGGGAGGTCCAGGGCGATGACCGAAACGGACCTGGTACCGGGATAGGCAGAGGTTCGCGGCCACTCAGCGCGACCAGCGCAGCGCGAACCACAGCTCCATCCGGACCTGCGGGTCGGAGAGGTCGGCCTCCAGCGCGCGCTCGACCTGCCCGATGCGGTGGCGCACGCTGTTGCGGTGCACGCCGAGCGCGGCGGCGGTCCGGTCCCAGCTGCCGTGGTGGGCCAGCCAGCACTGCAGCGTGTCGGCGAGCTTGTCCCCGGAGCGCGTCCGGTCGATCGCGCGCAGCGGCGCCAGGGCCCGCTCGGCGAAGCCCGCGGCGGCCTCCGGTGCGACGGCGGCGGAAAGGCCGAGTCCGGCGCTGTCGTCGGCGCGCACCGGGCGGTCCAGCGCCCGCGCCCGCTGCGCGAGCGCGTCGACCTCGGCCGCGGTCTCACCCAGGCGGTCGGCGGGCCGGGCGGAGCTGACCACCGCGAGCCAGCCCTGGGAACGCATCTCCTCCAGCACCTCGTCGCTCGGCGCGGTCGCCACGACAGCGGTGAAGCCGCCGTCGTCGTCGAGCCTGACCAGCGGGTTGCCGAGCCGGCTGCTCAGCCAGTCGAAGGCCGAGACCCCGCCGTTGCGGCGGCGCCCCCTCGGCACGCCCGCGACGACCCGGTACCGGCCCTTCTCCAGCAGGCCGGCCAGCACGTCTGCGGCCGGCCGGTCGAGCAGCAGCGCGGTGACCGCCGACCCGAGCGCCGCGTTGTCGGCGCCCGCGCGACCGGTCAGGCCCAGCAGCGCCGCGCCCACCGCGATGACGGCGCGCTCGGTGGCGTCGAACCGCTGCCTGCGCCCGACCACGAGCAGCTGCGAGGCGGTGGCCTGCGGGTACACCGGCTGCGCGACGGCGAAGGAGCCGTCGGCCAGCTCGCCGGTCGCGCTGCGCACCCCCGAGCCCGCCCGCAGCCGCGCGAGCAGCGGAGCCAGCTCTGGCGGCAGCGGCGTGCGCGGGGGAGACGTGGCGACGGGCGCGTCGTCGGCGCCCACCAGCGCCACCCAGCAGCGGAGCCTGCGCGCCAGCTCGGCCACCAGCGCACCCAGCCCCTCGGCCGCCGACCGGGTCAGCGCCTCCCTGGCCTCGGCGACCCGGCTGCGTTCCCGCTGGGCGGCATCGCTGATCGCGACGGCGACCGCGCGGCTGATCGCCAGGAACGGGGTCCGCGGCGGGATCACCAGCAGCGGCAGCCCGTGCCGCACGCACGCCTCGCGCAGCGGGTCCGGCAGGGCCTCGTGCATCGGCGGCGTGACGCCGAAGCCGAGCGCGCTCACCCCCGCCGCGAGCAGCCGCTGCACGTAGCGGTCGACCTGCTGCTGCTCGGACGGCAGGTTCACCCCGGCGGTGAGCAGCAGCTCCTCGCCGAGCAGGTACGGCGCGGGGTCCTGCAGCTCGCTGACGTGCGCCCAGCGCACGGGCAGCTCCAGCGCGCCGGGCCGCAGCGTCTCGGCCACCACCTCCACGGCCAGCGCGGCGTCGCCGGTGACCGCGTGCAGCGGCACGGAGGGTTGCTCGGACGGCTTGGTCATTCGAACCACGGATCAATCGAATCTGGGATGGATCGTCCCATTCTTCCTTGGCCCGGCGAACCCTACGGTTGCCGGAACAGCGTGTCGACGCGGACAGGAGGACCCGATGGTCGCCGACTACTTGGTGATCGCGCTCTACATCGCCGGGATGGTCGGTGTGGGCTGGTACGGCATGCGGCTGGCCAGGACCAAGAGCGACTACCTGGTCGCAGGCCGCCGCCTCGGCTGGTTCATGTACTCCGGGACGATGTCGGCCATCGTGCTCGGCGGCGCCTCCACCATCGGCGGCGTCGGGCTCGGCTACACCCACGGCATCTCCGGCGCCTGGCTGGTGCTCACCATCGGCCTGGGCATCCTGCTGCTGCACGCGCTGTTCGCGCGCAGGCTGGTCAAGCTGCGCGTCTACACCGTCTCGGAGATGCTCGATCTGCGCTACGGCGGCTCCTCGACGGTGATCGCCGGGGTGGTGATGTGGGGCTACACCCTGATGCTCACGGTGACCTCCACGCTGTCGTTCGCCACCATCTTCAACGTCCTGTTCCAGCTCCCGAGCGCGCTGGGCATCGCCGTGGGCGGCTCGATCGTGGTGCTGTACTCGGTGCTGGGCGGCATGTGGTCGATCACGCTGACCGACATCGCGCAGTTCGTGATCAAGACCATCGGCATCATGTTCCTGCTGCTGCCGGTCGCGGTGACCGCGGCGGGCGGGTTCGGCGAGATGAGCAGCAGGCTCGACCCGAGCTTCTTCCGGCTCGACAGCATCGGCGGCGCGACGATCCTGACCTACGTGCTCACCTACGGCTTCGGCCTGCTCATCGGGCAGGACATCTGGCAGCGGGTGTTCACCGCGCGCAGCCCGAAGGTGGCCACCGGCGGCGGCATCCTCTCCGGCGTCTACTGCCTGGCCTACGGCTTCACCGGTGCGCTGATCGGCACCGCCGCGCGCGTCCTCTACCCGAACCTGGGAGACGCCGACGACGCCTTCGCCACCGTCGTCGAGCAGTTGCTGCCCTCCGGTGTGCGCGGGCTGGTGCTCGCCGCCGCGCTCTCGGCTCTGATGTCGACCTCCAGCGGCGCGCTCATCGCCTGCTCGGCGGTCAGCACCACCGACATCCTGGCCAAGCTGCGCCGCAGGCCCGCCGAGGGCTCCGACGTCAGCGCCAGCAGGCTGACGACGCTGGTGCTGGGCATCGTCGCGATCGGCATCGCGATGCTGGTCGACGACGTGGTCAACGCGCTCACCGTCGCCTACAACGTGCTGGTCGGCGGGCTGCTGGTGGCGATCCTCGGCGGGCTGGTGTGGAAGCGCGGCACCCGCGTGGGCGCGGTCGCCTCGATGGTCGTCGGCTCGGTGGTGGTGATCGCGTCGATGGTCGTCTTCGGCCTGTCGGCCAACGAACCGATCTACTACGGTCTCGGCGCCGCGCTGGTCAGCTACGTCGTGGTCAGCCTGCTGACGCCACCGACGGACCCGGCGGTGCTGCGGGCCTGGACCCGGCGGCTCGCCGGGGCGCCGGCCGCCGTCGAGCCGGCGGAAGCGTCCGCGGGAAGGGCCGAGCCCGCCGAGCAGACCGGAGCCGACAAGTGAGCGCCCCCGCGGGCGGCCGGGAAGTGACCGAGGAGATCCACATGACCGAAGCCCGCATCGGCGGCGACCTGGTGGTCGAGACGCTGCGCGCCCTGGGCGCGCGGACCGTGTTCGGACTGCCCGGCCAGCACGCGCTCGGCCTGTTCGAGGCCCTGCGGCGGGCCCCCGACCTGCGGCTGGTCAGCTCCCGGGTGGAGAACAACCTCGCCTTCGCCGCCGACGGCCACGCGCGGGCGAAGCTGGCCGAGGGCGGCCCGGTGCCGGTGACGCCGATGATCGTCTCGACCGGTCCCGGAGCGCTGCTGACCCTCGCGTCGTTGCAGGAGTCCCGCGCGTCCGCGGTGCCCGTCCTGGGCATCTCCAGCCAGGTCCCCGCGGCGGGGCTGGGCGGCGGACGCCGCGGCTACCTGCACGAGCTGCCCGACCAGCAGGCCAGCTTCCGCGACGTCGTGAAGTCGGTGCACGTCGCGCGCACCGCCAGCCAGATCCCGGGTGCGCTGCGCGCGGCGTGGGAGAGCGCGGCGACCGCGCCCTATGGTCCGACGTGGGTGGAGATCCCGCAGGACGTGCTGCTCGGCGCCGCCGGGCTGCCGCCGATCACCACGGTCAGCGCCTCGCCACCGCCGCTGGCCCCGCAGCCCGAGCTGATCGCAGAGGCCGCCGACCTGCTCGCGGCCGCGGAGAACCCGGTCATCCTCGCCGGTGGCGGCGTCGCCCGCGCCGGGGCGGGGGAGCAGCTGCGGGAGCTGGCCGAGGCGCTGCGCGCCCCGGTGCTGAGCACCTTCGGCGGCAAGGGCGTCTTCGGCTGGGACCACCCGCTGTCCGGGCAGTCGTGGATGGAGGACTGGCACAGCACCGAGTTCCTCGCCGACGCCGACGTTCTGCTCGTGCTCGGCTCCGGGCTCGGGGAGCTGTCCAGCAACTACCACCGGTTCGCCCCGCGCGGCAGGATCGTCCAGGTCGAGGCAGACGCCGGCAAGCTGGAGTCCAACCACCCGGCGCTGGGCATCCAAGCCGACGCCGGGCTCGCCCTCTCCGCGCTGCTGGAGCGGGTGCCGCGGCGCAGGCCCGACGGGCGGGCCGAGCGGGCGGTGGCCGAGCTGCTGGCGAAGGTCCGCGACCGGCTGGCCGGTCAGGAGCTGGAGCGCGAGCAGCACGTGCTGGCCGACGTCCGGGCCGCGCTGCCGGAGGGCACGCCGACGTTCTGGGACATGACGATCCTCGGCTACTGGGCCTGGTCGGCGTGGAACGCCGACGGCGCGCCGATGCACTCGGCGCAGGGCGCGGGCGGCCTCGGCTTCGGCTTCCCGGCGGCGCTGGGCGCCGCGGCGGCGACCGGCGGGGGGGTGCTGGCGGTCTCCGGCGACGGCGGCGCGATGTACGGCATCGCCGAGCTGGCCACCGCCGTCGAGCACGGCCTGGACGTCACGTGGCTCATCGTCGACGACGGCGGCTACGGCATCCTGCGCGAGTACCTGACCGGGGAGTTCGGCCAGACCACCGCCACCGAGCTGTCGCGGCCCGACTTCGTCGCGCTGGCAGGCGCCTTCGGCGTCCCCGCCGTGCGCAGCAGCCTCGGGACGCTGCGGGCCGACCTCGCCGACGCGCTGCGCTCCCCGGGGCCGAGCGTGGTGGTCCTGCCGACCCTGCTGCGCATGTTCGCGCCGACCCACGAGTGAGCCGGCCGGGCGGGCGGCGGTCGCGGGCGGTGACCGCCGCCCGCGCCGGAGCCGCTTCGGGGCCCCGACTGCGTGCGCCAGAAGCTGACCAGGGACGATCGGGGGCACGATGATGCTCACCGACCAGCTCCCAGCGACCCCCGAACCCGATGCGCTGCTCGACGCGTTCGTGACGTGGACCACGCACCAGGGCATCGACCTCTACCCCGCGCAGGAAGAGGCGCTGATGGAGGTCGTCACCGGGGCCAACGTCATCCTCAGCACGCCCACCGGCTCCGGCAAGAGCCTGGTCGCCACCGGGGCGCACTTCGCCGCGCTGGCCGCCGGGCGGCGGACCTTCTACACCGCGCCCATCAAGGCGCTGGTGTCGGAGAAGTTCTTCGCGCTGGTCGACGTCTTCGGCGCGGCCAACGTCGGGATGATGACCGGCGACAGCAGCGTCAACGCCGACGCCCCGATCATCTGCTGCACCGCCGAGATCCTGGCCAACATCGCACTGCGCGACGGTGACCGCGCCGACGTCGGCCAGGTCGTGATGGACGAGTTCCACTTCTACGCCGAGCCCGACCGCGGCTGGGCGTGGCAGGTGCCGCTGCTGGAGCTGCCGCAGGCGCAGTTCGTGCTGATGTCGGCGACGCTGGGCGATGTCACCCGCTTCCGCGACGACCTGACCCGCCGCACCGGCCGGGGCACCGCGGTGGTCTCCTCGGCCGAGCGGCCGATCCCGCTGACCTTCCGCTACGCGATGACGCCGCTGCACGAGACGATCGAGGAGCTGCTGGCGGGCCAGCAGGCGCCGGTCTACGTCGTGTACTTCAACCAGGCCTCGGCACTGGAGCAGGCGCAGGCGCTGATGAGCGTCAACGTCGCCAGCCGCGAGCAGCGCGACCGCATCGCCGAGGCCATCGGCGACTTCCGCTTCACCGCCGGCTTCGGCAAGACGCTGTCCAGGCTGGTGCGCCACGGCATCGGCGTGCACCACGCCGGGATGCTGCCCAAGTACCGGCGGCTGGTCGAGCAGCTCGCGCAGGCCGGTCTGCTCAAGGTCATCTGCGGCACCGACACGCTGGGCGTGGGCATCAACGTCCCCATCCGCACGGTGCTGCTGACTGGGCTGACCAAGTACGACGGGGTCCGCACCCGGCATCTGAAGGCGCGCGAGTTCCACCAGATCTCCGGCCGGGCCGGGCGCGCGGGCTACGACACCGCGGGCTACGTCGTGGTGCAGGCGCCCGAGCACGTCATCGAGAACGAGCGCGCGGTGGCCAAGGCCGGTGACGATCCGAAGAAGAAGCGCAAGCTCGTGCGCAAGAAGGCGCCCGAGGGCTTCGTCTCCTGGAGCGAGAAGACCTTCGAAAAGCTCGTCGAGGCCGAGCCGGAGCCGCTGACGTCGAGCTTCGTGGTCAGCCACTCGATGCTGCTCAACGTCATCAACCGCCCCGGCGACGCGTTCGCGGCGATGCGGCACCTGCTCACCGAGAACCACGAGGACCGCCCCGCGCAGCGCAGGCACATCCTGCGGGCCATCGCGATCTACCGGGCGCTGCTGGCGGCGGGCGTGGTGGAGCAGCTCGACGAGCCCGACGAGCAGGGCCGCCGGGCGCGCCTGACGGTGGACCTGCAGTTCGACTTCGCGCTCAACCAGCCGCTCTCGCCGTTCGCGCTGGCCGCCATCGAGCTGCTCGACGTGGACTCGCCGTCGTATCCGCTGGACGTGCTCTCGGTCATCGAGTCCACTCTGGACGACCCGAGGCAGGTGCTCTCGGCCCAGCAGTTCAAGGCGCGCGGCGAGGCCGTGGCGCAGATGAAGGCCGACGGCATCGAGTACGACGAGCGCATGGAGCTGCTGGAGGACATCACCCACCCCAAGCCGCTCGAGGAGCTGCTGGAGGCGGCCTACGAGATGTACCGCAAGGGGCATCCGTGGGTCGGCGAGCACGAGCTGTCGCCGAAGTCGGTGGCCCGCGACATGTACGAGCGGGCGATGAACTTCGTCGAGTTCGTCAACCACTACGGGCTGGCCCGCTCGGAAGGGCTGGTGCTGCGCTACCTCGCCGACGTCTACAAGGCGTTGCGCCACACGGTGCCCGCCGACGCCAAGACCGAGGAGCTGGGCGACATCGTCGAGTGGCTGGGCGAGCTGGTCCGCCAGGTCGACTCCAGCCTGCTCGACGAGTGGGAGCGGCTGCGCAACCCGGAGGCGGAGGCCGCCTCCGCGGGGGCGTCTCCGGTCGAGGAGGGACCGGCGCGGGTCACGACGAACAAGCGCGCCTTCCGCGTGCAGGTCCGCAACGCGCTGTTCCGCCGCGTCGAGCTGGCGGCGCGCCGCGAGCACGAGCAGCTCGGCGCGCTGGACCCGGAGCTGGGCGCCGACGGCTGGGCCGACGCGCTGGACGACTACTTCGAGCAGCACGACGAGATCGGCACCGGCCCCGACGCGCGCGGCCCGGCGCTGCTGATGATCACCGAGGAGGAGGCCCGCTGGGTCGTGCGCCAGATCTTCGACGATCCGGCGGGCGACCACGACTGGGGTTTCAGCGCCGAGGTCGACCTCGCCGAGTCCGACGAGGCGGGCGAGGCCGTGGTGCGGGTGACCTCGGTCGACCAGCTCTGAGCGGCTGTCTTCGGGCTCACCTCGCTTGGCGGTTCCGAGCGCTGCCCGTTCCGGGTTCGGCCGTGGCGGCCCGGAAGGTCATCCGGCCAGTGGTGGCCGCGGCGCGCGACCGGTGATGGCCACGATCCGGTCGATCAGCGGGGCGACGGCGGGGACGTCCACGGCCGTCCCCCACAGCTCCGGGAGGGGCGCGCGGGGAACGAACTCGGACACGTGATCGAGGCAGGCGCGCAGCGCGTCCTCGGGCAGCTCGAAGCGCTGGCCGGTCGCGTGCGCGAGGTCCCAGCCGTGCACGACCACCTCGGTGAGCGCGATCTTGCCCCACACTTCGTTGGGCAGCTCCACATCGCCCGTGTCGGTGCTGCCGTGCCAGGCAGTCGGGGCGTCCCACGCTTCGCCGAGCGCTCGCACGTGCCTGGCGGCGTCCCGCCGGTCGCCGACGACGTCCGGCGCGTTCGTCCCGGTCGCGCTCGCGCCGTTGCCGGTCGCCGGAACATCTGCCCCGGCGAACACCGCGAAGCCCTGAGCAACGTCGTCGATGTGGGCGATCAGGTCGGCGACGGTGTACTCGCTGCACGGGGTGGCGTCGGCGAGCTGCTCCGCTCTCACGCCCGCCAACAGGCCGATCATCTCCCGGCAGGCCGGCTTCAGGTCGATCATCGAGTCTCCTCGGGGTAGCGCACGGGTCCTCGAGGCTAGAGCGCCCTACCGACACGCGTGCTCGCCGAAGGAGTGCCGCGGCGTGCGTCTGCCGTGGCCGGGATGGGGCACGCCGCCGCGCATGCCCCGCGGCCCGGCGTCTCACGCCCACACGAGGTGCAGCGGCTGCTCGCGCGACAGGAGCAAGTGGGCGCGCTCGGGGGACTGGAAGCTGCCGGTCATCTCCCCGAACGGGCTGACGACCCGCGTGCTGTCGTCGAACTCCATCCCCCAGTAGCGGACGTACCCGTCGTCCCGGTCGCCGACTTCCTCGCACAGCGCGAACACCTTCGGCGCCTCGTCGCGCACCAGCTCGCGCAGCTCCGCCATGAACTCCTCGGGCTCCATCACTTCGGCCTCCAGGTTGTGTGCCGTGAACACCGAAGATGATGATGTAAATGTTGATGAATGGCGATAACTCGGCCGGGTGGTTGTGCACGCACCGCGCCTGATCGGATACACACTGTTGCGAACGGACTGGTGTGCTCGGAGGCGGACTGTGGTGCAACGACGTGATCCCTCGGCCCTGCGTTGGCTCATCGGGGTCGAACTTCGCAACTACCGGGTCCGGGCCGGTCGTACCAGCGCGGCGGCCGCCAAGGAGATCGGCTGCTCTCCCGGCAAGATCACCCACCTGGAGAACGGGCGGTACTTCCCGCAGCCGCAGGAGATCGCCGGATTGCTGGAGTTCTACGGCGCACCGCACTGGGACGTCGAACGGCTCTCGTCGCTGGCCGCGCGAGCCGACCACAAGACCTGGTGGGCGCCGTGGGTGGACGTCCTGCCGGACTGGCTGCGGACCTTCGTCGGGCTGGAGGGCATCGCCGAGTCGGAGTTCATCTACATCCCGCTGGTGCTGCCGGGTCTGCTGCAGACCGAGGACTACGCGGCGGCGCTGACCGCCACCAGCGAGCGCGTTCGACCCGACCACAACGAGCGGGTCGTCAGCTTCCGGATGGCCAGGCAGCGCCGGCTCTCATCGGACGCGCCCCTGGGGTTGACCGCGGTGGTGGAGGAGTCGGCCCTGGACCGGCCCATCGGCGGACCGGAGGTGATGCGCCGCCAGATGGAGCACCTCGTGGAACTGTCCAGCATGGACAACGTCGACATCCGAGTGCTCCCGACCTCAGTCGGTCCGCATGTCGCGTTGGGCGGTCGGTTCACGGTCCTGCACTTCTCGGACGCGCAGTCAATCGGCTACGTCGAAATCCAGGACGGGGCAGTTTACGTGCAGGACCAGGACCAAGTGGCCGGTTACATCCGATCAAGTGAACGGCTACTCTCGGTCGCGTTGTCGCCCGAAGACTCGGTGGCGGCGATCAAGGCTCGTACCGTCACCTGACACGGAAGGCGCACCGAGATGTTCGAGCAGGTGGAGTGGCGCAAATCGAGCTACAGCGACAACGGTGCCGACTGCGTCGAGGTGGCGTTCGCCGAATCCCGCGTCGCGGCACGGGATTCCAAGGACCCGCACGGTCCGGTCCTGGTCTTCGACCGCGACCGGTGGTCGGCGTTCCTCGCTGCGCTGGACAGCTAGCCGCGCCGCGGGCCCGTCGCCCCGCTCCGCTGACTGTGGCGTCCCTCCACCGGGTGCCATACGATCAAGGCAGTTCGTCCGGAACGTCCGATAGGTGGTGCGCCGGAGCGGGTTCCTCCCGCGTCACGCGCGCGCACCCGGAGGGAGTTCGACCATGGCGGGTAAGCCGCAGACAGTCGTAGCGGGAATCGACGGGTCCGAGGAGTCGGGGAACGCCCTGCGCTGGGCCGCCGACTACGTCCAGCGCGTGGGCGGCATCGTGCACGCGGTCACCGTCTGGAGCCAGCCCGTCCAGTTCGGATACCGGCTGCCCACGTCGGACGCCGAGCTGGAGACACGCGCCCGCAACTCGCTCGAGACGATCACCGATCCGGTGAAGGCGGCCTACCCCGACGTCGACATCCGGCCGCGACTGGTGCGCGGGCAGATCGTCGACGAGTTCGTGGGCCTGTCCGAGCAGGCCGACCTGCTCGTGCTGGGCAACAAGGGCCACGGCGCGTTCACCGGCATGATGGTCGGTTCGGTCGCGCTCAAGCTGGTGCACCACGCCAGGTGCCCGGTGCTGGTCGTCCGCTGAGCGCCGTCCGCTCCGGCGTTGCTGGCAGGCGCTGAGCGCGGTCCGCTGAACGCCGTCCGGCCGGTGTCGACCGCTCGGCGGTGTTCGCTGAGCGCCCGGCGGTTCCACTAGGCTGAAGTCGTCGGATCGGCGGGCCAACGGGATCGGTGGGCATGGAGCGGGTCGAGGACCAGACGCTGTTCGGGTTCGATGGCTGGCGGTGGCTCAACCCACCGGAGAACTGGCTCTCCTACGCGGGGCTGACCGCCACCGCCGACGGCGGCACCGACTTCTGGCGCACCACGCACTACGGTTTCGTCCGCGACACCGGGCACGCGCTGCTGCGTCCGGTCGGTGCCGAGTTCCGGCTCACCACCCGGTTCTTCGGCGACTACCGCGAGCAGTACGACCAGGCGGGCCTGCTGCTGCGGCTCGACGAGGCGAACTGGATCAAGACCGGCATCGAGTACGTCGACGGCGAACAACTGCTCAGCGCGGTGGTGACCCGCGACGTCTCGGACTGGAACGTCGTGCCGCTGCAGGCCGTGCACGGCGACGTCGAGTCGGTGACGATCGAGATGCACCGCAGCGGTGACACCGTCACGATCCGCTACGCCCCCGAGGGCGAGGAGCCGCGGACCGTGCTGCGTCTGGCGTACTTCCCGCCGGGCGTGGAGGCCGAGGCGGGGCCGATGTGCGCCTCGCCGGATGGCAGCGGTTTCCCGGTCCGCTTCTCCGGCCTCACCTACGCCGAAGGCTGAGGAGCTGGCTTTTCCCGCCGGAGGCGGGGAATCCACGCTCTGCCGCCCAGCGTCCGGAAGACCGCCGTCTCTGCCGGCGTCGGAGCGCGGGCGGCCTCGTCACCGCCGGACGCGCCAGGCGCCGCGATGCAGCAGCCGCAGACCGTTGAGGCCGACGATTACCGTCGAGCCCTCGTGGCCGGCCACGCCGAGCGGGAGCGGGAGGTGCCCGGCGAGGTCCCAGACGACCAGCACGGTGATGAAGGTGCCCGCGATGACCAGGTTCTGCTTCACCAGCCGCCGGGCCCGCCGTGAGAGGTCGATGACCGCAGGCACCGCCGAGAGCTCGTCGCGCACCACGACGACGTCGGCGGTCTCCAGCGTCAGGTCCGCGCCCGCGCGGCCCATCGCCACGCCGCTGTGCGCGGCGGCGAGGGCGGGCGCGTCGTTGACGCCGTCGCCGACCGCCATCGTCGGTTCGCCGCTGGAGCGCACGGCGGCGACCTTGTCCTGCGGCAGCAGGCGGGCGCGGACGTCGCTGATGCCGACCTCGTCCGCCACGCGGGCGGCCGCGCGCTCACCGTCACCGGTGAGCAGCACCGGATCGGTGCCGGTGACCTCGCGCAGGGCCCGCACCGCCGCCGCGGCGTCGGGGCGCAGCCGGTCGGAGATCTCCAGTTCCGCCGCCGCCATGCCGTCCACGGTGACCACGACGATGGTGCCGGCGGATCCGCCGTCGGACGCCGGCCGGGTCACCTCGACCCGCCTGCCACCGACCGCGGCCGAGACGCCATGTCCCGCGACGGCCTGGAAGTCGTCGGCCGGCGGCACGTCGAGCCCGCGTTCCCGGGCCGCTGCGACGATCGCGCGCGCCAGGGGGTGCTCGCTCAGGTGCTCGGCACCGGCCGCCAGCGCCAGGACCTCGTCGGCGTCGTGTCCGGGTTCGCCCCGCACCTCGGTGACCCGCGGCCTGCCCTCGGTCAGGGTGCCGGTCTTGTCCAGCGCCACCCGCCGGACCTCGGCGAGCCGTTCCATCGCCACCGCCGACTTCACCAGCACGCCGTGCCGTCCGGCGTTGGCGATCGCCGACAGCAGCGGCGGCATCGTCGCCAGCACCACCGCGCAGGGCGAGGCGACGATCATGAAGGTCATCGCGCGCAGCAGTGCGGACTCCAGGCTGTCGCCGAACAGCATCGGCACCGCGAACACCGCCAGCGTCGCGACCACGACGCCGACCGAGTAGCGCTGCTCGACCTTCTCGATGAACAGCTGCGTCGGAGCCTGCGTCCGGCTCGCCTCGGAGACCATCTCGACGATGCGGGCGATGACCGTCTCCGACGCGTCGCGGCCGACCCGCACCCGCAGCGCCCCCGAGCCGTTGAGCGTGCCGGCGAAGACCTCGTGGCCGGTCGTGCGAGTCACCGGCAGCGACTCGCCGGTGATGGTGGACTGGTCGACGTCGCTGGCGCCCTCGACGACCACGCCGTCGGCGCCGAGCCGCTCGCCGGGGCGCACCACGATCACGTCGCCGACGCGCAGTTCCGCCGCCGGGACCGTCTCCTCCACGCCGTCGGTGACGCGGACGGCGGTGTCGGGGGCGAGGTCGAGCAGACCGCGCACGGAGTCCTCGGTTCGGGCGGTGGCGTAGGCCTCCAGCGCCCCGGAGGTGGCGAAGATGACGATCAGCAGCCCGCCGTCGGTCACCTGGCCGATCGAGGCCGCGCCGATCGCCGCGACGATCATGAGCAGGTCCACGTCGAGCGTCCGCTCGCGCAGCGCGCGCAGCCCTTCGAGGGCCGGTTCCCAGCCGCCGGTCGCGTAGCAGGCGAGGTAGAGCGCCCAGGCCAGCCAGGCGGGGCCGCCCGCCAGTTCGGTGCCGAGGCCGAGCAGGAAGGCCAGCAGAGACCCGGCCGCCCAGCGCGCTTCGGGCAGCGCGAGCAGGGAGCGGCGCGTCGGGGACGGCGTGCCGGTCGTCGGTGCCGAGGTGGGCTCGGTGAGTGCGCGCATCGAGGCTTCCTCAAGCGGTCGGGGGCGGTACGACCGCGCACGATACATGAACAACTGATCAGGTGTTCATATGTGGGTGGTGGCTAGACTGCGCACATGGGGCACGGAGTCGACAGCGAGGCCACTCCCGCCGCGAGGCTGGACGCGGCGTCGGCGGCCTCGGTGGCCGAGACGCTGCAGGCGCTGGCGACGCCGTCGCGGCTCCTGATCCTCAGCGAGCTGCGGCAGGGCGAGCTGTCTGTCACCGACCTCGCCGAGGCGGTCGGCATGGAGCAGTCGGCGGTGTCGCACCAGCTGCGACTGCTGCGCTCACTCGGCCTCGTCACCGGGAACCGGTCCGGGCGCAGCGTCGTGTACTCGCTCTACGACAACCACGTCGCGCAGCTGCTCGACGAGGCCGTGTACCACATCGAGCACCTGCGGTTGGGCGTCTCCGACTGAGCTGCCGCAGTGGGCGTCCTGGTCGGTCGCCACGTCCTGGCATCGTCAAGCACGCCATCTGCCTTTCGGGTTGCCATTACAGCCCAGAAGACTCACGGGTCGATCTGCGTTGCCGGGCTACATCGCGAGTACCGCCCGCGAGGTGGTTCGCTCGGCGGGCGGGCGATAGGCGTGCCATGCCCGCGCCAGACGGCGGACGGCTTGGCTGAGATCGTCCGGGGTGTGGAGGAAGTGGATGCGCACGTACTCCTCGCTGCCTCCTGCGGCGTCCAGGCCGCCTCCCGGCAGCACTGCGACGCCGTGGCGCAGCGCGGTTTGCGCGAACGAGTCGCCGTCGCCGCGCGGCAGCCGGACCCAAAGCGTCTGCCCGCCCTGGACGGGCGGCACCTCCCAGTCGGGCAACTGCCGGGTCAGTTCGGCCCGCAGGTGGTCGTGGCAGGCTTGCCGTTGCGCAGCCCACCGCCGCAGCAGCGGTTCAAGGCGCGGCAGCAGATCGGCGGCAGCGAGCTGCGCGGGAATGTTGCCGCCGAGGTCGTGCACCGCCCGCAGCCGCGCGAGCCGGGCGATGACCGGCGCGGGCGCCCGTACCCAGCCGACGCGCAACCCTGCCCAGACGATCTTGCTCAACGAGCCGACCGTGATCACGGTATCCGCATAGGCGGCCAGCGGAGGAGGCGTCTCCTCGCCGGGAAAACCCAGTTCTGCCAGGACTTCGTCTTCGATCAGCGGGACGGCCGCGTCGCCTGCCGCCTCGGCCAGCCTCCGGCACGACAGTGGCGGGAGCACTGCGCCGGTCGGGTTCTGGAAGGTCGGGATCACGTAGGCGAGGGACGGGCGGTGGTCGCGCGCCGCCGCCTCGAATCCACCCAGCCCTGGCGGCAGCGCGCGAAGCACGGCCGCCTCCTCGCGGAATGCCTCCAGCGCGCCAGGGTAGGTAGGCGCCTCGACCAGCACCTGATCGCCTGGCCGGACGAAGGCGCGAGCAAGCAGGGACAACGCCTGCTGGCCGCCAGTGGTGACCAGGACCTGATCCGGCTCCGTCGGTACCCCGCGCTGCGCGTAGCGCTCCGCGATCGCCTGGCGCAGGGCGATGTGACCACCTGGGTGGTAACCGATGTCCCCGGTGGTCGCCGCTAGTTCGGGCAACACCCGCTCGTACGCCTCCACCAACTCCGGCGGTGGGGAGTCGGGTGCGGCGCACGCGAGCGCGATCACGTCGTCACTCGGCTCCAGCAGGTGCAGGAAGACCGGGGCGCCGGTCGTGTCGGGTGCCGCTGTGGACGGGGAGCCGGACACACGTGTGCCACTACCTTGCCGCCGCACGATCCGGCCTTCGCCGTGCAGCAGGTCGTAGGCGGCGACCACAGTGCTGCGACCGACTGCGAGAGCTGACGCGAGGACGCGGTCAGGTGGCAGCAGGGCCCCCGGGGGCAGCTCACCGTCGTCGATCAATTGGCGCAGACGTGCCGCGAGCAGCACGTACAGCGGTCCGCGGCCTGACGACCAGCGGCCAAGGCGTTCGGTCAGATGAATTGGCATCATATGCAAACCAATTCTGCTGCATTGGCTCTGGGGATGCGACCTGCCTGCGCCGAGGATGGATCGCATGACACGAGAAGCGATCAACGAGCCCGCCGGGGCAACTTCGATCACGGAGGCCATCGCGGCCCTGCCCGGACCCTTCCAGCAGCGGGAGCTGGCGATGGTCAACGACACCGTGGTCCGCGTCGCTCGACTGGAGGGCGAGTTCCCTTGGCACCACCACGACGAGGACGAGCTCTTCCTCTGCTGGGACGGCAGTTTCCGCATCGAGCTGGAGGGGCGGGAACCCGTCACGCTCAACGCGGGCGAGATCTTCGTCGTGCCCAGAGGCATTCGGCATCGCCCTGTGGCCGAGCAGTCCGCTCACACGCTTCTGGTCGAGCGCCCCGAGACGATGCAGTACGGAAACTAGGCGACGGCCCGAGGACCGGACCCCTGCGGCACTCAAAGCCCCGACCGCACGGCCTTGGAACTAGCGCGGCGCATACATGATGACCGCGACACCGGCCAGGCAGATCGAAGCGCCGATCAGGTCCCAGCGATCCGGCCGGAAGCCGTCCATGACCACACCCCACAGCAGCGAACCGGCGACGAAGACGCCGCCGTAGGCGGCCAGGATGCGGCCGAAGTTCGGGTCCGGCTGGAAGGTCGCGACGAAGCCGTAGAGGCCGAGTGCGATCACCCCGGCACCGATCCACAGCAGCCCGCGCTGCTCCCGCACGCCCTGCCAGACCAGCCACGCACCGCCGATCTCGGCGACGGCGGCGATCACGAACAGGACCACGGAGCGCAGGATGACCAGCATGGCCAAAGGCTATGCGGGGCCGGAACGCCGACAGTGCAGGGGACCTGCTCACCGCGAGATGCCGACGATGCCCGTCACGGTTCCCTCGTGCAGCACGCCGTCCGGGGTGATCGTGCCGACCAATCAGGATCCGGATCCCGGACCCGCCACCGCTAGAGGTACCGGACCGGGCCGGTTCGCGTGGTGTGCACGAGGACGTCGAACAACTCCGCCAGCGGGCCGCCGGTCATGTGGCTCGGGTCGTCCACGGGGTCGGGAGAGGGGCCGAACAACCGCAGCTTCGCGGGCGAGGTGAGCCAGTCCCGCACGGCAGGCGGACCGCCGGTGCGCAGATCGAGCGCGTACTGCGCCAGGTCGACGCGGCTGAGGACCGCCTCGGTGAAGCCCTGCGGTGGCGACGGGACGGGTTGCGGGGTGCCCCCGGGCTGGACGGTTCCGCGGCCGAAGGTCATGCCGACGGAGACGTAGCCGGTGCCGAAGCGCTCCCGCAGCCGGCTGCCCGCGTTGCGGTGCGAGCCCGATGCGCCGGTCGAGAACCTGACCTGGCGGGAGTGGCCGACGCACGTGTGGGTGCAGCCTCCCCAGTAGACGATCTTGTGGCCGGTGTGCTCGTGCCACTGGACGAGGTTGTCGGCCATGCGGGGTTCGAGCTCCTCGATGTGGTCGTCGGCCGCCGCGGTCGCGTGATGGCCGACGATCGCCCGCGCGTGCTGGAGCGCGAGCGCCCGGCCAGGGGCGCTCGGCAGTTCCGCGACGAGGTCGTGGGCCCGTTCGGCCACCTCGACGGCGTCCTCGGCGCCGACCCCGCCGCGCAGAGCGTCGTGGTGGGCGGCCAGTTCCGCGAGGCGCTCGGGTGCGTTGCGGCGCACGTGGTCGGCCACGGCGTCGTAGGCGAGGCCCTGCGCGCCGCTGACGTCCACGCCGACGAAGCGCACGGGATCATCGGGATGCCGCTGGTTGCGGGCGCGCATCCAGCCGATGACCGCGAGCAGCTCCTCGGTCCTGTAGTGCGGCCAGGCGTCGGTGAGCAGCTCACGCGGATCTCCCGCGCCGGTGCGCACGTGCTCGTCCAGTTCGACGCCCTTGGCCCAGTCGTCCTCGACGGCGAGCGAGCGGAAACCCAGCCGCTCGACCAGGAAGCGCAGGATGCGGTGCGTGTGCTCGGTCAGCTCGCGGGAGCCGTGGGTGGGGCGACCGAGCCCGACGACCTCGGCACTGCGCAGCATGTCGCCGAGCGGCGCGAGGTCGGCTGCCGGTGCGTCCGGGGCGGAGGTGGTCAACGGGTGGGCGCGCTGCCTGATCCAGTCCGCGACCACGTCGTCAGCCGGTCTTCCCATGAGGTCTCCATCGTCGAAGGGCAGGTTCGATGGCGACCATAGGAGTTCGAGCAAGGTGGAGATCAAGCCCGCGCGGCGGCGCCCAGGGCTCGCCCCGCGCATGCGGGGCCGCGCGCGACGGGGCCTCCCGCTGCCGGGAGGCCCCGCGCCACCACGCGCGCTCAGCTCAGGCCGACGATCTGGCCGTGCTCGTCGATGTCGATGCGCTCGGCGGCCGGATGCGAACCGAGTCCCGGCATGGTCCGCATCTCCCCGCAGATCGCGTAGATGAACCCGGCACCGATCGACGCCCGCACCTCGCGCACCGGCAGCGTCCAGCCGGTCGGCGCCCCGAGCAGCGACGGGTCCGACGACAGCGAGAGGTGCGTCTTGGCGATGCACACCGGCAGGTTCCCGAACCCGAGGGCCTCGTAGTCGGCGAGCGCCCGCGCGGCCGCGGGCTGGTAGCTCACGCCGTCGGCGCCGTAGACGCGGGTCGCGATCGTCTCGATCTTGGTGCGCAGGTCCGCGGAGTCCGGGTACAGCAACCGGAACTGGTTCGGCTCCTCGGCCGCCTCGACGACCACCTCCGCCAGCTCCAGCGCGCCCTTGCCGCCCTCGGAGTAGTGGTTGCTGACCGCGACCCGCGCGCCCGCTTCCTCGGCGACGCGGCGGATGGCGTCGTGCTCGCTGCCGTGGTCGGCCGGGAAGGCGTTGACCGCGACCACCGGTGACACGCCGTGCAGCCGGATGTTCTCGATCTGCTTGCGCAGGTTCTCGGCGCCGGCGAGCACGTCGTCGGGATTCTCGGCCAGCATCTCCTGCGGCAGGGGCCTTCCCGCCACGACCTTGTAGCGCCCGGAGTGCGCCTTCAGCGCCCGCACGGTGGCCACCAGCACGGCGGCGTCCGGGCGCATCCCGGAGGTCCGGCACTTGATGTTGAAGAAGCGCTCGGCGCCCATGTCGGCGCCGAACCCGGCCTCGGTCACCAGGTAGTCCGCGCAGCGGCCCGCGATGCGGTCGGCCACGACCGAGGAGTTGCCGTGGGCGATGTTGCCGAACGGCCCGGCGTGCACCAGGACCGGCGTGTTCTCCGTGGTCTGCATGAGGTTCGGCTTGATGGCCTCGCGCATGATCGCGGTCATCGCCCCGGCCGCCCGCAGGTCCTCGGCGGTGACGGGCGAACCGTCGCGGGTGTAGCCGACCACGATGCGACCCAGCCTGCGCCGCATGTCGCGCAGCGACGTCGACAGCGCGAGCACGGCCATCACCTCGCTGGCCGCGGTGATGTCGAAGCCGGTCTGCCGTGGCGTGCCGTCGGCCCGGCCTCCCAGGCCGGTCACGATGTTGCGCAGGTCGCGGTCGTTGACGTCGAGGACGCGGCGCCAGGTGATCCGATGTGGATCGATGCCGAGCCGGTTTCCCTTGTGCAGGTGGTTGTCCAGCATCGCCGACAGCAGGTTGTGCGCCGCGGTGACCGCGTGCATGTCGCCGGTCAGGTGCAGGTTCAGCGCCTCCATCGGCACCACCTGGCTGTAGCCGCCACCCGCCGCGCCGCCCTTGATGCCGAACGTCGGACCCATCGAGGGCTGCCGGACGGCCACCGCCGACACCTTGCCCAGGTGCCGCAGCGCCTGGCCGAGCCCGACCGTCGTGGTTGTCTTGCCCTCGCCGAGCGGCGTCGGGGTGATCGCCGATACCACGACGTAGCGCGCCTGCGGCCGGTCCGACATCTCCTCGATGGCGTCGAGCGAGATCTTGGCGACGTTGTGGCCGTACGGCTCGAGCAGGTGCGGGCCGAGGCCGAGCTGCGCCGCGATGTCCTCCAGCGGCCTGAGGGCGGTCGCCCGGGAGATGTCCAGATCGGACGGGACGGTCATCGGAACTCCTTCGCGGATACCACGGCTTCGGTCGGGGAGAGCAGGGAACGAACCTCTGACGAGCTGGGGCGGGCGACGGCGGTCCGCAGCCCGCCGGCGGGCGTTCCGGGGGCGGAGCGGGGAGTCCCCGCCCCCTCCGATCCCGGCACCGGCGCCGTCGCCCGCCTGCTCAAGCGGGGACCTCCCCGATGCGGGCGAGCAGGTCCTGTCGCCACCGGGCGGTCCGGTCGACCTCGTTGAACGTGAAGAAGTGCCACCCCGCGATGCCGTAGGCCGGGTCGGCGAGGTGGGGGGACAGCTCGCCGAACAGCTCCTCCGGCGTGTAGCGGGTGAGCAGCTTGGTGACCACGCCGTGCTGCTTGCGCAGGAAGCGCATGGACTCGCCGAGACCGATCTTCAGCGAGATCCGCAGCAGCCGGTGCACGTCGACGACTCCCGGAACGCCGATGTGGATCGGCAGCTCCACTCCGCGCGCCCGGACGTCCTTCACCCACGAGGCGAGGGCGTGCGGGTCGTAGCAGATCTGGGAGACGACGTAGTCGGCGTGGGCGGCCTTCTCCGACATGGCCGAGATCGTCGTGGCGTCGGGGATGAACGCGTGCCGTTCCGGATACCCCGTGATGCCGACGCGGGAGGGCCGCCTGCCCAGCTCCTCCATCGCCCGCAACAGGGACAGCGCGTCCGGGTACGGCCCGGCGGGCTCGGCGGAGTCGCCTGCCACCGCGAACACCTCGGTCATCCCCAGGTCCTCGATCCGGTCGAGCACCTCCGCCAGCTGCGCGGGACCGGTCAGCAGCCGTGCCGCCAGGTGCGGCACCACGTGGTGGCCGAGCCCGCGGACCCGGGCGGCGACGTCGAGGGTGGCCTCGACGCCCTTCTTCGGCGAGGACGTGACGGTGACCGTCGTGCCCTGCGGGAGTTTCCCGACCTGCTCGACGACGCCACGCAGGGGCAGCACCTCGAAGCGCGCGTTCTCCAGGTGCCGCTGGAGGGTCCGGGTGGTTTCGCTCATCGCCACTGCCACCTCCCGCTACGCCGACGCGCGCTCGAGGCGCTTGGGGATGCTCTTGGTCGGGTCCAGGAAGGGCTTCTCCACCACCACCGCCTCCTGCGGACCGTGCTGGGTGTGCACGACGAGCTCGGTGCCGTACTCCTGGTAGGCCACCGGGACCATCGCGTAGCCGATGTTGCGTTCCAGGCGGGGGGAGTAGCAGGCCGAGGTGACCTCGCCGATGCGCAGCCCGCGCGGGTCGTGCACGTCGAACACGTCGATCATGTTGCCGTCGTTGAACGAGCCGACACCCGGACCGCCGATCTCCACGCCGACCAGCTTGCGGCTGACGCCCTCGTCGCGGATCCGGGTAAGCGCCCGCTTGCCGACGAAGTCGGCCTCCTGCTCGAGGTCGACCATCCAGGTCGTCTCGAAGCCGTAGCCGACCTCGAACGGGTTGGTGTCGTAGGTGATGTCGCAGCCCCAGGACAGGATTCCGGCCTCGATGCGGCGGATGTGGCACGGGCCGATGACCCGCAGGTCGTGCGGCTCGCCCGCCTGCCAGATGGCGTCCCAGAGCCGGACCCCGTCGCGGCTGGCGTTGTGCAGGTAGATCTCGTAGCCCAGCTCGGCGGTGTAGCCGGTGCGCGAGACCACGACCCGCATGCCGTCCAGTTCCCGGTCCACCGCGTAGTAGTAGGGAACGTCCAGGATGGACTCGCCGAACACGTCGACCATCACGTCCCGGGACTTCGGGCCCTGGACCTGGACGGGTCCCACGTCGGGCTCGTGGATGTGGACGTCCATGCCGAGGCTGTGCGCGAGTCCCTTCGCCCACAGCAGGACGTCGCTGTCGGCCAGCGACAGCCAGAAGTGGTTCTCACCCAGCCGCAGCAGCACCGGGTCGTTGATGATGCCGCCGTCCTCGGCGGTGACGAAGACGTACTTGCACTGCCCGACCTTGCACTTGTTGAGGTCGCGGGGCACGAGCATGTTGGTGAACTCGAACGCGTCCGGTCCGGTGATCTCGACCTGCCGCTCGACCCCGACGTCCCACAGCGTCACGCCTTCCAGCAGGTGCCAGTACTCGGCGACCGGGTCGCCGTAGTGGCGCGGGTGGTAGGTGTGGTTGTAGACGCTGTAGAGCGCGACCCCGTGCCGCCGCGATGCGTAGTAGAACGGGGACTTGCGCAGCCTCGGGTACTGCAGGACACCCGGGTTCGGGTTGATCGTCATGGGGGTTCTCCCTGGGGTCGTGGGTGTACGGGACTCCGGCGGGTCCCGCGCGCGGGGTCCGCCTGGCTTGGTGCGACTGGTGGTTCTGCGCCGGCTAGCAGCGCATCCTTCTCATCTCGGGGTCGAACACCGGATCGGCGACGACCGTGACCGGATGTCGCCGGTCGAAGTAGGACACCTGAAGGGAGGTGCCCGGCGGGGACAGCTCGGCGGGCAGCCACGCGTAGGCGAGGCTCTGCCCGACGCTGTACCCGTATCCGGCGCTGGTGGTGAAACCGACGGTCTCGGGGCCGTCCAGCACCGGTTCGGAACCCATCAGCACCGTGCCGTCGTCGACGGTGACGCAGCACAGCTTCCGCCGCGGCGGGTTCTCCCGGCGCCGCAGCAGGGCGTCGCGACCGACGAAGTCGCCCTTGTCGGTCCTGACGGCGAAGGCGAGCCCGGCTTCGTCGGGGTCGTGCACGCTCCACATGTCGGTCCCCCACGCGCGGTAGCCCTTCTCCAGGCGCAGGCCGTTGAAGGCGCCGCGCCCGGCGGGGACCGCACCGTGCCCGGCTCCCTCGGTGGCGAGCAGGTCCCAGAGCCGCAGGCCGAACTCCGCCGAGGTGTAGAGCTCCCAGCCGAGCTCGCCCACGTAGGACAGCCGCAGCGCGGTCACCGGCACCTCGCGCACGTGCAGCCGCCTGGCCCGGAAGAACCGGAACGCCTCGTGGGAGACGTCCTCGCCCGCCAGCGGCGCGAGGATGTCGCGGGCGCGCGGTCCCCACAGCCCGATGCAGCACGTGCCGCCGGTGATGTCGCGGACCGACACCGTCTCGTCGGCGTGCCCGCGCAGCCAGGCGATGTCGCGCGGGCCGTTGCAGCCGACCTGGAAGACGTCCCGCGAGAGCCTGGCCACGGTGATGTCGGCCCGGATGCCGCCGGTGGGCTCCAGCATCAGCGTGTAGGTGACGTAGCCGGGCGGGCGGTCGAGCTGGTTGGTGGTGAGCCGCTGGAGCAGTTCCAGCGAGCCGGGTCCGCTGACCTCGGCCCGCGCCAGCGAGGTCATGTCGTACATGGCCGCCCGCTCGCGCGTCACCTGGTGCTCGGCGCCGACGATCGGGGACCAGTAGCTGCCCGCCCACGGCCCGGGCTCGGCGATGGCGCGGCCGTCGACCAGCGAGCCGTTGGACTCGAACCAGTGCGGCCGCTCCCAGCCGTTGGCTTCCAGGAAAACGCCGCCGAGTTCCTGTTGCCGCGGGTAGAACGGGCTGGTGCGCAAGGGCCGCGGGCGCTCGGGCGGCTGCTGCGGGTGGATGATGTCGTAGACCTCGCGGAAGCTCTGCGCGCTGCGCTCGCCCACGTAGGACGGGCTGTGCGCGAACCCCTCGAAGCGCCGGATGTCGGCGGCCCGCAGGTCGATCTCGGGGACCCCGCTGGTCATCCACTCCGCCATCGCCTTGCCGACCCCGGCGGCGTGGGTGATCCACACCGCCTCGGCGGCCCAGAAGTTGCCGACCTCGTTGGACGGTCCCAGCACCGGCATGCCGTCGGCGGTGAACAGGAACAGCCCGTTCATGCCCTCGGTGACGTCGGTGCCGCCGAGCACCGGCAGCAGGTCGCAGGCGTCCGACCACGGCTTCTTGAAGTCCTGCGGGGTGAACGGGTGCACCGAGGCCATGCCCTTCCAGCCGCCGCCCCCCGACGGTGCCTCGGCACCGCTTCCGGGCGCGGCGGTCGGGGCCAGCTCGTCGGTGCTCACCGGGATCGCCCGGTGCTGGTAGGACCCGACGCCGTAGCGGTCGTGGATCTGCCGGAAGTACATCGAGCTGTCCTGGTGGCGCAGGATCGGCTGCGCCACCTCGCGGCCGGCGTCCAGGCCGGGAACCGGGCCGGTGACCGCGTACTGGTGCGCCAGCGGCTGGACCGGGATCGACACGCCGGCCAGCGCGCCGACCTTCGGGCCCCAGATCCCGGCGCAGCAGAGCACGGTCTCCACCGGCACGTCGCCGCGCGAGGTGCGCACGGTCCGGATGCGTCCGTTGTGGACGTCGAAGCCGGTGATCTCGGTGTCGCCGACGAACCGGACGCCGCGCCGCCGGGCCTCGCGGGCCATGAACTCGGCGGCCCGCACCGGTTTGGCGATCCCGTCGCTGGGCACGTGCAGCCCGCCGAAGACGCGGTCGGCCGCCACCTGCGGGATCAGCTCGGCCACCTCGGCGGGGCCGAGCAGCTCGGCCTCCACCCCCCACGCGGTGGCCAGGCCGAGCTTGCGGTGCAGGTCGTCCCACCGCTGCGGGGTGGTGGCGACCTCGATGCCGCCGACCTGGTGGAAGCAGGGCCTGCCGTCGACCTCGGCGCCGGCCCAGGTCCGCACGGTGTGCCGCGCGAGCTGGGTCATCGTCTGCGACGCGTTGGTCTGGAAGACCAGGCCGGGCGCGTGGGAGCTGGACCCGCCGGTGGCGGGCAGGGGGCCCTGCTCGACGACCAGCACATCGGTCACACCCAGCAGGGAGAGGTGGTACGCGGCGCTGCACCCGACGATGCCCGCACCGACGACCAAGATCTGCGCACCCGAATCCATCGCCGCCGCCTTGTTGCGTCTACGACAACATCCTGCGTCAGACGCAACAGTGCGCTTCCATCCGGGTGTGAGTCAAGGCACATTGGCCCTGATTTTTCGGATCTCCCCCGAAGGGGTCAGAGCAGCACTCCAGGGGCTTGATCGACAAGGTCTGGATGATCGGCGCCGTGCGGCGACCGGGTGGGTTTGCTTGACGCGGCAAGGCGTTCCGGGCTATCGCGCGCGGAGCGCTGCGCTGCGGATTCGACGTCGGGTGGGGCCCCGCGTGATCCGTCCGGCGGGTGCACGGGCGGGAGGCAGAGGGCCGTCGGGGCGGTCTGGGGTGCACGGCTGGCGTCGGGCATTCCGGCGCGGGACCACGGCCTGGGCCGAGCCGGCCGCGCGACGGGGTCGGGGTCAGATCACGTCGCGGATGGCGTGCTCGAAGTGGTCGACGTGGGCCACCGCGATCCGCTCGGCGCGCTCGGAGTCGCCGGCGATGACGGCCTTGAGCAGCTCGGCGTGCTCGCCGACGTGGTCGGTGACGTCGGGCAGCCGGTCGAAGAACAGGCACCAGATCCGCAGCGCCAGGTTGTAGTACTGGCCGAGGGTGTTCTCCAGGTACCGGTTGTGGGTGCAGCGGTGGATCGTGCGGTGCACCCGGGTGTCGACGGCCATGATCGGCGCCTGCTCGTTGGAGACGTCGGCGACCAGCTCGCACAGCTGCTCCAGCTCGGCGCGGTCGGCGTCGGTCGCGCGCTCGGCGGCCCGCCACGCCGCGTGTCCCTCCAGCCTGCGGCGGACGTCGGCGATCAGCGCGTGGTCGGTGATGTTGACCTCGGTGACGAAGCTGCCCCGGCGCGGGTAGATCGCGATCAGCGACTCCGACTCCAGGCGTTTCACCGCCTCCCGGAACGGGGTCCGGCCGATGCCGAGCTCCTTGGTCAGCGGCTCCTCCTGGACGGGGGAGCCTGGCCGCAGCCGCAGGGTCAGGATCAGGTCGCGCAGCGTCAGGTAGGCGCGATCAGCCTGGGACTGGCCTGCGTTGCTGCCCCCGGACGGGGAATTGACCACGGCGGACATGGCTCCTACCCTACCCGACATACTGATATATCAGTTGTTGATGAGTCGTATCGCGAGGTCTCGCGGACCCCAGCCGGCTCCACAGGAGGCCGCATGGCCACGACCCGACCGCACCCGGCCGAGCCGCCGGCCCGGCTGTGGCGCAACCCGGAACCCAAGCGCGCCTACGACGTGGTGATCGTCGGCTCCGGCGGGCACGGCCTGGCCACCGCCTACTACCTCGCCCGCAACCACGGCATCACCGACGTCGCGGTGCTGGAGCGGGGCTGGCTGGCGGGCGGGAACATGGCCCGCAACACCACGATCATCAGGTCCAACTACCTGCTCGACCAGAGCGCCGCGCTCTACGAGCTCGCGCTGCGCCTCTGGGAGGGCCTGGAATCCGAGCTGGACTACGACTTCCTGCTCAGCCAGCGCGGCGTGCTCAACCTCGCCCACACCGAGCAGGAGGTCCGCGACTCGCGGCGCCGGGTCTTCGCCAACGCGCTCAACGGGATCGACGCGCAGTGGGTGAGCCCGCCGGAGATCGCGGAGCTGTGCCCGATCCTCGACGTCTCGCCGGACGTGCGCTATCCGGTGCTCGGCGCGACCTGGCAGCCCCGCGCGGGAATCGCCAAGCACGACTACGTGGCGTGGGCCTTCGCCCGCCGGGCCGACCAGCTCGGCGTGGACCTCATCCAGAACTGCGAGGTCACCGGGTTCACCACCGACGGCGACCGGGTCACCGGGGTGGAGACCTCGCGCGGCACCATCGCCGCGGGCAGGGTCGGCCTCGCCGCGGCCGGGCGCACCAGCCTGCTGACCGACACCCTGGGGCTGCGGCTTCCGCTGCAGAGCCACCCGTTGCAGGCGCTGGTCTCCGAGCTGCTGGAACCGGTGCACCCGTGCGTGGTGATGTCCAACCACGTGCACGTCTACTGCAGCCAGGCGCACAAGGGTGAGCTGGTCCTGGGTGCCGGCATCGACAGCTACAACGGCTACGGCCAGCGCGGTTCGGTGCACGTGGTCGAGCACCAGATGGCCGCGGCGCTGGAGCTGTTCCCGGTTTTCGCGCGGGCGCACGTGATCCGCACCTGGGCGGGCACGGTCGACGTGACACCGGACGCCTCGCCGATCATCGGCCCGGCACCGGTGGAGAACCTGTTCCTCAACTGCGGCTGGGGGACCGGCGGGTTCAAGGCCACGCCCGGTGCGGGCTGGGTGTTCGCGCACACGATCGCCACCGGCGGGCCGCACCCGGTCAACGAGCCCTACGGGCTGGAGCGCTTCGCCACCGGCGCACTCATCGACGAGCACGGCGCGGCAGCCGTGGCGCACTGACGACGGAGAGGAGGTCGCCGGATGCTTTCCATCGAGTGCCCGTGGTGCGGGCCGCGGGACGAGGCGGAGTTCCGCTACGGCGGTCAGGCGCACGTGACGCACCCCGACGACCCGGACGCCCTCGACGACGCCGCCTGGGGCGAGTACCTGTTCTTCCGCGACAACCCGCGCGGTCCGTTCGCCGAGCGCTGGTGCCACTCGGCGGGCTGCCGCCGCTGGTTCGACGTCGTCCGCGACACCGCGACCAACAAGATGCGCCCCGGGACACCCGCGGCGCGGAAGCCGGTGAGCCCATGACCCGCCTGCCCACCGGAGGCCGCGTCGACCGCGGCCGGACCCTGCGTTTCACGTTCGACGGCGAGCAGTACACCGGCCATCCCGGTGACACGCTGGCGTCGGCCCTTCTGGCGGCCGGGCGGATCGAGGCCGGGCGGTCGGTCTACCGCGGCAGGCCCAGGGGTGTGCTCACCGCCGACACCACCGAGCCGAACGCGGTGGTGCAGCTGCTCGGCGACTGCCCGGAACCCATGCTGCCCGCCACGGCGGTGGAGCTGGTCGACGGGCTCGCCGCCGAGAGCCTCTCCGGCATCGGATGGCTCGGCAGCGCGCCCGACACCGCCGTGCACGACAAGAAGTACGTGCACGCCGACGTCGTCGTGGTCGGCGCCGGGCCGGCGGGCATCGCCGCCGCGCTCGCGGCGGGCCGAAGCGGCGCGCGGGTGGTGCTGGTGGAGCAGGATGGCGCTTTGGGCGGGGCGTTGCTCGACGGTGGCGAACGCGTCGACGGCAGGCCCGCGTCGGAGTGGATCAACCGCGCGGTGCGGGAGTTCGTCGAGATGCCCGAGGTACGGGTGCTCACCCGCGCCACCGCCGTCGGCCTCTACGACCAGAACTACCTGCTGGTCGCCGAACGCCGCGAGCGCGACTCGGTCCGCGCCCGGCTCTGGCACATCCGCGCGCGGCGCGTGGTGCTCGCGACCGGCGCCCACGAGCGTCCGATGGTCTTCGCCGACAACGACCGGCCGGGAACCATGCTCGCCTCGGCGGTGCGCACCTACCTCAACCGCTTCGCGGTGCTGCCCGGCACCGAGGCCGTGGTGTGCACGACCTCCGACAGCGCGTACCTGACGGCGCTGGACCTCGTCGCGGCAGGTGCGCAGGTGCACGCGCTGGTCGACACCCGGCAGGATCCGCCGCCGCGGCTGGCCGCGCAGGTGCGGGAGGCCGGTGTCGACGTCCACCCGGGCTCGGCGGTCGTGGGCACGACCGGCGACCGGCGGCTGACCTCCGCGCGGGTCGCGGGCATCGACGAGTCCGGCGCGATCACCGGCGGCGTCCGGGAGATCGCCTGCGACCTGCTCGCGGTGTGCGGGGGCTGGAGCCCGGCGGTGCACCTGCACGGCCAGGCGGGCGGGAAGCTGCGATGGGACCGGATCGTGGCGGGGTTCGTGCCGGACGGCGGAGTCGCGGGGTCCAAGGTGATCGGCGCGGCCAGGGGCACCTACGACCTCGCGGGCTGCCTGGCGCAGGGCTTCGCCGCCGGCGCCGAGGCGGCCACCGCAGGCGGCTTCCGCGTCGCGGCCCCTCCGGTGCCGCCGGTCGACGGCGACCGGCCCGCCACCGCGACGCGTCCACTGTGGATCGTTCCGGGCGAGACCGGCGACCCGTCGACCTGGCGGACCCACTTCGTCGACCTGCAACGCGATTCCACGGTCGCCGACGTGTGGCGCTCGGTCGGCGCGGGCATGCGCTCGGTCGAGCACGTCAAGCGCTACACCACGATCGGCACCGGCAGCGACCAGGGCGCGACGTCGTCGGTCAACGCCATCGGCGTCCTGGCCGAAGCGCTGAGGTCGGGTTCGCCCGGTGAGGTCGGCACCACGACCTTCCGCCCGCCGGCGAACCCGGTGTCGTTCGCGATGCTGGCCGGCCGCGACCGCGGCGCGCTGCACGACCCGGCGCGCACCACGCCGATGCACTCCTGGCACGTGCGGGCCGGTGCGGTGTTCGAGGACGTCGGCCAGTGGAAGCGCGCCCGCTACTACCCGCTCGACGGCGAGGACATGGACACCGCCGTCGAGCGGGAGTGCCGCGCCGCGCGCGAGGGGGTGGCGATGATGGACGCCACCACGCTCGGCAAGATCGAGGTCGCCGGACCGGACGCCGCGACCTTCCTCAACCGCGTCTACACCAACGCCTTCGCCAAGCTCCCGGTCGGGAAGGCCCGCTACGGGATGATGTGCGGGGCCGACGGCATGGTCCTCGACGACGGCGTCTCGCTGCGGCTGGCCGAGGACCGCTACCTGATGACCACCACGACCGGCAACGCGGCGAAGGTCCTGGACTGGCTCGAGGAGTGGCTGCAGACCGAGTGGCCGCACCTGGCGGTGCACTGCACGTCGGTCACCGAGCAGTGGGCCACGATCGCCGTCGCCGGCCCCGACTCGCGCGCCGTGGTCGGGCGGATGGCGCCCGCGCTGGACGTGTCGGCCGAGGCGTTCGGGTTCATGGAGTTCCGGGATACCGTGCTGCACAACGGGATTCCGGCCCGCATCTGCCGCATCTCGTTCTCCGGTGAGCTGGCCTACGAGATCAACGTCGCGTCCTGGTACGGGCTCGCGGTGTGGGAGGCGGTGGCCGAGGCGGGCGCCGGCCACGGCATCACCCCGTACGGCACCGAGACGATGCACGTGCTGCGCGCGGAGAAGGGGTTCGTGATCGTCGGCCAGGACACCGACGGCACGGTGACCCCGCACGACCTCGGCATGGACTGGGTGGTGTCCAAGCGCAAGGACTTCGTCGGGCGCCGGTCCTTCGCCCGCCCCGACACCGCGCGGGAGGACCGCAAGCAGCTCGTCGGGCTGCTGCCGGTCGACCCTGCCGAACGCCTGCCCGAAGGGGCGCAGCTCGTCGCCCCCGACGCGCCCGCCGAACCGCCGGTGCCGATGCTCGGGCACGTCACCTCCAGCTACCGCAGCGCCGCGCTCGGCCGGACCTTCGCGCTCGCGCTGGTCGCCGACGGCCGCCGCCGCGTCGGCGAGGTGGTGCACGCCCCGGTCGGCGACCGGACCATCGCGGCCGTTGTGACCCGGCCGGTGTTCTACGACGAGGAAGGAGCACGCCGTGACGGTCGTCAGCCAGGTTGATCCCGGTACCGCGGTGCTGGCGCTGCGGCGCAGCCCGCTCGCGGCCAGGGCCGCCGAGCTCGCGGCGCGGAGCGCGGACGGCCCGCGCGGGGTCGCGCTCGCCGAGGAGCCGTTCCACGCGCAGGTGGATCTGCGCGTGCATCCCGGCAGCCCGGCCGTGGCGCGCGTCGAGCACGCGTTGGAGGTCGCGCTGCCGCACCGGACGCCCAACCGCGTCGCGGGCGACGAGCGGACCGCCGTGCTGTGGCTCGGACCCGACGAGTGGCTGATCCACGCACCCGACGGGCAGGCCGACCGCATCGTCGAGACCCTGCGCGGGGCGCTCGCCGACTCTCTCGGGTCCGCCGTGGACGTCTCGGCGAACCGGACGACGCTGAGGCTGTCGGGTCCGATGGCGCGCGAGGTGCTGGAGAAGGTGTGCTCGCTGGACCTGCACCCGCGCGCCTTCGGCCCCGGCCAGTGCGCGCAGACGCTGCTCGGCCGCACCCAGGCGGTGCTGTGGCAGGTCGGCGCCGAGCCCGCCTACCGCCTGCTTGTGCGGTGCTCGTTCGCGGACTACCTGGCGGACCTGCTGCTCGACGCGATGGCCGAGTACACCGGCAGGTAGGGCCGGCCGGCCGGAGGCCGGGCTGGGCGCCCGGCCTCCGCCCTGCGCCGCCGCCCGGTCTTTGTCCGGCGCTGCCCGGCTTCCCCTGGCCGCCGGCCGGCTTCGCCGGTGCAGACGCCCCGGCACTTCCCCTCATGCCTTGGTGATCGGCTGCTGGATCTCGGTCACCCACTGGTCGGGTCCGCCCTCGCAGGACAGGTAGTGCTCGCGGCCGAGACCGACCGCGCGGAAGCCGTTGGCGTCGATCCAGTGCGCCAGCTGCTGCACGGTCGGCATGACGCCGTCCATGTCGCCGCGGTGGACGATGGTGGCCGCCTGCTGGACCGCGGGCAGGTCGACCACGTCGAAGCCGCGGCCCGCCCGCGGGCCCACCGCCACCGTGACCCCGGCGTGCACGACGACCTTGTCGTCGCCTTCGGGCGACTCCTCGTAGTAGGCGATGTTCGGGCCGGAGCCGGAGACCCCGGCCGCGGCCATCCGCCGGCACAGCTCGCCGTAGAGCGGCCGGATGACAGGCCCGATGTCCTCGGGTCCGAAGCTGCCGGCGATGGCGGTCAGCTCCGCCACCCGGACCGCCGGGATGCTCTTGACCACGACGTCTTCGCTGGGCATGCGCCCCTCGCTCTCGATCGTCCGGAGCCTCGCCTCGACCTGGCGCAGCCGGGCGGTGTCGGCGGCGACGGCGGCCTCCAGCTCGCTGCGGCGCAGCCGCAGCATCCCGCGCATCTGCTCGGCGCTCACGTCGGCTTCCAGGAGCTCCCGCACCTGCTGGAGCGTGAAGCCGAGGTCCTTCAGCGCGATGATCCGGTTGAGCCGGCACAGCTGCGCCGCCTCGTACCGCCGGTAGCCGCTGGCCGCGTCCACGTGCGCGGGCCGCAGCAGCCCGATCGCGTCGTAGTGCCGCAGCATCCGCACCGAAACCCGGCCGTGCTTGGCGAAATCTCCGATGTTCAACATGACGCCTCCCAGTCCAGGCCCTGACACGGTGTCACGGTCAAGCCCCGACCGGCACGCGTCCGCGAACGGCTGCGGAGAGTCAGCAGTGGTTCGCGTAGCCGGCCGGGTGGCGGAACCTCAGGCGTCCTCTGGCTCCGGGATCTTTTTCTCACGTGTCACCCGTCGCGAGCTGGCGCACACCCCGGAGGCCGACGCCGCGTGCGACCTCCTATCCCTTCGCCAGGGCGGGGGTGAGGGCCGCGGTGAGGCGGCGGCGGTGGACGGCGAACTGGCGCGGGCTGTTCATCGCGAACACCGCCACCATCCGGCCGCCCCGCTGGTAGGTGGCGACGAACCGGCGTGCGGCGGGTGAGCCGTCGACGACGTCGATGCGGTCCTTCGGACCGGCGTAGCCGGCGAACTGGAACGTCGAGCCGTGCTGCCGGGACCACAGGTGCGGAACGCCGCTGTAATGCTCGACGGTCCGCCCCGCCAGCAGGTTGCGCACCGCCACCGGCGGCTGGTTCGCCGCCGTCGACCAGTGGCCGCCGCGGACGGTGTGGTTGCGGTGCACCGACTGGTAGCGCGCGACGTCGCCGACGGCGACCACGTTCGGCACCCTGGTCACGCACCCGGAGTCGGTGAGCACGCCGTCGCGCAGCCTGACCCCCGAGCCGCGGAGCCATTCCGCCGCCGGCCTGCTGCCGACGTCGGTGACCACCGCCTCCGCCGGGATCACCCTGCCGTCGGCCAGCTCGACGCCGGTGACCCGGTCCTCGCCGAGCACCCGCGTCGCAGGCGTTCCGAACCGCAGCCGCACCCCGTGGTCCTCGTGCAGCGCCGCGCACAGCGGTGCGATCTCGATGCCGAAGGTCCGGGCCATCGGCAGGTGCTGGGCGTCGACCACCGTCACCTGCGCCCCGAGCGACCGGCAGCTGGCCGCGACCTCCGAGCCGACCAGCCCGCCGCCGACGACCACCACCCGCGCGCCGGCGCGGATGTCGGCCTTCAGCGCGATCGCGTCGTCGAGGGTGTGCAGGCGGTGCGCAGCCGCCCCGGGCAGCGTCGCCCGCTCCGCGCCGGTCGCCAGCACTACGCCATCGGTATGAATTCGTGACCCGTCGGCGAGGACGACCTCAGCGGACCGGCTGTCCAGTCCGATGGCTGGGACACCGAGCCTCCACTCGGCGTCGAGCGCGGCTTCCTCGTCCGCACCGTCCAGCGCCAGCTCGCCCGAGTCCAGGTTGCCGGTCAGGAACTCCTTGGACAGCGGCTGCCGGTCGTACGGCCTGCGCTCCTCGGCCCCCACCAGCACCAGCCGTCCCGTGAAGCCCTGCTCCCGCAGCTCCTGCGCCGCCCGCCAGCCCGCCAGGGCGGCGCCGACGACGACAACGGTTCTCACGCCATGACCCCAGCGTCCGTGGGAACGATCGCCAACAGGACCTCCGTTGCGCATTAGGGAACAGGGAGTATCATGTGCAACGAATCTGCCTTCGCATCGAACCAACGTCAAGGGGGCGTGCGGATGGTTGACGAAATGTCCCGCCGGAACCGATACGGTTGACGCGTGAGTAACGCAGACGCCGCCCACGGGAGGAGTTCCGGTGCCCTGGTGCAGTCCGTAGACAGGGCTGTGACCGTCCTGGAGCTGCTTGCGCGCAACGGGGAAGCCGGCATCACCGAGATCGCCGGTGAGCTCGGCGTGCACAAGTCGACCGCTTCGCGGCTGGTCAGCGTGCTGGAGGCGCGTGGGCTGGTCGAACAGCTCGGCGAACGCGGCAAGTACGCGATCGGCTTCGGGATCGTCCGGCTGGCGGGCGCCGCCACCGAGCGGATGGACCTGCCCCGCCTCGGGCGTCCGTTCTGCGACTCCCTCGCCGCCGAGCTCGGCGAGACGGTCAACATCGCGATCCGGGACAACGACGTCGCGATCAACATCAGCCAGGCCAGGGGCACCGCCTCGGTCACCGCGCACAACTGGGTCGGGCAGCGCACGCCGCTGCACGCGACCTCCAGCGGCAAGGTCCTGCTGGCCCACGCCCCGCCGGAGGACCAGGACGACCTGCTCGGCGAGCCGCTGGAGCGCTACACCACCCGGACCGTCACCGACGCCGCCGAGCTGCGCAAGGACTTCGAGGCGATCGTGCGCGACGGCTACGCGACCAGTTACGAGGAGCTGGAGCTGGGACTCAACGCCGCGGCCGTCGCCGTCTACAGCTACGACGGCGCGGTGATCGCCGCGATGAGTGCGTCGGGGCCGTCGTACCGCTTCTCGCGCCGCCGCATGCGGGAGGTCGTCGGCGCGATGCGCGTCGCGGCCAAGGAACTCTCCTCGCAGCTCGGCTACCTCGACGTCTGAGCACGACGCCCGTTCCCACCAACCGCCGACCGCCGACCGCCGCCGGTCACTCCCGCCGGAGCATCAGCTCCTCCAGGTCCAGCTCGTGCAGCACCCGCCGCAGGACCTCGTCGTCGATGCGGTGCTCGTCGCGGAAGCGCACGAACACGTCCCGCTCCGCGGCCAGCATCTCGCCCCGCAGCCTCCGGTACGCCTCGCTCGGGCTCTCGCCGACCTCGTCGGACGACCGCCCCAGCCGCTCCCACGCCTGGTTGCTGCGGTGCTGGGCCGCCTGCCGGAGCCGGTCGGCGACCCTGCCCGGCGGCTGGGACTCCCGCGTCAGGTCGTCGAGCCGGTCCCGCGCCGCGCGGGCGGCGTTGTGCTGCGCCTCGGCTTCGGCGAGCGCGTCGGTGTAGCTGTCCCGCCCCCGCACGCCCAGCCGCCGGATGAGCCACGGCAGCGTCGACCCGTACAGGAGCAGCGTGGCGAGGGTGACGAAGAAGGCCAGGAACACCACCTCGGAGCGGTTCGGGAACGGCGCGCCGGAGAGCGTCGCGACCGGTACGGCCGACGCGGCGGCCAGTGACACGACACCGCGCATTCCCGCCCACGACACGACGACGGCGTGCTGCCACGGCGGCGCGTCCCGCTTCCTCGACAACCACAGCGGCGCGTACATGGTGGTGAACACCCACGCCACGCGTGCCACGACGACCGCGGCGGTCACCGCGAGCCCGGCGGCGGTCAGCGGCAGCAGGTCGGCGGAGACGCCGTCGACGACGGTGCGCAGCTGGAGCCCGATGAGGGCGAAGACCAGCGCTTCGAGCAGGGTGTCGGCGGCGTCCCACACCGCCCGGTCCTGCAGGCGGGTCGCCGCGTCGGACGCGGGGGCGCGGTGCCCCAGGTAGAGCCCGGCCACCACCACCGCCAGCACGCCCGAGGCGTGGATCTCCTCGGCCAGCAGGTAGGTGGCGAACGGGACCAGCAGCCCGACGGCGCTTTCCAGGTTGCCGTCGTCGAGGCGGGCGCGGACCTGGTGCACCAGCCACCCCACGACGTAGCCGACGACGAGTCCGCCCGCGGAGGCGAGCAGGAACATCCCGACACCGCCCAGCAGCGACAGCCCGGACCCGATCACCACCGCGATGGCGGCCCGGTAGGCGGTCAGCGCGGTCGCGTCGTTGACCAGGCTCTCGCCGCCGAGCACGGTCATGAGCCGGCGAGGCAGCCCCAGCCTGCGGCCGATCGCGATCGCGGCCACCGCGTCGGGCGGGGCGACGACCGCGCCGAGCACCAGTGCCACGCCCAGCGACATGCCCGGCACCAGCCACCACGCGACGAGCCCGGCGGCCAGCGTGCTGAACAGCACGAGCCCGAACGCCAGCAGCCCGATGGGACGCAGGTTGGCCTTGATGCCGATCGACGAGCTGCGCAGCGCCGCCGAGTACAGCAGCGGCGGGATGATCAGCACCAGCACGATCTCCGGGTCGAGCTGGTAGTCGGGCAGCCCCGGCAGGTACGACATCGCCAGACCCACCACTACCAGTGCCAGCGGGGCGGAGACGCCCCACCGCCTGGCCAGCGCCGTCACCGCCAGGGCGCCCGCGAGCAGGGCCATCAGCTCCGGCAGCTCGTGCATGCTTCCTCCCGCTCCGCTGCGCTGCCCGCGACCGCGGGCTAGGTTCGGGGACGTCGTTTCCTCGAGGGAAGGATTCGGCACGGCACGCCGAGCCGCACGCCCGCGACGCCGTGCCACTAGCCGCGCGAGGAGGTCACCCGATGGCCGCGAGTTGTGAGCACCTGGTGGCGGCCGATGGACGCGACCCGGTGCCGAGCAGCCCCGACGGCTGCGAGGAATGCCTGGCCGAGGGCCGCGACGACTGGACGCACCTGCGGATCTGCACCGAGTGCGGGCACGTGGGGTGCTGCGACTCCAGTCCGATGCGCCACGCCACCGTGCACTACCACCACACCAGCCACCCCGTCGTCCGCTCTTTCGAGCCGGGGGAGTCATGGCAGTGGTGCTTCATGGACGAACAGATCGGCTAGGCAGCGTCTAGGCAGCGGCGGGGTGGCCCCGCGGCGGCGGGACCACCCCGGTTCGAGCCGCCCGAGGGTCACAACCCGCCGGCCGCCTCTTCGATCGACTGCGCCTTGGCGAGCCTGCTGTGGCGTGAGCTGTAGGCGAAGTAGACCACCAGCCCGATCAGCATCCAGATGCCGAACCGGATCCACGTCCACCCGTCCAGGTTGAGCATCAGGTACAGGCAGGACAGCACCGCCAGGATCGGGAGCACCGGCACCCACGGGACCTTGAACGCGCGCGGCAGGTCCGGCCGCGTGCGCCGCAGCACCAGCACACCCGCCGAGACCAGCACGAACGCGAAGAGGGTGCCGATGTTGGTCATCTCGGCCAGCAGGTCGATCGGTGTCAGGGACGCGATGATCGCCACGAGGATGCCGGTGATGAGCGTGATCCGGTAGGGCGTCCGGAACTTCGGGTGCACCTTGGCGAACCACACCGGCAGCAGCCCGTCGCGGCTCATGGCGAACCCGACCCGTGCCTGCCCCAGCATCAGGATGAGGATCACCGTGGTGAGGCCGGCGATCGCGCCCAGCGACACCAGCCCGACCGCCCACGGCGCGCCGATGGCCTGGAACGCGGTGGCCATCGGAGCCGCGGTGTCGAGCTGGGTGTACTTGACGATGCCGGTCATCACCAGCGACACCAGCACGTACAGCACCGAGCAGACCGCCAGCGAGCCCAGGATGCCGATCGGCATGTCGCGCTGCGGCTTGCGGGTCTCCTCGGCACCGCTGGCGACGATGTCGAAGCCGATGTAGGCGAAGAACACCAGCGCGGCACCGGCGACCAGGCCGCTGAGGCCGTAGGACCCGGTGGCCCCGAAGATCGCGTTGATCAGCGGCTCGTCCAGCGCCGAGCCCGCGGCTGCCGGGTCCGGCGGCTGGTGCGGCGGGATGAACGGGCTCCAGTTCGCGGCCTTGATGAAGAACGCGCCGAAGATGATGAAGAACAGCACCACGGCGAGCTTGATGGCCACGACGACGTTGGTCACCGCGGAGCTGAGCCGGATGCCCACGACCAGCACGACGGTGAGCAGCAGCGCGATGACCGCCGCGGGCACGTTGACCACCCCGCCGGCCCCGGGAGCGGCCGTCAGCGTGGGCGGCAGTCCCAGGCCGATGGCGCTGAGCGCCTCGACGAAGTACTGCGACCAGCCGACCGACACCGTCGAGGCGCCGATGATGAACTCGAGCACGAGGTCCCAGCCGATGATCCAGGCGAGGAACTCGCCCAGCGAGGCGTAGGAGAACGTGTATGCCGACCCCGCGACGGGCACGACCGAGGCGAACTCGGCGTAGCAGAGCGCGGCCAGCCCGCACGCTATGCCCGAGAGCACGAACGAGATCGCGATTCCGGGTCCGGCGTCGGTGGCCGCGGCCACCCCGGTCAGCACGAAGATGCCCGTGCCGATGATCGCGCCGATACCGATGCCCAGCAGGTCCCACGCGGACAGCACCCGGCGAAGCCGGAACTCCGGGGCTTCGGCGTCGCGTATCGACTGCTCCGCTGACTTGACACGCATGATCGTCATGGAATGCCTCCTCGCCGGAGGGCCCCGCTAGCCGGGTGTCACGTGTCCCGGCGAGCTTGGCGACGGACCGTCACGACAAGAATTGTGCGTCAAGTCACACCTGACAACTCGTCGGCTGGTTCAGCGCGTGGCCGCCACCAGCGCGTGAGCGACCGAGCGGGCGGCGAGCGCCGTGCGGGGCGAGCCGCCGATCGCGGCGCCGGTGATGGCCCCGTCGATCAGCACGAGCAGTTGGTCGGCGAGTTCTTCCTGGTCAGGGGCGTCCAGCAGGTCCAGCAGGTAGGCGCGCAGCGCGTCCTTGTGATCCCGTGCGGCGCGTGCCACCGCGGGGGAGGTCGCCCCCAGCTCGCCGAAGGAGTTGATGAAGGCGCATCCGCGGAAGCCGGGCTCGGCGAACCACTCGTGGAGCCAGTCGAAGACGGCCAGGACTCCGCCGTCCGGGTGGGTGGCGACGTAGCGGTCGAGTGACGCCCGCCAGCGTTCGTCGCGGCGGCGCAGGTAGGCCTCGACGAGCCGGTCCTTGGACTCGAAGCACTGGTAGAGCCGCTTGAGCGAGACGCCGGAGGCGGTGCGGACCTCGGCCATCCCGACCGCCTGCACCCCGCGCTCGTAGAACAGCGCTTCGGCGGTGTCGAGCAGCCGCTCCTCGGCTTCGCGGCGTTGCACGCTGCCTCCCGGTGGCGAAGGAGAACGGTCGTTCTCTACTGTAGCGGGCGAGAGGAGAACGAACGTTCTCCACCGGACCTGGAGCCGCCGGATGACACCCCGACCGCCTTTCCCGCCGTTCGACGAGGACACCGCGCTGCAGAAGGTGCAGGCCGCCGAGGACGCCTGGAACACCCGGGACCCGGAGCGCGTCGCGCTCGCCTACACCGAGGACTCGGTCTGGCGCAACCGGGACCGCTTCATCACCGGGCGCGCCGAGATCATCGGCTTCCTGCGCGAGAAGTGGCAGCGGGAGCTCGACTACGCGTTGCGCAAGGAGCTGTGGGGGTTCCGCGGCAACCGCATCGCGGTGCGCTTCCAGTACGAGTGCCACGACCCGGAAGGCGTTTTCTGGCGCAGCTACGGAAACGAGCTGTGGGAGTTCGCAGAGGACGGTCTGATGCGCCGCCGGGAGGCCAGCATCAACGACGTCCGGATCGAGGAGTCGCAACGACGGATCACCGGTCCGCGCCCGGCTTCCGAGCGCGGTGTGCTGCTGCCGGTGCACTGAGTTCCTGGTTCCTGCTCGTCCTCCTGGCCTGATTGGACGGTCGCCGGAGTCAGACCCCGAGCAGGTCCGGCACGTCGGCGAACGAGTCGAGCACGTGGTCGGGCACGCCGGAAGCCGCCTCGGTGGTCTCCGGCGTGTACTTGCCGGTGCGCACCAGCACGCCGGTGATCCCCAGGCGCTGCGCGGCCAGCACGTCGGACTCGACGTCGTCGCCGACCATCAGCGCGGCCCCGGGCTCGACCTCCAGGGAGTGCAGTGCCGAGGTGAAGAACTCCCCGCTGGGCTTGCCGACCACCACCGCCTCGCGGTCGGCCGCCCGCTCGATGCCGAGCAGGAACGCGCCGCTGTCCAGGACAAGCCCCTCGCTCGTGCGCCACCGCAGGCTGTTGTGCATCGCGACGAAGGACGCGCCGCGCTGGACGTGGCCGAACACGCGGTTGATCGCCCCGTAGCCGAACTCCGGGCCCGCGCCGCCGAGCACGACCACGTCGGGATCGTCGTCGACGAGCGTGACGCCTTCCAGGTCGTCGGTGACGTCACCGCTGTTGAGCAGCAGGCACCGGGCACCTGGGTGGTGGTGGCGCAGGTACTCCGCCGTGGCCACCACACCGGTCATGACCTCGTCGGTCGCGATGTCGAAGCCGCCGGTGCGCAGCGCGCGGACGATGGAGGAGCGGGTCCGCGAGGTGGTGTTGGTGACCAGCCGGACGCCCACGCCCGCCGCGCGCAACCGCGCCAGCGCATCGACGGCGCCCGGCAGCGGCCGCCACGACACGGTCAGCACGCCGTCGATGTCGATCAGCAGAGCCCGGAAGTCCACCATGCCGGCACCGTACGGCCGAATCCGCGCACCGGCCGGACGTCGGCCCGTCAGCCTCCCACGGGGGTGGGCAGCAGCCCCGCCACGGACGCGAGCCTGCGGTAGGAGTCCAGCATCCGCCCGCGGTCGTAGGTGCTCGTGGTGACCAGGATTTCGTCCGCGCCGGTGCGCTCGCCCAGCCGGGTCAGCGCCGCGCGGACCTCGTCCTCGGTCCCGTGGACGTCGGCGCGCATGGCCTCCTGGAACAGCCGCCGCTCGCGGTCGGTCATCTCCAGCGACAACACCTCGCCGACCGGGGCGAGCGCGGGGAACACGCCGCGCGTGCGGGAGAAGGCCATCGCCCACGCCTCCGGCACCAGCAGCTCGTACGCGCGTTCGGTCGTCTCCGCCACGGCCACCGTGCGCGAGAGGACCACGTACGGCGCCGGTGTCGAGGCCGACGGCCGGAACCGGTCGCGGTACCGCTCGATCGCGCGCAGCATCGCGTCCTCCCCGCGCACGGCGGCGATCACCAGCGGCAGCCCGAGCTCGGCCGCGTGGTCGGCGCCGGCGCCGGTGGCGAGCACGAACGCGGGGACGCGCAGCCCTTCGCTCGGGCTCACCCGCACCCCGGGCCGGTCTCCGGTGAAGTACCCGAGCAGCTCCGCGACCTGCTCCCGGAACCGCTCGGCGTCTGCCCTGTCCGCGCCGAGCGCGCGCCGTACCGGAGCGGTGAAGCCCAGCGAGCGGCCCAGACCCATGTCGATCCGGCCGGGGAACAGCGACTCCAGCACGCCGAACTGCTCTGCCACCACCAGCGGCCGGTGGTTCGGCAGCATCACGCCACCGGTCCCGACGCGGATGCTTGAGGTGGCCGACGCGACGGCGGCGGCCAGCACGGTGGGGGCGGAGCCTGCCACGCCCGGGACGCCATGGTGCTCGGAGAGCCAGAACCGGTGGTAGCCCAGCGACTCGATCTCGCGGGCGAACGCGACGGTGTCCCGCAGCGCTTCGGGGTGGCCCTGCCCCTGGCGGGTGCGCGAGCGGTCGAGCACGGAGAAACGCGGTGGCATCACGTTCACAATCAACGCACGCACCACGGCGGGATTCCCGCCGCCCCTGCTTCCGGCGTGGCGCGCGACTGCCCCGGGGCCCACAGCCCGCGTCGGCTTGGTCGCCAGCGTCTGCGTCGGCTCGAACGCAACAGCCCGCTTCCTGGTGGCCGCCTCACCGCCGCCTCTCCCCGAGTGGCCCGCTACGCCCGCCGTGGCCGTGCGGAAGCTGCCTCGTCGCCCGCCCGCGTCCTACGGGCGCCCCGGTTGCCAATTGCGCCCGCTGTGGCCGCCCATGCCCACCCCTGCTGCCGGTGCCCACTTCTTGGCTCCGCTCGTCCAACCTTGCCACCCGCGTCCACCCTTGCCGCCCTCGTCCGTCACGGCCCCCACGGCACCTCGTGCTCGAACTCCGCGGAATATTCCGTCCCTTCGGATTCCTCGCTACCTACTCGGGCCCTTCCACCGCCACGCGTTTCTCGTTGTCGGATTTCCCGGATGCGTGGCCGTCACCCGGATGGCCGCCGCCATGGAGGTGGAGCGGTGCGACTCACATCGGACGATCCTGCCCTCGGTCTCGCACACTCCTACGTGCGGCTTTGCGTGCACCGGACTCCAGGCAGGCGACCTCGGTTGTCCCGCCGGCGGGACAACCGAGGTCGAGGCGTGTTGACAGCCGCTCGTGGCATGCAGCACGGTTGACGATCGGCCGACCTGGTGTGCGGCGCCCCGGAGCAAAGCGAGCGGTACTCGTCGTCGCGCGCCGAAAACCCGGCACGTCCAGGCAACGCATGTCGAACACTTTCCGCAGAAGTGGTGTGTGGCGGTGATTGCTGAAACCCGTACCGAATTCCTGGTCGCATCCAGTCTGGACAATGCTTTGGTGGCGGCCGGGACGGGCGTAACGAAGCGCACGCGGCGTGCGATAACCCGGTTGTGTTCCGGCGGAGGACGATTCGTGCTCGTCACCACCCGCCCGCTTCGATCGGCGCTGGAATTGGCGCGACAGGCGGGTGCTCAGACGTTGGTCTGTTCCGGTGGCGGAGTCGTGTTCGACCCTTGGCGGGAGCGGCTGCTGGCGGCGAAAATGTTCTCCGTGCAGGAATCGCGTCGGCTCGCGGCAATCCTGCGGGGCAGGCTCGACGGCGTCCGGCTCGCGTTCGACTCGCTGGGCGGGTGCGAGCTCGACGAGGATTTCCGGATCGGCTGGGCGGACTCGCCCGGGCTGACCTGGTCCGAAAGGGTCGAGGTTTCCGGTCCTGTGACAAAGATCATGGTCCAGTCCGATTCCGTTCCCGTGGCGATCCTGGCGGAGAAAGTCCGGCGTGAAATCGCTTCCATGGGGGCGGTGGCGATTCCCGCGCCCGGTTTCGTCGACGTGCTGCCGGTGGGAGTGGACCACGCCAGTCACCTGAGATCGTTGTGCCGTCAGAACAAAGCGCCGGCCGCGACCACGGTTGCCTTCGGTGCGGTGCCCGCGGACCTGCCGCTGCTGGATTGGTCGGACATCCCGGTGGCGATGGCCGATGCCGATCTGGAATCGATGGACGTTGCGGGTTATCTCGCCGGACCGCATGACGAAGAAGGGGTTGCCGAGTTCATCGAACGGCTGCTGGGCAAGCAATCATTGTGATTTCGTCACCCGGTTGGATGTATGCCGGGGGTGGTTTTGCCCGTATGGTGGGATTGAATGCCTGGGGGCAACGATGCGTCTTCGATGTCGCGAGGGCATGCGCGTTATTCGTGGGCATGCCGTCGCGCGTGCGCCAGAAAGGGATCAGTGGTACAGGACATGCGCGATCGCGATCATGGCTCCCGGCTGACCAATGGCGATTCCCGGTCCCTGGACAGTGGCAGGGAAAAGCGGGTGGAACGCTCCGGTGAGGTGCTGGCGACCCAGGTGGGGTTGCAGTTTCCGCATTCGCTGCCATTCGAGGACTGGGAGCGGGCGGGAAAGAAGATTACCCGAATCGTGAATTCGTCGGCCTGGTTCCTGGGTGACTGGGTGGTCTACGGGCAGGCGCGGTATTCGGATCGTTACCGGCGGGCGATCGAGACGGCCCGGCTCGATTACCAGACGATCCGCAACTACGCCTGGGTTGCCCGTCGCTTCGAGCTGTCGCGGCGGCGCGACAAGCTCAGCTTCCAGCACCACGCCGAGGTCGCCGCGCTGCCGGTCGACCAGCAGGACCGCTGGCTCGACCGCGCCGAGGAGGCCGGCTGGTCGCGCAACCAGCTCCGGCAGCACATCCGCAACAGCAGGCTGGCCGTGCAGGGCGCGAGCAGCGTCGAGCGGGCGATGCCCGCCATCCAGGTGACGGGTGAGCGCCTGGACCGCTGGCAGCGTGCCGCCGAACGGGCGGGCAGCACCATCGAGAGCTGGATCGTGGCCAACCTCGACTCGGCCGCGGGCCGCGTGCTCGAGGAAGCCGACCAGCCGCCCCTGCAGGTCGAGGCACCCCGGCAGGTCGAGCAGCCTCACCGCCAGGTCGAGCAGCACCGGCAACTGGTCGCCCGGGCATAACCCGGGACTCCGACCGCCGCGCGGGCATTCTTACGGCGTGTGCCCGCACGGCGGTCACTGCCGCGTCCGGTGCGGCCACCCGGCGGCCGCACCGGACGCGCCACCCCTTCGGGCTTCGGGGGCCATCCGGAGCGCTGACCACATAGGACGAAGAGCGCTACCGTCTCTCAAGCGTTCCGCATTCGGCTTGCGCGCATGTTGCCGACATGGAACGACGAACTGCCGGTGTGACCGCTAAACCTTCTTGGGGAAGCGGTGCTCGTTGCGTTCGATCTTGGCCTCGGCCGCGGCCATGAGGTCGACTCCGAGCACGTCGGCGAGGCGGACCAGGTAGATGGTGACGTCGGCCAGCTCGTCGAGCACGTCCGGCGAGAGTTCCGGGTCGCGGGCGGCACCGGCGGACTCCTCAGGGGTCAGCCACTGGAAAAGCGCTGCCAGCTCGCCGACTTCACCGCCCAACGCCATGACGAGGTTCTTCGGCGTGTGGTACTGCTCCCAGTCGCGGTCGGCGGCGAACCCGCGCAGGCGGTCCCGCAGTTCTGCCAGATCCATACCGCATGCCTACCAGACCCGGCCTCGCCGCCACTGCCGTGCTCGGCGGGCCAGGACTGCGACTGCTGCACGCGGGCGTAGGCCGGCTGCAGGAAGTCGGCGCCGGTCATGGTGGTGAAGGTGGTGGCGACGAGGCGGGTGAGGCGCGGGGCGAAGACCATGCCGACGGCGAACCGGTGGCGATCCACAGGTCCAGGCAGAAGGGGCAGGTGATGAGCTCACCGATGGCGTGCCTGGTCTGGCTGCTCCGGCGGTGGTGGCGGCCAGACCCGCCGCGGCCGCGACCAGGGCGCTGAACAACGCCATCGTCAGCACGCAGCCGCGCACGGGCCTGGGCGCTCCGGCGCGGTAGGTCTCGGCCTACTCGCGGACCTCTTCGGCCGCCTCGCGGACTTCTTCGCCATGCCCTCGGCCTCCCGGCGATCGGGCGGCGCCGGACCCGGTGAACAGGGCCCGAAAGCGGTCAGAGCGACACAGCGGCGGTGTCGGTCCCGGGCACTAAGGCCGTATCTCATTTGGGTGTGTTGTTGGGTAGGCGATATTGTTGATCAACGATGGACGATGTGGAGAAGTGGTGTCCGGAGTCGTTGTGGCTGCTGGCGCGAGGGCTGTTGCCGGATGTGCCGCAACGTCACCAGGGCGGAGGTCGGCGTCGGTTGGACGACCGCACGGTGCTGGCCGCGATCCTGTATGTGCTGCAAACCGGGTGCGCGTGGTCAGCACTTCCCACGTCGTTCGGGGTCAGTGCTCCTACCGCCCATCGCCGGTTCACCGAGTGGAGTGCCGCGCAGGTGTTCACCCGGCTGCACCAGGAACTGCTGGACCTGCTGGGCACCGCTGGAGCGATCGACTGGTCCCGGGCGTCGGTGGACAGCATGTACATCCGGGCGGTCAAAAGGGGGACCTGACCGGCCCCAGCCCGGTGGATCGGGGCAAGCCAGGCTCGAAGATCCACGCGATGAGCGACCGCAGTGGCATCCCGCTGACCGTGGTCATCTCCGCGGCCAACCGCAACGATCACCGGGAATTTCAGACGGTGATCGATGCTGTTGCGCCGGTCAGAGGGCCTGTCGGACGGCCTCGGCGTCGGCCGCGCAAGCTGCACGCGGACAAGGGCTACGACTATCCGGTCTGCCGACACGCGTTGCGTCGGCGAGGAATCATCGCCCGGATCGCTCGCCGGGGTATCGAGTCGACCACCCGGCTGGGGCGCCACCGCTACGTCATCGAACGCACCCTGGAGTGGGTTTCCCGGTTCCGTCGGCTGGCTCGCCGCTACGAGCGCAAGGCCGCCCACTACGCGGCATTCGCCAGCCTGGGGTGCGCGGTGATCTGCTACCGCCGCGCGGTCAAGCTCGATCTGCTCACCCACAACAACCCCAAATGAGATCCGGTCTAAGGTCGCAGGACTCGCAGGAGATGGGCCGGGGAGGTCTAGGTGAACCGGGATGTCCGCACGTCGGAAGACGTCATGCGCATGCTCGACCGACTGCTCGCCGGCGACGCGGACCGCAGGCGGGCCGGTGCCTCGGGCTGGTGGGACGGCTTCTACGCCGACCGCGAGTCGCCGATCCCGTTCTTCGCCGCCAAACCGGACGAGAGCCTGGTTTCGTGGCTCGAGCGGGGACTGATCGCTCCGGGCCGCGCCCTCGACCTGGGCTGCGGACCGGGTCGCAACGCGCTCCACCTGGCGTCGCTCGGCTTCGAGGTCGATGCCGTCGACCTCTCGCCCCGCGCGGTGGCCTGGGGGAGGGAACGGGCGCGCGAGGCGGGCGTCACGGTGCGGTTCCAATGCGCCGACGTCTTCGCCGCCGATCTGCCGTCCCGCCGTTACGACCTGGTCTACGACTCCGGCTGCCTGCACCACCTGCCGCCGCACCGCCGGGTGAGCTACCTGGAGCTGCTGGACCGCCTGCTGGTCCCGGGAGGCCACTTCGGCCTCGCCTGCTTCGCGTCCGGAGCCATGGGTTCCGAACTCCCGGACGAGGAGTTCTACCGCCGTGGCAGCCTCGAAGGAGGACTGGCGTACACGCCCGACGCGTTGCGCTGGATCTTCGCCGACTACGCGGAGATCGAGTTGCGCACGATGGCGGAACAACCGCCGAACTCAACGTTGTTCGGGGCCCCCTTCGTGCTGGCCGGCCTCTTTCGCAGGGAGGTGACACTCGACGGCTGACCCTCGCGGCGAGGGGAACAGCAAACCGGGTGCACGGAACAAGCGGCGGGCAGCGGGGCCGGCCTACGCTTGAGGACGATCGCGGCACCAGACCGCTGTGAGCACCTGACAGTTCATAGTGGACGGACACGGCTACCCGTGTGGCAGCACGCCGGCACCTGGCCGGCTACCAGTGCGCGGACGGCGCCACCATCGAAGGCCGGTGCCGATGGAGGAACACGACGCGCCAGTAGTACTGGCGGTCCACCCACCACCTAGCGCGATCATCCGCGCGGGTCGAATGCCTGAGCGACGGCGAGACTGTCCTCGTAGACGTGGTGGCGGGTGACGAGGCCGTCCTCGACCGTGAGGTGCAAGGCAAAACGCGCCCGGTATGGGCGCCCGGTGGACCGGGCTGTCTGACGGATTTCGCCGAGCACGACCGCTTCGCTGCCGTCCACTAGAACGCGCTCGATCTCGGTGGCCACCCGCTCGGGCAAGTGGTGCTCGGCGAGCTCGCGGTAGTGGGCAGCGGCGTCGCCGCGGGTGGAGCGGTGGCGGATCCACGGCGTGGCTGTGCGGCCGTGTTCGGATTCCGGCCAGTCCAGTTTCCAATCGCATTGCTCCGCATACAGTTCGGCGATGCCGTCGGGATCGCTCTCGCCGATCCGGCGCAGAAGTTCTTCAACCACAGTGCGTGTGGCCATGGACATGGGCGATCCCTCCTGGAACTTCGTTCTGCCACGAAGAGATCGCAGTCTTGCACGGTCGGCACGCCATGACGATTACCTCCGAGGTAATCGGGCCCAAGACGTCAGCCGAGCAGCGGGATGAGGGCGGTGCAGGCGTCCTCGCAGCGGCGGCACGCGTTGGCGCAGGCCGCGCAGTGGGCGTGGGCGGTGGCGTGGCGCTCGCATTCCTCGGCGCACTGCTGGCACGCCTTGCGGCAGGCTTCGAGCAGCGCCCTGCTCACCGCGCCGTTGTCACCGGTGTGCCTGGAGAGCAGGGCCGTCGCCGACTGGCACAGGTCGGCGCAGTCCAGGCACTTGCGCACGCAGGCTCGCAGCGCCGCCACGTCGTCCTCGGCCAGGCAGGCGTCGGCGCACGCGGCGCAGGCCTGGCCGCAGACCATGCACTCCTCGATGCACACCGTCAGCGCTTCGAGGTCGGGCGCGTCGACCCGCGTCGGGTAGGTCTCGATCATGCGCATCGCCTGGGACATCGCCGTTCACCTCGAATCGCGGGGAAGTGCCGAGCGGGTACGGCCATCGGCTGCCCGGACCGCCGCGGACCCAATCCTCGCCGAGGGGCGATGCCCGCGACCGGGTGACGGCAGCGGCACCGCAAACGGGCCGAAAGTCCCGGCGGTGCGCGAAGTCAGCGGGCGCCGAGGCCCGGCGAAACCCGGCGAAACACCGATACCGCACCGGCTTTCCGGGGAGGCGCGCTCGGCCACCCCGAACGCGGGCGAACCGGTGGATCGGCTCCAGAGGTCCGAACAGGATTGGCGACGGATTCGTGCGGGCACTCCGGGGGCGGAACGGGGGCGACGATCTTGGTGGGGTTCGTGGAGGGATCAATGGGAGTGTGGCGGGTCCGTCAACATCCGGAAGGCCGGTGGCAGGTCCTGACACCGGGGGACACCCAGGCTTGCAAGCGCATGGAATCGCAGGCCGACGCGGTCGCGGCCGCGTACCGCTTCGCCGCGGACGAAGGCGGCGGAGCCGTCATCGTGCACGCGTCCGGCGGCGAGGTGGAGTGGCGGCGGATCGTGCCGCCCACCGCCGAGCCCTACCGGTGGGAGTGGGGATCGGTGGAGACCTCCGGCTGACGCAGCCGAGCGCGGCGGGGCGAATGCACGTCAGAGGAAGGCCGGCAGGCCGAGCCCGACCTGCGTGCCCGGCGAGTAGAGCACGTGCGTGATCTCGTCCGGTGGTTCCACCCCGGCGTCGGCGAGCAGACCGCCGTCGGCGAAGTCGACCAGTTCGCCGGTGCGCAGCGACCACGGTTCGTGCCTGACCGGAACCCGCATCGTGGTTCCGTACCAGCGGTTGTGCAGGCGCCAGCGGGCGGTCAGGAAGTGGTCGAGCGGACCCGGTTCGACCACGTCCCCCAGCCTGACGCGGAATCTCATGCAGATCGGCGGCGGGAAACTCCCCGAAGCGGTGCGAGCGGAAGCACCGAGACGGAAGCGGCGACCTCTACGGCGGGCGCTGTACTGGACCTCGGCGTCCGAGGACCGCACCGCTACCTCCGCCGAGTGGTAGGGGAGCCGTCCGGTGAGCCCCGCCGCCAGCCCGAACGACGGCCGGGACGCCTCCATCGACAGGAACACCAGTCCCCGGCGCCCGCGGGAGTCGACGCAGTACGTCCGGACGTTGAGCTGGGTGATCCGGGTGGCGCGGCGGACGCGCGGCGGCACCGGAAGGCCGAGCGCGCGCACTGACTCCATCCCGAGTCCCACGACGCCGATCCAGGCCCGGCCGTCGAAGACGTCGGGTTCGGTGCCCGCGGGCAGCCGCGGCCGGATGCGCTCGGCCGCGCACGGCCAGTGCAGGAAAGTCACGTCGCGCAACCTCTGGTGCAGCAGAGGCCGAAGTGACGGGTGAGGGGCGTGCGGCGTGACGGGTTCGGTCTCCGGCAATGCTCTCCCCGTCCCGCACGGCACCTGCGCCCGCCCGCGGGCTCAGATCGGTGACTCGTTGGGCTCCAGCGCGGCTTGCACGCTGGGGTAGCAGTCGATCGACTCGTCGAGCCAGGCCTTGTGCAACGCGTGCTTGATCTCGCGGTCGCGGACGACCACCCGCACCGCGAACTCGCCCGCCCGCGCGCGGTGGCAGGTGTAGTCCAGCAGCGCCAACCCCGCCACGCCGAGGAAGCCGACCGCCACGAGGTCGACCACGATCAGCCGCACCCCGGCCGACAGGCGTGGCAGGAGGGCGTCCTCGAAGCGTTCGACGGTTGCGCCGTCGACCTCGCCCACCAGGGTCACAACGATCGCGTCCGGGCGCGGGTGGGATATCCGCACTCGCAGGGCGTGGGGGAGTGCGGCCGGCTCTCCGAGATCGGGGCCGGACGCGCCGTGCGGTGCTTTCGGTTCGACGGTCACGGCAGTGCTCCTCTCGCTGGGGCCGAGAGGGCGCAGCTTCCGCTGCTCGGCGGCTGACGCAGCCCGCGGCACGCCGCCGAGACGGATCGCCGGCACCTCGTCGGCCTGGTGCAGTCGATCCACCGGCTGGCTGCTCAACCACCTGGGAGCATACCCTTCGCGGCCGGTCGCGAGCACAGTCGAGAGACCAGGAGGCGGCGGTGGAAGCGGGGCACGCCGCCACCGCCGGACGGGCCACCGGGCCGATGACTCGCCGGCGGAAGCGGCGAGAACCGGTGCCAACGCATCCCTACCCGGCCCCTGCGCGGTGTGAAACCCCAGAGTTCCGGCGCACCCGGCCGTGACGGGGGCCACGGTGCGCCGCGGGCGGGTTTAGCGCCGTGGCGCACAGGTCAATCGGGGTGGATGGCTCGTCCGACGATCGGCGCCGTGCGCGCGGAAAACGGCCGTGGACCCTCCGAGGAAACCTGGATGCCGCGCGGGCTCAGCGGTGCGGCCGCCGTGAGCTGGCGGGTGCTCGTCGTCGCGGCCGCGGTGGGCCTGGCGGGCTACGTGCTGACCTACCTGGCGGCGGTGGCGATGCCGGTGGTCATCGCGCTGCTGCTCGCCGCGCTGCTCGGTCCCTTCTCGAAGTGGCTGACGGGCAGGGGCGCGCCCCGCGCGCTGGCGACCACACTCGTGGTCTGCGTCGGGCTGATCTCGGTCAGCGCGGTGCTCGCGCTGGTGATCGGCACCGTGGTCGCCGACCTGCCGCGCCTGCAGGCGCAGGTGTCCAACACGCTGGAGAGCGGGGAGACGTGGCTGCGGCTCGGACCGCTTCGGCTCGACCAGCGCCAGCTCGACGAACTGGTCAACGACGCCACCGCGACCCTGCAGACGCACCAGGGCGGCATCGTCTCCGGCGTGCTGAGCACGGCCGTGACCTCTGGTGAGGTCCTCGGCGGCGCGCTGCTGGTGCTGTTCACCCTGATCTTCTTCCTCTACGACGGGGACCGGATCTGGAACTTCCTGCTGCGCGGTTTCCCCGTGGGGCGCAGGCACCGCGTGGACCTGGCTGGGCGCAACGGATTCGACGCGCTCACCGGTTACGTCCGCGCGACCGCGGCCGTGGCGTGCATGGACGCCATCGGAGTCGGGGTCAGCGCGGCGCTCATCGGTGTGCCGCTGGCCCCGGCGCTGGCGGCGCTGGTCTTCCTCGGGGCCTTCGTCCCGTACCTCGGCATCCTGATCACCGGCACGCTGGCGGTGCTGGTCTGCCTGGTCACCGTCGGCTTCTGGCCCGCCGTGCTGATGGCGGCGATCGTCATCGTGGTCACGCAGCTGGAGGGCCACGTGCTCCAGCCGCTGCTGCTCGGCAGGGCGTCACGCCTGCACCCGCTCGCGGTGGTGCTGTCGATCTCGGTCGGTTTCGTGTTCGCGGGCGTTGCGGGCGCGGTCGTCGCGGTGCCGGTGCTCGCGGTGTCGGCCGCGGCTGTCCGCTCGCTGAGCGGTGATGAGGGGCAGCGGGATCGTGGGGCGAACGACGAGAAGGGGCACGACGGCGAGGCCCCCGGCACGGCTGACGGCGGGCTCGACCGCGCCGGGGCGCAGGCCGACTCGCCCAAGCCGCCGCCACCCGGCGACTGACCGCCAAGCCCCTACCGACCGGCGACTGACCCGGCCAAGCCGCTACCGCCGGGTCTGCCGCCCGCCGGTGACGGACCCGGCCGAGCCGCCACGCGGCGGCCGACGGCCGGGGCAGTCAGCGCGCGGACCAGGCTCGAAGCAGGTCCTAATGATCTTTCGGTATTTGGGTGATCTTGGTTCATAGGCGGAGGCCGGTGTGTTCGAGGAAGGAGTAGCACAGTTGGTAGCTGTTGCCGATGCGTTCCAGTCCGGTCTCCGCAGCGGCATGAGCTTCATCGATGACGTTGGGGCAGAGGTTGGCCAGTTCGGTGGCTTTGAGGTTGCCCCAGACCTGTTCGACCGGGTTGAGGTCGGGTGCGTATCCGGGAAGTCGTTCGACGACAAGCCAATGCCGCTGTGTGGCCAGCCAGGCTTTCATGGCTTTGGACCGGTGGGCGGGCAGCCCGTCCCAGATCAGCGTGACCGGCTCTCCGTCGAGGTGGGTGTGCAGGTCGGTGAGGAACTCGATCAGGGAGGTGGTGTTGTAGCTGTCCTCCTTGATCTGAAACACAAACACCGCTGCACTGCGATCCTGTCGGTAGGCCAGCGCGCCGGACATCGACATGCGCTTCCAGGAGAACCGGTGCCGCAGCACCGGGGTCTGGCCTCGTGGCGCCCAGGTGGCCCTCACCGCGGGCAGCAGAGAGAAACCGCTTTCGTCTTGGAAGCAGATCCAGGCTCCTCGGCGCCGGGCCCCCTTTTTATCCGCGGCCACTCGGCCTTGACCCATTCCTCGATCGCCTCGTCATCGCGCTCGGCGGCTTTGCGCGCCGGACGCTGGCGACTCCAGCCCAACCGCTCGCGCAGGATCGTCCAGGTCTGCGTGAGCGAATACCGGACACCGGTGAGGCGTTCAATCACCTCAGCCACCCGGGCCAACGTCCACATCTCAGTAGAAAACCCGTTGGCACGTGGGCCTCTGAGCAACTCCGCCTCCACCTCGGCCAGCTGTTCATCGGACAGCCTGGGCACCCGCCCGGCACGACCGGCACCGGCCAGCCCTTCACGACCACCGGCCGACCACGCCCGGTACCACTTCGACACGGTCTGCGCCGACACCCCCAACGTCGAAGCCACATCGACCTGCCGCTCGCCGCGATCGAACATCTCCGCCGCTCGCATCCGCCGCTGGCGCAACGCCTCGAAATCCCGTCTAGCAGCAACAGGTTTGCTCTCACGGGCCTGCTTGCCCGTCGATCGTGAAGACTTCGGCACACCACGATCATCTCACCGCACAACACAAACCACGCACAGCGACTCGCCCTATTACCGAAAGATCATTAATGCTGCCGCGGGTGGACGACCCGCTTCTCCTGCACCGCGCCGTCGAGGCCGTGGACGAGGACCTCGCCGCCGTCGTGCGCCAGCTCCGCGATCGCCTGCTCGACCGCTTCGGCCTGGCTGCCGGCCTGCTGCTCGGTGGCACCCGTGCTCGATCCGATGACCTTCCAGCCGCCGTGTCCCCGGTTCGGGACCACGTGTCGCTCACCCATGGCGTCCTCTCCTGACGATGTCTTCGACGACCACCCGCCTACCCGCATCCACTCCGCGCCTACACCCGCGGACGTTTGCCCGAGTCGCGGAACGGGGTAGCACCTGATCACCCGGTTCCAAGCGCCGGCCGCCGCCGCACGAGGCGAGCAGCGGGCGGGGAAGACCGCGCTTGGAACCGGCTTCAGCCGGAACCGAGACGTGCGGGGTGCGGAAGTGAGAGCGCTGACCTGGCAGGGACCGCGGGACGTGCGTGTGGAGGACGTGCCGGACCCGCGGCTGGAGACCGACACCGACGCCGTCGTACGCATCACCAGCACCGCGATCTGCGGTTCGGACCTGCACCTGTACGAGGTGCTCGCGCCGTTCCTCAGCCCCGGCGACGTCCTCGGCCACGAACCGATGGGCATCGTGGAGGAGGTCGGCTCCGCCGTGGAGCACATCAGGCCGGGCGACCGCGTCGTCGTGCCCTTCAACATCGCCTGCGGCGACTGCTGGATGTGCCGTCGCGGCCTGCACGCCCAGTGCGAGACGACGCAGAACACCGACCAGGGCTGCGGCGCGTCCCTGTTCGGCTACACCAAGCTCTACGGGCAGGTGCCCGGCGGCCAGGCGGAGTACCTGCGCGTGCCGCAGGCGCAGTTCGGGCCGATCAAGGTGCCCGAGGGCCCGCCGGACGAGCAGTTCCTGTACCTCTCCGACGTGCTGCCGACCGCGTGGCAGGCCGTCGAGTACGCGGCCGTGCCGGAGGGCGGTTCGGTCGCGGTGTTCGGGCTCGGCCCGATCGGGCAGATGTCCGCGCGGATCGCACGGCACCGCGGTTTCCGTCCCATCGCGGTGGATCTCGTCGACGAGCGGCTGAAGATGGCCGAGCGCAACGGGATCGAGGTCGTCGACGCCCGCCACACCGAAGACGTGCCTGCGGCGCTGCGCGAAATGACCGACCGCCGGGGGCCCGACTCGGTGATCGATGCCGTCGGGATGGAGGCACACGGCTCGCCCGGCGCCGAGCTCGCGCAGAAGATGGTCGGCATGCTGCCGGACGCGGTCGCCGAGCCGCTGATGAACAAGGCGGGTGTGGACCGGCTGGCCGTGCTGCACCAATGCATCGACTCGGTGCGCAGGGCGGGCACGATCTCGCTGAGCGGCGTCTACGGCGGGATGGTCGACCCGCTGCCGATGCTCACGATGTTCGACAAGGGCCTGCGGATCGCCATGGGCCAGGCCCACGTGCGGCGCTGGATCGGTGACCTGCTGCCGTTGGTGGAGGACGAGTCCGACCCGCTCGGCGTACGTGACCTGGCGACGCACCACCTGCCGCTGGAGGAAGCGCCCAACGGCTACGACATCTTCCAGCGCAAGGTCGACGGCTCGATCAAGGTTCTCCTGCACCCGCAGGGATGATCGGGCGTACTGAGCGGGGAGGGATGCTCGTTTCCGTCATCCTTCGAGGTCCGCGACCCGGTCCTCGGCGCGGGAGCGCTGGCGCTCCGCCCGGTCGCGCCGTCGTTCCGCCTGCTCCACGGTGCGCCGCGCCTTCTCGAGCTCGCGCTCGGCTCTGCGGGTCTCCTCGCGCAGTTCGTCGACCCGGCGTTCGGCCGCGCGGTGCTCCTGACGGGCTTGCGCGAACTCGTCGTCGGCTCGTTGCAGCGCGGCGGCGGCTTCGTCCCGCTCGCCGCGCGCGGCGGCGAGCCGCTTGTCCCGCAGGCTGGGCCGTTTCTCCTCCTTGGCGGGAGGTTTCTCCTCCGCCTTGCGCACGGACTTCTTCGCCGGGGCCGGCTCCGGCTTCTTCTTCGGGGTGGGCTCCGGCTTCTTCTTCGGGGTGGGCTCCGGCTCCGGTTTCTTCTTCGTCTTCCCCGGCTTCGCGGCGCGCTCCGAGGTTTTCGCGGAGGTTTCCCGCTCCTTCCGGGGCGAGCGTTCGGCAGCACGACGCACAGCCTCGGCGGAAAGCTCGTCGAGTCCGAAACCGCTGTAGTCCAGGGGTTTCGCGAGAGTCCCAGCGCACACCTCGCCGGCGCTGTCCGGGTCCGACAGCGCAGCGTTGAGGGTCTGCTCGACCTGTTGGCGGGCCTGGTTTCCCAGTTCCTGCCCGGCTTCCCCGGCGAGTGCCGCGGCGCGTTCGACCAGGTCGCGGTGCAGCCGCGACCGCTGGCGGTCCAGCTCGCGCAGGTCGTCGGCGCGCAGCGACCGCTGCGCCGAACGGAGCCGGTCACCGACGTCGACGAGTTGTTCCAGCCGCTCGCGGTCGGCCACCGCGACGCGGTTGAGCGCCCACGCGGCGAGCGTGGGCTTGCGCAACTTGCCGATGGCCCTCGCGAGTTCGCGGTCACCGCGCTCGCGCGCCTGCGCGACCCGCTCACCTCGCGCGCCGGTGAACTCGTTCGGCGGGAGCTGGTAGAGCTCCCGCGCCACCTCGTCGAGTTCACCGCTCACGTGTTCTCCCGAGGGCGTGCGCTACCGGAGACGACGGCGCTGCTGATGTCCACAGTGGCACGCCGGGAGTGGTTCCGGGCCCGTGAGCCCCGGCCGGGGTCAGCAGCCGACGCTGGTTCCGCGCCACGGCACGATTTCCCCGCGCCTCAAGCGACATTCCCGCTGGAGACCAGGGTCCGGCGCTCGTGCTCGCTCAGACCGCCCCAGACGCCGTACGGCTCCCTCGTCGCCAGTGCGTGAGCGCGGCACTCCCGGATGACCGGGCAGGTGTGGCACACCTTCTTGGCGTTGCGCTCGCGCTCGTCGCGCGAGTTGCCGCGCTCGTGGTCGGGGTGGAAGAACCGGCTGGAAGCCAGGTCCCGGCAGGCAGCCTTGAGTTGCCACTGCCAGGAGTCGGTGACAGGCTTGGGAAGTCGCGCCGTCGTCGTCAACTCGATCACCTCCGCGCCGATGGGGTGTCCGTCCCTCTGGCAGTCGATTACCCACCGGACCCCACGCGGACACATGCAATCGGGTGAAGATCTTCAGTGATCGCGCACACGTCGGCTCGTGCGCAGCGCCGACTGCGCTCCGCTCCGCTCGCGAAGTGCTACGTCCCCTGCCCGCCGCCGGGCGGGATGTCGGCGGGCAGGTGCCGCAGGTGCGACGGTTCCGGCGGCTCCGGTTCGTCCTCCGGCGCGGGTTGCCGACCGGGGGTGACCCGGTCGCCGGCCGCTTCGTCGTATCCGGTGTCCTCGGGCACGTCGCTGCGCGGCTGTTCGGCCGCGGCCCCGGGCGCGCGGTCGGGGCGTTCACCGCGTTCGCTGTCGGCCATGACGACCTCCGCGATGTCGAACTCCTCGTGCACGCGATGGGTTGCCGCGAAGGTGGGCCGGGCAAACTCCGGTGGGCTCAGCCGACGTTCGCGTGCCCGGCGCCGTGCAGGTTGCGCTGGAACCACGTGATCGTGCGCAGCAGACCTTGCCTGGTGCCGGTGGCGGGCCGCCAGTCCAGTTCCCGCTCGGCGAGGCCGATGTCCGGGCAGCGGCGTTTCGGGTCGTCGACCACGGCGGGGACGTGGGCGATCTCAGAAGCCGACCCGGCGAGCTCGCGGACCAGCTCGGCGAGCTCGCGGACGGTCAGCTCGTCGGGGTTGCCGATGTTCACCGGCCCCGGCCAGTCGCCCCCGGCGACGCCGAGGAGTCCGCGGACGGTGTCGCCGACGTAGCACAGCGACCGCGTCTGTGTTCCGTCGCCCGCGACGGTGATCGGTTCGCCGGACAGCGCCTGGCGGACGAACGTCGGCACCATCCGGCCGTCGTCCGGGCGCATCCGCGGCCCGTAGGTGTTGAACACCCGGGCTATGCGGGTGTCGGTGCCCCGGCACGAGCGGTGCGCGGAGGTCAGCGCCTCGGCGTAGCGCTTGGCCTCGTCGTAGACGGCGCGCGGGCCGACCGGGTTGACGTTGCCCCAGTACTCCTCGGTCTGCGGGTGCTCCAGCGGGTCGCCGTAGACCTCGCTGGTCGACACCAGCAGGAACCGGGCGCCGTTGTGCTCGGCCAGCTCGAGGGCGTGTTCGGTGCCCGCGCTACCGGCCCGCAGCGTTTCCAGGGGCAGCCGCAGGTAGTGCTCGGGTGAGGCCGGTGAGGCCATGTGCACCACGAGGTCGATGCCGTCGGCGTGCACCGGCGACCGCGCGATGTCGTGGTCGGCCAGCTCGAAGCGCGGATCACCGCGCAGCGCCTCGACGTTGTCCGCCGAACCGGTCACCAGGTTGTCCAGGCACAGCACCTCGGTGCCCGCGGCGACGAGCTGCTCGCAAAGGTGCGATCCGAGGAAGCCCGCTCCGCCCGTGACGGCCGCGCGTTCGAATCCGTTGCCCACCGCAGAACCGCCTTCCTGCCGGACCCGCATCAACTACCCGCTGCTGGTACCGGACAAACGCCCGGGCGTGGGGCCGCGACCGGCGGGGTGGTTCAACGTCGTCGACCGCGACGGCGATGAGATTTCCGGTGCACCAGAGCGGGAAAGCGCGTTCGACGGTGGTGATCATCACCCGCGACCGCCGCGACGAGCTGCTGAACACGCCAGGGACGCCCGGCGGCGCAGGCAGCTCGGAATCCGCAACGCGCTGTGGACCACGTGGCTGCGCTGGCGGCTGCCCAGCGCTGCGGCGCGGTCGGGCTCACCGCCCAGCGACCGGCACACGGTGTCGGCCGTCGCCGTGGCGCTGAGTGCTGCGCGAGCGCTGCGTCGTGTCCGACCACGTCGAACGGCTCCCGCGGCTGCTGGACGAGCCCCCGCGCAACTCCGCCACGCGCCGCTACGTCGACTCAGGCCCGGGGCGGAGGAAACCCTGTGGCGCCGAGCAGCGGAGCGCTGAGGACGGGGTCTCCGAGTTCCGGGCCTGGCTGAGGCCCCGTCCCGCTGAACCCTGATGCCGCCGCGTCGCCCGTGCGCACCGTACGGGCGGTTTCACAGCGTTGGCACGAACCTGTTTGAGGGTCGCCCGACGGGGGCAAGCTAGGCACAAGCACCTCACCGAGGAGGGTTTCCGACCCGTCCGACCCGTCCGAACCGCCGGTGCGCCTCCGGTCGCCGACGGACCCGCCGGAGAGGAGGAGCCGTGATGGACGTGAGCGGTTCAGCGCTGGACGGCTTGGTCAACTACGTCGAAGCGGTGGTCGGCCGCCTCGGCGGTGATGTCGAGGGCGCGGAGGTCGACGTCGACGGCGGGTTCGCCACGGCGATCATCGCGGTGCGGTCGAGGGTTCCCACCCTGCCCGGCTGCCGGGTTCTGCTGACCTGGGACGAGATCAACGGCTGGGCGCTGCGGGTCGTCACCAGCGAGGACGATGACACGGTCGTGGTCAGCTACCTGGGTGAGGACATCCTGCCCAAGCCGCACACCGTCGACCGCTACCTGCGGGAGGCCGAGGACGGCGAGAGCCCGGGTGCGCTCGTGCCGCCGGACTTCCGGCGCCCGAACGCCGACGACGGCCTGGAGCGCCGTCTGGTCCGGTTCGGCGGGTAGCAGCCGGGAAGGAGCGCGCAGCAGTGACGATCCCCGAGCGTCGCGACGACCGGAAGGCAACGAGGAGGTCCACCGCCGAGCGGGCGGGCGACCCCGGCTCGCCGCACCCGGGCACGCCGGAAGTACCGGATCCGGACTGGCCGGGCACGCCTGAGGTCCCGGACCCGCCCAACACCCCGCGTCCGGTGCAGCCGCGCAAGCCGAGCGCCCCGGGAACGCCCGAGGTGCCGGACCCGGACCGACCTGACGCGCCGGAGACACCAGAGGTGCCGGAACCGCCGTCGTAGCGCGGGCACCCGGTCGCGGAACTCAGTTCTTGGGCGGGTTCACGCCCGCAGCACACCGAGGTTGCGCGCGACCGCGCCGAGGTTGCTGGGCGAGCGCACGACTTCCACATCGGGGAACTCCCTCCACGAGCTGGCCCAACTCATTGCTGGAGCCGTTGTCGACCACGACGTGCCACCTCCTGTCAGCCCTGCCGCTCGCCGGTCCCGGAACCGGCGACCGCGCACCCGTGGAGTTCGGCGAGCATCCGTTCGGTCAGCCCCCGGCTGGTGTCGACGTCGGTGCGCGCTCGCATCCGGGCCAGGGCCCGCGCGATGGGCGACGTGCACCAGGACCACCAGCTGTCCAGCACCTCCCACGGCCTTCCCGCTCGCAGGACCTCCCCGACACCGACGACCGCGGGCCAGTTCCAGGCCTCGGCCTGCGCGGAGACCTTGCCGCCGCCGTCGACCGGGTCGACCGCGAGCGCGGGAACTCCGCCGCTCAACGCGAAAACCAGTCCGTGCAGGCGCGAGGTGAGCACCACGTCGGTGCGTCCCACGAGCACGGCGAACTGCTCCGGTGTGCAGCAGTGCCGCCAGTCGCCGGTGTCGAGCCGGGTGTCCAGTTCGAGGGGTGCGCAGTCGAGTGCGTTGATCCACCCCTGCAACACCCGGTGCAGCTCGTCGTGGCGGCGCCGGTCGCCGTACTCCGGCTGTCCCGGTGCGAGCGCGACCCCGGCGACCGGCAGCGCACGGGATCGTTGGTGTGAAGCCAGATCTTGCACCGGTGTGGTTCCCGGGCCGTCGCGTGCCAGCACGACGTCGAAGTCGGTCAGCGCGGGATCGTCCGGGTCCACGACGGAAACACCCACGGCGATCCGCCGGCAGCGGGCGTAGCGCTGGTGCAGCTCGCGCAGTTGCCATCCCCGTGCGGGGCCGCAGGCGAAGACCACATCGGTGTAATTCCTCGGCTCCGCGTCGGAGATGCTCAGCGCGCCGGGTTCGAAACCCGGGCTCCAGGCGCAGTCGCAGGGCACATCGGCAGCGCGCAGTGCGGTGGCCACGCGCCTCATGGCGGCAACGTCACCGGCGGTGGTCTCCCGTGGAGGAAGCTCGCCCAGCCGACGACCAGCACACGCACGTCATCACCTCTCGTCGTCGACGCATCCTCCGCGTCACCAGAATACGGAAGGGGGGGACAACCACACGCGCTGTAGCGGATCACGCGGACCGAGCGTCCACGTTGGAGTGTTGCGCGACAGTTTTCCTGCCTGCGGAGGTCAACTTCCTGCGCTGAAACGTTTCGAGAGCCGCTTCGCAGGGTAGCGGTATGAGCAGTGGCGCGTGACGCCGGCGCGCGGTGCCACGGCAGGTCTTTCCTTCGCATCGTGGGGGCACTCGTGCGAATCCTCGGCATCAACTCGGTCTTCCACGACCCGGCGGCGGTGCTGGTCGTCGATGGTGACGTGGTCGCCGCGGCGGAGGAGGAGCGCTTCAGCAGGCGCAAGCACGGCAAGCAGCCGGTGCCGTTCGCGGCCTGGGAGCAGCCCGATCGCGCGGCGGGGTGGTGCCTTCGCGAGGCTGGGATCTCCGCGGCCGATGTGGACGTCGTCGCCTTCTCCTACGAACCCGCGCTGGTCGACAACGGGTTGGAAGGGCTGGACCCGGGCTGGGAGGACCTGCGCACCGCCTACGCCGAACGCGCGCCGCGCTTCCTGCGCACCGCGTTACCCGGTATCGAACACGCGCGAAGCAGGTTCGTCCCGCACCACTACGCGCACGCCGCATCCGCCGGGCTCGCGGCGCCGTTCGGCGACTGCGCCGTGCTCACCGCCGACGGGCGGGGTGAGAGCACGTCGATGCTGGCGGGGGAGTACCGCTACGGCAAGCTCGAAGTGCATGCGCGGCAACGGCTGCCGCACTCCCTCGGGCTGATGTACGAGGAGCTGACCGAGCACCTGGGTTTCCACCGCTCCGGCGACGAGTACGAGGTGATGGCGCTGGCCGCCTACGCGAAACCGGCTCAACTCTCCGGCTTCGCCGAGCACGTGCGCGTGACCGACGGCGGATTCACCATCGCCCCGATCGACTGGGAGCAGTGGGCACCGCGACGCCGCCCCGGCGACGAGATGCTCCCCGCGCACGCCGAACTGGCCGCCAGCGTGCAGGTGCGGCTGGAAGAGGTCCTGCTCGAGCTGACTAGGTGGCTGCACGACCGCACCGGCCAGCGGCACCTGACGATGGCCGGCGGCATCGCGCTGAACTGCGTGGCCAACACGCGCATCGCCGACGAGGGGCCGTTCGACGAGGTGTGGGTGCAGCCCGCGGCCGGGGATGCCGGTACCGCGCTCGGTGCCGCGCTGCACGTGGCGGCCGAGAGCGGGGAGGCCATCCGCCCGATGAGCGGAGCCGACCTCGGGCGCGGATTCGGCGAGGCCGAGCTTGCGGCCCGGCTCGACGCCGCGCGCATCCCCTACGAGCGTCCGGACGATCTGGCGGAGGAAGTGGCCGAATCCCTGGCGCGCAACGAGATCGTCGGCTGGTTTGAGGGCCGCAGCGAGTTCGGGCCGCGCGCGCTCGGGCACCGCTCGCTGCTGGCCCACCCCGGGCACGCGGGCAACGTCGAACGTCTCAACGACGTCAAGGGCCGCGAGCGGTTCCGGCCGATCGCACCGATGGTGCTCACCGAGCGAGCCCCGGAGCTTTTCGGCAGGGGCCCGATTCCCAGTCCCTACATGCTCTTCGTGCACGACGTGGCGGAAGAGTGGCGCGACCGCATACCGGCGGTGGTGCACGTCGACGGCACGGCGCGCATCCAGACCGTCGACCGGCACCGCGAACCACTCCTGGCGCGCGTGCTCGACGCCTTCGCCGCGCGAACCGGTCTGCCCACTGTGGTCAACACCAGCTTCAACCCGCCCGGCAGGCCGATGGTCGACACCCCTGTGGACGCCCTGGAGTGCTTCGGTTCCGCTCCAATCGACCTGCTGGTGCTCGGGCCCTTCGCGGTGCGGCGCGCGGGGGTTCGGCGGTGAGCGCGGGCCTCATCGACTACACCGTCGTGGTGCCCACTACCGGGCGCGAGAGCCTCGGGGTGCTGCTCGCCGCACTGGAGGACCTGCCCGGACCGCAACCGGCGGAAGTGCTCGTCGTCGACGACCGCCGCTGTCCGCCCGCACCGCTGGAGATTCCGCGCACGTCGTTGCTGACCCGGGTTGTCCGCTCGGGTGGGCACGGGCCGGCAGCGGCGCGCAACGCCGGGTGGCAGGAGACGCGCACGGAGTGGGTCGTCTTCCTCGACGACGACGTGGCGCCGGGACCGGACTGGAAACGCGCTCTGCGACGGGACATCGGCGCGCTGCCCGACGACGTCGGCGCGAGCCAGGGTCGCATCGAGGTGCCGCTGCCACGGCACCGCCGGGCGACGGACTGGGAGCGCGGCACCGCGGGGCGCTCCCGCGCGCGGTGGATCACCGCCGACATGGCCTACCGCCGTGGCGCGTTGACCATCGCCGGGGGATTCGACGAGGAGTTCCCGCGCGCCTTCCGGGAGGATGCCGACCTCGCGCTGCGCGTGCAGGCCATGGGCTACCGCATCGTCTCCGGGACCCGGGCCACGGTCCACCCGGTGCGCCCGGCCGGATTCCTGGCCGGCGTCCGGGCCCAGGTGGGCAACCAGGACAACGCGATCATGCGCCGCAAGCACGGCCGCACGTGGCGCGCCGCGATCGGGGAGGGCCCGGGACGGCCCCGCAAGCACCTGCTCGTCACCGCATCCCTGGTGGCGACCGGGGTGCTGGCGCTCGCGGGCCGCGGTAGACCGAAGTGGACGAAGGTTTCCGCGGTCACCGCCGGCGTCTGGTTCGGGATGACCGCGGAGTTCGCCGCGCTGCGCATCGCGCCCGGGCCGCGCGACCCCGCCGAGGTCGCGCGGATGCTGTTCACCAGCGCGCTGATCCCGCCCGTGGCGACCTGGCACCGGCTGCGCGGGGAGCTGCGGCAAGCCCGCCGGCGACGCCGGCACCGGAAACGGCCCGCGGTTGTGCTGTTCGACCGGGACGACACGCTGATCCACGACGTCCCCCACAACGGAGACCCTGCTTGCGTGCGCCCGGTCGCCGGGGTGCGCGCGGCGTTGGACCTGCTGCGCACCAACGGAATCCGCGTCGGCGTGGTCAGCGACCAGTCGGGTGTCGCAAGAGGACTGGTCGACGAGTCCGAAGTCGCCGCGGTCAACCGGGAGGTGGAGCGCCACCTCGGCCCGTTCGGCACCTGGCAGGTCTGCGTCCACGGCGACGCCGACGGCTGCGACTGCCGGAAGCCCGCGCCTGGCCTCATCGAGCGGGCGGCTGCCGAGTTGCACGTGCCCACGAGCGCCTGCGTGGTCATCGGCGACACCGGCGCCGACGTCGACGCCGCGAGCGCGGCAGGCGCCAGGGCGATCCTGGTGCCCACCGAACGCACCCTCGCACCGGAGATCCAGTGGGCGTGGCAGAACGCCGAGGTCGCGCGGACGGTGCCGGAGGCGGTCACCCGGATCCTGGCGGAGGCGGCGCGGTGACCGGCCGGGGCCTGACCGTCCGGATCGACGACGCGGGCGACGTGCTGCTCGCGGGCCCGGCCATCCGGGCGGCGTCCGCGGGCGCGACCGAGGTGGTGCTGCTCGCGGGCCCGCGCGGGAGTGCCGCGGGCGAGCTGCTGTCCGGCGTGGACCGGGTCGTCGAGTGGTGCGCGCCGTGGATCGACCCGGAACCCGGGTCGGCCACCGACGACTTCTGCAGGAGGTGACCGGATGAGGATCGAGCTGATCTCCGAGCACGCGAGCCCGCTCGCCCCGCTCGGGGGAGCCGACGCGGGCGGTCAGAACGTGCACGTCGCGGAGCTGGCCACCGGGCTGGCCCGGCTCGGGCACGAGGTCGTCGTGCACACCAGGCGGGACTCGCCGGAGCTGCCGCCCAGCGTGCGCGTGGCGCCGGGCGTGACCGTCGAGCACGTGCCCGCCGGGCCCGCCGAGCCGATCCCCAAGGACCACCTGCTGCCCCACATGACCGAGTTCGGCGACCGGCTGGCGGTGCGCTGGGCGCTGGAGCGGCCGGACGTGGTGCACGCGCACTTCTGGATGAGCGGGGTCGCCGCCCGGCGCGGGCTGCGCGACCTGGACGTCCCGCTGCTGCAGACCTTCCACGCGCTCGGCCGGGTCAAGCGCCGCCACCAGGGCGTCGAGGACACCAGCCCGCCGCAGCGGGAACGCGTCGAGAGCGAGCTCGCCTGCGGGGCGGACGTGGTCGTGGCGACCTGCTCCGACGAGGTGCGCGAGCTCGAGGAGATCGGGCTGCCGCCGCAGCGGGCGGCGATCGTGCCCTGCGGCACGGACCTGGGCAAGTTCACCCCGGAGGGACCGGTCGCCCGCCGCGGCGACGCGCCGCGCATCCTCAGCATCGGCCGCCTGGTCGAGCGCAAGGGCGTCGACACGGCCATCAGGGCTCTCGCCGAGGTGCCCGGCGCGGAGCTGGTCGTGGCGGGCGGCCCCGCGCACCGCGAGTGGGACGGCGATCCCGAGGTCGCCAGGCTGCGCGCGGCCGCCGCCGGGGCCGGGGTCGCCGACCGGGTGCGCTTCGCCGGGCAGGTGCCGCACGAGACCGCCGCCGCCCTGTACCGGTCGGCCGACGTGGTGGTCTGCGTGCCCTGGTACGAGCCGTTCGGCACCGTCCCGCTGGAGGCGATGGCCTGCGGCGTGCCGCTGGTGGTCTCGGCGGTCGGCGGGCACCTCGACTCGGTGGCCGACGGCGGGACGGGGCTGTTCGTGCCGCCGAAGGACAGCTCCGCGCTCGCCTGCGCGCTGCGGGACCTGCTGTCGGACCCGCGCCGGCGGGCCGAGATGGGCCGGGCCGGGGTCCGCCGGGTGCGCGAGCGCTACGGCTGGGACCGGCTGGCCGCCCAGACCGAGGCCGTGTACCAGCGGGCCCGCACCCTGCACCGGCCCCTGGCGTCGACAGGGGGCAGGCCGTGATCGAGGAGCACTTCGCCGCGCTGGCCGACTCCGCCTCGCGGGCCGGCCGCTACGCGCGCTCGATCGACTCCTGGGGCAGGCGGCCGGCGACCGTGCTCGAGTCCGGTGGCAGGCTGCCGGCGTGCGGCGACGACGGCCGCGCCGCCGAGGTGCAGCACCCGACCGGTGAGCTGGCCGGGCGGTTCCTGTACGACCGCAGGCCCTGCGCGGCGATCCCGCTGCACGCCGACCACTCGGCCTGCACCGCGATCCTCAACGACTACGGCGAGCAGGAGGTCTTCGCCAGGGGCGTGCGCGCCCACGGCAGGCCCGGTGACGTCCCCATCGCCCTGTCGACCAGCGAGCGCGGCCAGAACGTCATCACCGCGGAGAAGACGGCCCACGAGATCGGGATGAGCACCTGGGCGCTGACCGGCCCCGCCATGCTTGCCGCCGTCTGCGACGAGGCGGTGGCGGTGCAGGCGCCGAGCCCGGCCACCGTCCAGGAGATGCACCTCGCGCTGATCCACGCCCTGTGCGCGGTCTTCGACGTGGCCGGCTCCCGGCGGGAAGAGGGGAGCGCGGTGCGATGATGCGCGGTCCGCTGGTGGTGGTCGGGGACGCCCTGCTCGACATCGACCTCGAAGGCACGTCGGAGCGGCTGTGCCCGGACGCACCGGTGCCGGTCGTCGACGTCGCCGCGCGCAGGCGCCGCCCCGGCGGCGCGGGAATGGCCGCGCTGATCGCCGCCCGCCAGGGCGTGGAGGTCGTGCTCGTCGCCGGTGTCGGCACCGACGACCACGGCCGCGAGCTGAGCGGGCTGCTGGCCGAGCAGGTCCGCCTGGTGGACCTGCCGTTCCAGGGCGCCACACCGTGCAAGACGCGGGTGCGGGTCGCGGGCCAGTCGCTGCTGCGGGTCGACTCCGGCGAGGGCCTGGTGCTGGACGGGGCGCTCGGCGCGCACCTGCCGCCGGTGCTGAACAACGCGGGCGCGGTGCTGGTCGCCGACTACGGAAGGGGCACGACGCGCAACTCGTCCCTGCGCCGGGCCCTGCGCGGGCTGCCCTCCGACGTGCCCCTGGTCTGGGAGCCGCACGTCAGGGGCGCGGAACCGGTGGATCGCGCCGACCTGGTCGTACCGAACCGGGCGGAGGCCGCGCATTTCACCGGAACGCAGCACCTCGACTCGGCCGCCGAGGCGGGCCGGGAGCTGCTGCGGCGCTGGGGGTGCCGAGCGGTCGCGGTGACGCTGGGAGGCGAGGGGGCGATGCTCGTCCCCCCGCACCGGGGACAACCCTTCCCAGTGCCCCGCGCCCGCTCGGTCAGGCCCAGCGCCGACGTCTGCGGCGCGGGCGACAGCTTCGCGGTCGCCGTCGCGCTGGCGCTGGCCGAGGGCTCCGAACGCCCGGACGCGGTCTCGGCGGCGGTCGACACCGCCAGCCGCTTCGTCGCCGACGGCGGCGCCTCGCACCTGGCCACCAGGCAGGAGGACGAAGTCGCCGGCGCCGCGACCGCGGGCAGGAACGCCCCGGAGGCCGGCGGTGGGTGCAACGCGCTGGACGTCGCCGCCGACGTGCGTCGCGGCGGTGGACGGCTGGTGGCCACCGGCGGCTGCTTCGACCTGCTGCACCCCGGCCACGTGCGACTCCTGCAACGCGCCCGCGAACTGGGCGACGCGCTGGTGGTGTGCATGAACTCCGACGACTCGGTGCGCAGGCTCAAGGGCCCGGCCCGCCCGGTCGTCGGCGAGGCCGACCGCAGGCACCTGCTGGAGACGCTCGAACCGGTCGACGCCGTCGCGGTCTTCGACGAGAGCTCACCGTCGGCGCTGCTCGACGAGCTGCGGCCCGACGTGTGGGTCACGGGCGGCGACTGCGACCTCGACTCGCTGCCCGAGGCCGGCGTGGTCCACCGCCACGGCGGTCGCACCGTGTTCGTCCCGCTGGTCGAGGGCTACTCGACGACCCGGCTGCTCAGCGGGCTGACCGCGGCCGTGTAGCGCAGGCACCGACCTGAGGAGGGAGAACGATGAAGCCGCTCGGCAACGTACTCATCACCGGAGGCGCGTCGGGCCGGGCGACCGCGACGGCCCGGGCCGTGGCCGACGAGGGCGGGACCCCGCTCGTGCTCGACATCGCCGACCCCGGGATCGACGCACCGCACGTCCGAGCGGACCTCGCCGACCGGCCCGACCCCGGGCTGCTGCGGCTGACCACCGACGAGGTGATCGAGGCGGCCGCGGTGCAGCTCGACCGGTGCGCCGCCGTTTCGGGCGGGGGAGCGCCGTGACGGGCCCGCGCCGCCGGGTCCTCGTCGTCGGAGCCGAGGGGCCGTGCCGGGTCGCGGCCGAGGGCCTTGCCGTGCTGGGACACGAGGTTCTTCGGTCGAGCGAGGCCGCCCGTCGCGCGCAGAGCGTCTTCGTGTGCGGCGCCCACGACGGCGAAGCGGTGCTGGCACCGGTGCGCGACCACCTGAGGCCGGGTGCCCTCGTGGTCAATTCCTGTTGTCCACCATGGGAATCGACCGATGCGCTGCGCACCGAGCTTCGACGAGGCGACTTGGCATTGGTCAGCAACCCGCGGCGGTCCGAAGTCTCCACCGCGCAGTGGCTCACACCGGACGTGGTCGTCATCGGGTCTGATGTGGACGATGCAGGCGATGCGGCCCACGCGCTCTACGAAGGGATCGCGGCGCCCGTGGTTCGCACGGACGTGCGGAGCGCGGACCTGGTGCCACATGCGGTGAACGGCTGCGCGGCGGTCAAGCAGTCGTTCTTCAACGACCTCGCTGAGCTTTGCGACCGCCTCGGCGCCGACATCACCAGCCTCGTCCGGGCACTGTCCTACGACAGCCGGGTCGGAACTTCCTGTACGAGACCCGCCCCGCTGTCGCCCGCGCAGCGGCGCAGCATCGAGGTGCTCCGGGCGGCGGGTGCCGAACCGGGCCTGCTGCACGCCGTCGCGACCCTCGCGGAGGAGTCCGCATGTCCGGGATGAGCCGGGCGTGGCGGAGTTGGTGACGTTTGAGGACCCCTGCGCACCTGGAGCGCCGAGTGGGAAACGCAACGGGGGAGGTGGTTGCGGGAGCACCGCGGCGGGCGCGGGGCCCGCCGCGGGCACCAGGCAACATCGGCACCGGAAACCGAGACGCGAACACCCTTTGTGCTCGTCCTCTCAGGATTCCACGTGCGTCACCCACGCTGGAAACCAGAACTGACTACGCGGAGTCAGTGCATTGCCGTGCCGTTCGGTTCGGGCCGCAAGCGCGGTGTTCGCAGGGTTCGCTCGCGGCGCTCACGGGTCCGCGCCGCACTCACGCCCGGCTCACGGCCTCAGCGGCGGGACCGCGAGTGAGCACCACCGGGCGGGTCCGGCGGGGTTCGCGGACCGGTGTGCAGCAACGGGTCGTGGCCTCCGCTGCCTGCGACACCGCTCGTCTGCGCCGCCGACGTCCAACGGCGAACCGCGCTCGCCGTCTTCGCGCATGCCTGCCTGAAGGTCATCTTCACATCCTCCATCTGTCCGGTCTTCCCGTTGCGGGGCCGTGGCCAGGCCGAACCGGCCCACTCGCCTGATTCCCTTGCGCCTCAGCGGCAAAACGCCCCGCCGGTTCCGCTGCGATGTGCGCTGGGAGGCATACCCTCGAAACGTGCGCGAGGAGTTCCACGGGCAGTTGGAGCGGCTGGGCGACGAGCTGATCGGCATGTGCGAGCTCGCCGCGGAAGCCATGCGCGGGGCCACCCGGGCGCTGCTGGAGGCCGACCTGGAGCTCGCCGAGCGCGTCATGGCCGACGACGTCGAGCTCGACGAGGCGGGCGAGCGGTGCGAGGAGCACGCGAGCACGCTGCTCGCGTTGCAGGCACCCGTGGCCACCGAGCTGCGCATCGTCCTGGCCACGATCTACTGCGCGGTAAAGGTCGAACGCATGGGCGACCTGGCCGCGCACGTCGCCGAGATCGCCCGCCGCGCCCACCCCGCGCCTGCCGTCCCGCCCGAGCTCCTGGACCAGGTGCGGGAGATGGCCTGGCTCGACATCGACATGGCCGCCCGGCTGGCGGCACTGGTGTCCGGTGAGAGCGCCGAAGGCGGATTCGGCGAGCTCCGGCGAACCGACGACGTGGTCGACGCGCTGCACGCCGAGCTGCTCGACGCCGCGACCGGCAGCGAGTGGACTCACGGCGTCGCGGCGGCGATCAACCTCGCCCTGCTCGCACGCTTCTACGAGCGCTACGCCGACCAGGCGGTGTCGGTCGCCCGGCGCCTGGAGTTCGCCGTGACCGGCACCCTGCCCGGCTGACCGCCCGTCCCGCACCACGACCCGCGGCTACTTCTGAAGAGGCGGCCATGCGGAGTTCACTGAGGAATCGGGTTGGCCGCCCACTTGGCCGGTCGGGATTAGACAGCCGGACCCGCGGGTAACCGACCGCCAGAGTTTGGGTGGTGAGATTTCGGTGGTTGTTCAACGGCAGCCCGAATCGGGTTCCCTCTTCGAACAGGACTGGGAGGGACTCGTGGCGGCCGCGGAAGACGCCGGTCGGCGCGCCGCGCGCGAACTGGCGGGCAGCCGGGACGCGCGCGATTTGGCGGCGGCAGGCGAAGTGGAACTGCGAGTGGGGCCGAGTGAGAGCCCGATAGCGGCGTGGCTGCTGCGCACCGGACGAGCGTGCCCCGGCGACAGTGGAAGCGAAGTCCTCGTCGACTTCGCGGTGGAGGCAGAAGAGCTCGGGCCGGTGTCGTCGGCGGAACAGAAGGCGCGGTCCCCGCTGGTGCGTGAAGCCTACGCGCGGGCATATTGCGCCGTTCTCGCCGAGGAAGCCGGAGCGGTGGCGGAAACGCGCCTCGTACCAGGCGGCGGCGACCGCCAACCGCCGGTCCGGGCGACCGCCGGATGACATCCCCGACGCGCTCGTGGAAGGAGACGCGCACGATGCCGCAGCAAGCGTGGAACCGAAAGCAGGAACGCCAGTACAAGCACATCAAGGAGTCGGCCGAGGAGCGCGGCTCCAGCGAGGCGCGGGCCGAGGAGATCGCCGCCCGCACGGTGAACAAGGACCGCGCGCAGCAGGGGCAGTCGCGCCGGCAGAGCAAGACCTCGACGCAGGACATCCCGCCGCAGCGCAGGGGCGGCATCCGATCGGGCAACCGCGTCGGCCCCGGCGGGCGGACCAAGCAGCAGCTCTACGAGGACGCCAGGCGCCAGAACGTCAAGGGCCGCTCCAAGATGACGAAGCAGGAGCTGGAGAAGGCGGTCAGCAACCGCTAGGGACTGTCGCCGCAGTGGTATTCGCAGCGGTGCGGGCTGGGGCCCGCACCGCTGTCACATGAGCAGTTCCTGCCGCTGTCGCGAGCGGAACAGCCGGAATGCACCGCGATTCGCGCAAATCCAAGGCAGTACGACAAACCAGGCCAGCACAACGGGGTGGGGTCGACACTGCCGTGCCGACCCCACCCCGCGATCACGCTGCGAGAGCAGCTATTCCTTGTCCTTCTTCATACCGGTGACCGTGTCCTTCAACTTCTCACCGGCCTGCTTGAGGCTCCCCTTTGCCTGCTCGGCCTTGCCCTCGGCCTGGAGCTGCTCGGTGTCGGTGACGTCTCCGAGCTTCTCCTTGGCCCGGCCCTTGAGTTCTTCGGCCTTGTGGCCGGCCTTGTCCTCGTTGGCCATCAGCTGTGCCTCCTCGAATCGGCTCAGCCATGGGATACCCTTTTCGGTTCATCCTCATGCACCGGCGGGCGGCGAATTCGTGTGCATCGGCTTCGGATCGGGTAGTACAGGTTTCGCCGACCGGCGGGATGCCGGAAGTCGCGACGGAAAGGGGCGCAGTTGAACCAGGACCGGGAAAGCTCGCAGAACTCCGGTGGAACCGACCAGGTCCTCGGACTGGTCACGGACCCGGACATGCCGACCCAGGTCGGTTCCCGGCTGAAGGACCGGCTCGCCGAGTGGCTGGGGGAGCGCACCGGCGGCAAGTGGGTGGTCGAGGTCGTGTCGCACCCGGTGACCGCGGGCGAGTTCGACAGCGAACGCATCCTCCAGGACCTGGAGCGCTTCCGCGACCGGTACGGGTGGGGCTACGCGATCTGCCTGACCGACCTGCCGCTGCTGCTGGGGAAGGGACCGCTGCTGGCCGACGCGAGCATCCGGCGCCGCGCGGCCCTGGTCTCGCTGCCCGCGCTCGGCGCCCTGGGCCCCTACCGGCGCATGCTGCGCATCCTGACGCGGCTGCTCGACGACCTCGTGGAGGCCGAGGGCACCGGGAGGACCATCGGCAGGCTGGCGCCCGTGCGCCGCACGGTGCCGGAGGACCAGCGCGTGGACGCCCGCTACGTGACCTCGCGCGTTCGCGGCTGGCTGCGGCTGGTGGCGGGCATGGTGCGCGGCAACCGCCCGTGGCAGCTGCTGTGGGGGCTGTCCAGCGCGCTGGCCGCGGCCCTGGCCGCCACCGGCTTCGGTCTGTTCACCTCCACGGTCTGGCAGATCGGCGACGTCCTGAGCCCCTGGCGGGCGGCGGGAGCCATGCTGTTCTCCCTGACCCTGATGACCGTGTGGCTGATCGCCGCGCACGGGCTCTGGGAGCGCGTCGGCGACGGCGTGCGCGACCGGCGCGTGGCGCTGCTCTACAACACCTCGACGGTGGTGACCCTGACGCTGGGCGTGGCTTGCCTCTACGGCCTGGTGTACGTGGTCAGCTTCGTCGCGGCCATCAGCCTGATAGACCCGAGCGTGCTGGCGAACATGGTCGGGCACCCTGCCGGCCCGGCCACCTACGCCCGGCTGGCCTGGATGGTGGCGACGATGGCGATCATCGCCGGGTCGCTCGGTTCGAGCCTGGAGACCGACGCCGCGGTGCGCCAGGCCGCCTACGGCTACCGGGAGGAGCAGCGCCGCGCGCGGCACGCCGAGGAGTCCGAGCGTGCCGACGAGTCCGGGCGGACCGAGCGCGCCGAGACGTGAACCGCCGTCACTGCCTCCGGATGCGCAGGGGCACCAGGAACCACAGCGCCAGGAACAGGCAGCCGACGCCGGCACCGACCGCCGCCGTACCCCAGCCCGGGCCGAGGACGACGATCCCGATCAGCAGCACCGTGCCGGTCATCGACGCGGCCAGCAGGGCCAGGCCGCCCAGCGCGCACCAGTTGGCCGCGCGGATGATCTCCTCGCGCCGCCGCTTGCGGAACAGCACCCGGTGCCACGCCGCCGGTGCGATGAGCAGCGCGGCCGAAGTGGTGGCGAGCAGGACCGTCGTGATGTGCAGGCCGTGGGCGAAGCTCCCCGCGCTTGCGAAGCGGTCCATGAACGCCACCGTGAGCAGGAACGCGAAGAGGATCTGGACGCCGGCCTGGGCGACGCGCAACTCCTGCAGCAGCTCGCTGAGGTTGCGGGTGAGCCGCGTGTGCCTGGATTCGTCCGGCCGAGTCACGTTGACCTCCCACCGCCTGCCCGGTCCACGCGGGACGCGCGGAACCGCCCGCCGCGGCGCGCGGTCCCTGCCCATGGTCGATTTCCCCGGCGTGGTGCGGAAATCCGATCATCGCACTCCAACGGGCGCTGTCAACCCCGCTCGTGGGCCATCCGGTTCGGCCGGAGGACCACCGCACTCGGGCGCGGCCACCGCGGTCCAGGGCCGTTTGCGGCTCAGGGGGTGGGGTACTTCTGTAGGCAGAGGGGGCAACGGGGGTAGTTCGCAGACGCGGCCAGCGACAGGCCGGCACCGGCCCGCGGCACACGCGGGCGCGATGACGCGTCGGCGCTGCGGGCCCGCCTGCGGGGTCAGGGGGTCGACATGAGCACAGCCAGCCTGGTCACCATCGTCATTCTGGTCCTCGTCGTGCTGCTGGTGCTGCTGGTTCTGGCGATCGGCTACGTGCTGTGGCAACGGCGCACGACGCGGCTCCGGGAGCGGTTCGGACCCGAATACTCCTACGCCGTCGAGGAATCCGGCGGACGCCGTAAGGCGGAGGCGGACCTGCGCGAGCGGGAGAAGCGGCACGACAGGCTCGAACTGCGCCCGGTGTCCGACGAGGCCGCGCGGCGCTACCGCGCGGACTGGGACGCGATCCAGCACAGGTTCGTCGACGAGCCCGGTGGTGCGGTCGAGGAAGCCGACGTGCTCGTGGTGCGCATCATGCGCGACCGCGGCTACCCGGTTGACGACTTCGACCAGCGCGCCGACGACGTGTCGGTGGACCACCCGGAGGTGGCGCAGCATTACCGGGCCGCTCACGGGGTGGCGGTCGAACACCAACGGGGGCAGGCCGACACCGAACAGCTCCGAGGGGCCGTCACGTCGTACCGCTCGTTGGTCGACGCGCTGCTGGAGGAAGACGCGGGAGGACAGCGGCGGCAGTGAGCGGCAAGGCCGGAATTCGCATCCGAAGGAGCAGGTCATGACCAGCAACGAAGAGAACGCGCGGCGGCCCGAGCAGATGCGGCGGGACTCCGGCCAGGAGGAGCCGACGATGGCAACGCGGGAGCAGGACCGCGGTTCCGAGCCCGCGGGCAACGCCGGCTGGACGACCACCGGGCCCGGCGGCACCGGGGCGGAGGGCTCGTCGCAGCAGGAGAGCGACGGCATGCAGAGCAACGCAATGCCCGCAGGCCAGGCGGACGGTGGACCTCAGGCGGGCGGTGGCGCGGAATCCGCGTCCTCGTCCGGCGAGTCGCGGGAAGGCGGCGACGCCCACCTGATGCCCACCGAGGTCGCACAGGACATGCGTGTGCGGTGGGACGCGGTGCAAGGTGCCTTCGTGGATGATCCCCGCCGCGCCGTCACCGACGCGGACAACCTGGTTTCCGATGTGCTGCAACGGCTTTCGGCCACCTTCGAGAGGCAGCACAAGGAGCTCGAGGGCCAGTGGAAGAACGGCGAACCCTCCACCGACGACCTCCGGATGGCGTTCCACCGGTACCGGAGCTTCTTCAACCGGTTGCTGGAGGTGTGAACCGGCCGCGGGTCCGGGCGGTGCCGGGTTCGCACCGCCCGGACCCGCGGAATTCAGTGTTCGGCGCCCTTTCGCTCCATGCCGGTCCCGACGAAGCGCTCCGAACACCGCTTGCGGTACCAGGGCACCGCGCCCACGCCGACCGCGACGCCGAAGCCCGCGAGCGCCAGGCCCACCGCGGCCGGCACCAGCCGCCAGGACATCGACGCTCGGTACGGGGACCTGCATCGACTTCTGTCCACAGCGGATTATCACGCCTGGCTCAACTGCGGTCGTCGCGCGAGGGCAGGAACTCCTGCACCTTCGACTTCACGCCCTCCCGCACGACCGACCAGGCCGCCGGGTCGCCCTTGACCAGCGAGGCCGCCACGTTGTTCATCTGCTCCAGGTCGGCGTGCGGCGGGATCGGCGGCACCGACGGGTCGGTCACGAACTCCAGCACGCACGGCCGGTCCGAGCTCAGCGCCTGCTCCCACGCCGAACGCGTCCGGCCCGGGTCGTCGACGCGGATGCCGCGCAGGCCGGTCAGCTCGGCGAACTCGGCGTAGCCGAAGTCGGGGAGCTGCTGCGAGGGCAGGAACTGCGGCGCCCCGCCCATCGCCCTCAGTTCCCAGGTGACCTGGTTCAGGTCGCGGTTGTTGAGCACCGCGACGACGATCCGCGGGTCCGACCACTCCCGCCAGTGCGCGGCGATCGTGATCAGCTCGTTGATCCCGTTCATCTGCATCGCGCCGTCACCGACGAGCGCGAACACCGGCCGGTCGGGATGCGCGAACTTCGCGCCGGTCGCGTACGGCACGCCCGGGCCCATCGTCGCCAGGGTGCCCGACAGCGAGCCGCGCATGTTCCCGCGCATCTTCAGGTGCCGCGCGTACCAGTTGGCCGCCGATCCCGAGTCCGCGGTGATGATCGCGTTGTCGGGCAGCAGCGGGGAGAGGTCGGCGAAAACCTTCTCGGGGTTGATCGGGTCGGCCTCGACCTCCGCGCGCCGGTCCATCACCTCCCACCAGTCGCGCACGTTCTTCTCGACCGTCTCCCGCCAACCGCGGTCCTCGTTGTACCGCAGCATCGGCAGGAGCTCGCGCAGCGTGTCCTTCGCGTCGCCGAGCAGGTTGACGTCGAAGGGGTAGCGCATGCCGATCAACGTCGGGTCGATGTCGATCTGCACCGCCCGCGCGTCGCCGAACTCCGGCAGGAACTGGCTGTAGGGGAAGCTCGACCCGATCATCAGCAGCGTGTCGCAGTCGCGCATCAGCTCGTAGGACGGCCGCGTTCCCAGCAGGCCGGCGGAGCCGGTGACGTAGGACAGCTCGTCGGACAGGACATCCTTGCCCAGCAGGGCCTTCGCGACTCCGGCGCCAAGCTTGTCGGCGACGCCGGTGACCTCCTCGGCGGCGTCGTGCGCGCCCTGGCCGACCATGATCGCCACCTTGCGCCCGGCGTTGAGCACCTCCGCCGCGCGCTCCAGATCCTCGCGCGGCGGCACCGACACCGTCCGCGGCGAGCCGAGGCTCGAGGGCACCATCTTGAACTCGTGCTTCGGCGGCGTGTACTCCAGCTCCTGCACGTCGCCGGGGATGATCACGGCGGTGACCGTTCGGCGCGCCTCGGCCGTCCGGATGGCGCGGTCGAGCACGTTGGGCAGCTGCTCGGGGACGGTCACCATCTGCACGTAGTCGCCCGCCACGTCCTTGTAGAGCGACATCAGGTCGATTTCCTGCTGGTAGGCGCCGCCGAGGGACGAGCGGCCCTGCTGCCCGATGATCGCGACCACCGGCACGTGGTCGAGCTTGGCGTCGTAGAGGCCGTTGAGCAGGTGGATCGCGCCGGGACCCGACGTCGCGGCGCAGACCCCCAGCCGTCCGGAGAACTTCGCGTACCCGACGGCTTCGAACGCGGCCAGCTCCTCGTGCCGCGCCTGCACGAACCGCGGCTGGTCGTCCGCCCGCTCCCAGGCGGCGAGCAGCCCGTTGATCCCGTCACCGGCGTAGGAGAAGACGGTGTCCACACCCCACTCGCGCAGTCGCGCCAGGACGTAGTCCGCCACCAGCTGGGCCATCAGCACACCTCAATCGGGTCGACACCCACGTACATCCACAAGCCAACTACCCCTCGGGCGCCGCCCGGCAAACGTCAAGTTCGCGCTCGCACGGCAGGGGCGGCCCGTGGGTGGACGGCGGTGTGCGCGAACGCTCAGCGCTGCGCGCGAGACTGCTGTGGCGCGGTGTTCTCGGGCCATTCCCCGCCATCGGCGTCGGCCGGGGTCGTCCTCGGTGAGCTGCCGCGCCTGTTCCAGCGTCAGGTCGTCACGGAGTCCAGCTGCTTGTACATGCGCTCTTCGAGTCCGGTGTCCTTGCACCAGGCGGGGTGTCGGAGCCTGTTTGCGGCCATCGCGATCACTCGACCCTCCGCGTGCTGGCCGAGCTGCTCCGGTTACGCGTCACGCGAGACCTCTTCACGTCTGCTCGCGCCTGGAGCCATCCCGCGCGGCCGCCCGCGGGTTTGCGTACTCGAAAGCCGATTCGAATGGCTAGGCAGCCGTTCCTGCGGGGGCTGGTGGTTCGTGCGGCCACTGCTTTCGTGCCTGCACCGGTGGTTCCTGCGGGAACTTCTGCCCCTAACTGCCCTGCCAGTCGTCCCAGTCGTCGCGGTCCTCGTCCTCGTCGTTCGGAACTGCGTTCGACTGGTGATTCTCATCGGTCCGGCCGTCGCGGCCCGTCGCGGGCTGCTCGGCGCTCGCGCTGTCCGCCCGGTCCCGCTCGCGCGGCTCGGAGCCGCCGACGTCCGTGGGGCCTTCGGCCGGTTCTGAGGGGTGCTCCCGAAGTGGATCCTGTTCGCGCATCGCCACGCCCTCTGCTCAGTGGCGCGCGGCCGAGGCGGCCTCGCACGCCGGGACAGCGACCGGTTCCTGCGCACGACGATACGCCGAGAACGCCTGCTCGCGCCCTGCGACGGGTACCCCGAACGCGCGCTGACCCTCGCCGGTCCGTGGGAGCCCGGTACGGGAGAGCGCGGCCGTCGACGCCGACGGGCTCCCGCGCCCGCCGGCGCCGACGACCGCCGCCACTGGACGGCCCCTCGGGTGGCGGCCTCGCCGCCTGGGACGCCGCCTCAGGACCGCGTCAGCTGGTCCGGCACCACGGGCTCGCCGGGAGCGACCTGCCCGCCGGTTGCCGCCTGCGCGCCTGCTTCCGCCTGCTCCGCTCCGCCTCGCCGCTGCTCGGTTTCGCCTTCTGCCTGCTCCGCTCCGCCGTCGCGCGGCGTCGGGATGTGTTCGGGCATGGCCCGCATGTGCGAGCAGTAGTCAGCGCTGCTGGCCGAGCCCTGCCACCACGCGAGTGAGGCCCAGAACTCGGTGGCCTGCGCCGCCATCTCCGCCGAGCCGGTCCACCGGTAGCCCGGGAGCCGGTCCACCAGCAGCCGGAGCGCCTGGGTGAGCAGCCCGCGGTGCTCGCGGGCGGCCGGATCGACCCGGATGCCTTCCACCGTGGCCAGCTCGCAGTGCGCGCAGGTCCACAGGTCGATCGTGCCGATGTGCTGGCCGTCGAGGCCGATCTCGACGGTGCGCGGACCGGAGGTCCGCAGGTCGGGGAGACGCAGTTCGAGGTAGGCCATGGGTTCCTCTGCTCCAGACGTTCATTGCCGGGGTTGTACGTGGCCGGCGGACCAGTTCCCGGAAGTTCTTCGCACCGCACTCCCCAGAGATCCCGGTGGATCTTCCGCAGAGTCGCGGCGAACCAGGTTCGCGCGGTCCCGGCCGGCGAAACCAAGCCTCGCCGAGCCTCCGCGGACTCGCCCGGGCCGAAAGGCCCACGGCGCCGGTGAGACGGACCACCGCCAATCCGGCCCCGTGGCGCCTCAGCAAGCCTGCCCGCCGGACACCAGCCCTGCCCGCCGGGCACGAGCCCTGCTCGCCGGACACCAGTCCTGCCCGCCGAACCCCGAGCACCGCCACCGCACTCAGGTACAACCCGGCCCACCAGGCCACTCCAGCTCCGCGCACCGGAAGTCAAGCCTCCCCAACGGCCTTCCGGCCTTTCCCGGTTCCACAATTCCGGCGGAAAGTTTCAATCCACCCTTTCGAGTGAAAGCAAGAACCGTGGGTGAGCGGCGCGCCGAAAGTCCGGCGCTGCGGCCGCGCGTGGCACGGCCGCGGCCGTTCGTCCGGTTGCAGTGCGTTGAAGATTCGCGGTCAGGCGCTGACAAGCGCCGTTTATGTCCTCTTCGGCCCGGGAATTCCGCCGCTGAGCCGACCGGAAGGAGAGCACCATGTTCCTCGCGCAAGGCGATATCGGCAGGTCGCTGCTCGGTGGCCTCGAAGCCGTGATCGCCTACATCCCCACGATCATCGGCGCCTTGGTGATCCTGCTGATCGGCTACATCGTGGCCAAAGTGGTGCAGAAGCTCGTGGAGAAGGGCCTGCACAAGCTGGGCGTCGACCGCAGGCTCAAGGACACGCCGATGGGCGGCTACATGGACCGCGCCACGCCGGGTGCCTCTCCCTCGCGAGTGGTCGGCAAGGTCGCCTTCTGGCTGATCTTCCTCATCGGCCTGGTCTCCGCCCTCGGCGCGCTCGGGATCGCGGCGATCACGAACTTCATGAACCAGGTGCTGGCCTACGTGCCCAACATCATCGCCGCCATCGCGATCTTCATCGTCGCCGGGCTCGTCGCCGGTGCCGTCAGCGGACTCGCGCGGCGGACGATGGGCGAGACCGCAACCGGCAGGGTCGTCACGACCGCCGGGCCGACGCTGGTGATGGGCATCGCGGTGTTCATGATCCTCACCCAGCTCGGCATCGCGCCCGCCATCGTGCAGATCACATACACCGCAATGATGGGCGCCATCGCGCTCGGCCTGGCCCTGGCCTTCGGCCTCGGCGGCCGCGACATCGCGGCCGACATGCTGCGCTCGGGATACGACCGCGCCCAGCGGGAGCAGGCCCAGACACGGCAGGAGGCCACGGTCGGGCGCGGCGCGGCGGAGGACACGGGCTGGAGCACCACCTCGCCCAGCGGTACAACCGCACCTTCAGGCACCACGTCACCGGGCCAGACGACCGGCGCGCCGCAGACCGGCGGCCAGATGCCGAACCGCCCGCCGACGACCTGATAGGCCACCGCCCACGAGAAACCACAACCATCGCTCACGAGAAGTTCCCGGGACACCGCACAAGTCCCGGGAACTTCTCGTGTCCGCAGTGGACATCGAACGCTTCAGAGCACCAACCCGAGCGCCAGGAACCCGAAGAAACCGGCGACCAGGACGACGATGATCGCCGTGACGAGCAGCCACACCCACTTCGCCGACCGCGCCGCGGCCTCCTGCCGGTGCGAGACGCCCTCCGTCGCCGACCCCGACTCCGGCGGCGTCTCCCCGGGCGGAACCGACCCACCCGGCTCCAACCCGGGCGTCCGCTCCGGCTCCGGATCCGGCGGCCCACCGGGCTCTCTGGTAGCCATGCCCGCCGGGTAACCACCCACAGCCCAGGGGAAACGTCACCACTCCCGACAGCACTCGTCGACTCACGGCCATGGGAACCGTGACCGTTCCCGCACCGGGAAACGACGTTGCCCTTTCCCGCCCGTCCGCTTGCCTCGGATTGGTACGGTTTCGACCCGTGACACGTGCTTCGGGGGGCGAAGAACCAGATGTTGTGGTTGTCGCACGGGAGGTCTCCGCAGGTCAGCGCCAGCTCAGGGCGTTTCATGCCGCGTTCGCGCAGGCGGTGGTCTTCGCTCAGCGACCCGAACGTCCCGGTGTGTTCGTGACCGATGCCGGGCGGCGGGGCCGCTGGACGCCGGCCTTCTCGACGCTGGACCGCCTGGCCGCTCATGCCGGCGAGTGCGACTACGTCTCGATGACGGGTGCGGACTTCCTGGAGCTCGTGCCGGCCGGGGTGGGTGTGATGTTCGACCCCGCCGACGACCACCGGATGCCGCTGTTGACGCGTGTCGAGGGCATGGACGTGCTCGAGCGGGAATGGAAGAAGACGGCGTGGAAACGCGCGGCGCAACGCTCTTCCGGTGATGAACAGCGCACTCGGCAGGGGCGGGGATCGCGATGAGCTTGGACGGCAACGGTTTTCACGTCGAGATCGAGGTTCTGGAGCGCGCGTCCAAGCGCATGGAGGAACTCGTTGCGGGGCAGGACAATTCCGAGCTGAGCGAGTTACCAGGCCAAGGCAGTGCTTACGGGCATGCCGACCTCGAAGCGGCGTTGAACGAGTTCTGCGACCGCTGGTCGGTCGGCCTGGACGCGCTTTGCGACCGCGCGACGCGCATGGGCTACTCCCTCGGTGAGGCGGCCAAGGCCTACCGCGAAGCCGACCAGGCCGGCGCGGACGCACTGGCGGTCGACCCGGCGATCGAGGTCGTGCAGCCTCCGGCGGAGATCCCGGGAATGTCCCGGTGAGCGCTGAACTCGGCCAGACCACCGACCCGAAGGCGCTGATCCCCGGCGAACCGGCGGTGGTCGAGGCGAACGCGCGCGTCATCCGGGAACGCGCCGCCAAGGCGTACGAGACCGGGGAGGCGCTGCAGCGGATCGACGCCGGAGGGTGGCGTGGCGAGGCCGCCGACCAGTGGCACGAGCAGCACCAGACCGATGTTCCGCGCTGGCTCGACGGCGGTGACTCGCTGGACTCCGGCGGTGCGGCGCTCGACGAGTACGCGGGCATCCTGCGGTGGGCGCAGGGTGAGGCGGCCGAAGCCATCCGCCTTTGGCAGGAAGGGGAAGCCGCCACCCAGCAGGCGAAAGCCGACCACGAGCGAGCCGTGGCGGAGGCGCCGGGCGGTGCGGTCGTGCCCTTCTCGGACCCGGGGGAGCACAAACGCCAGGCGGCCCGGGACATGCTCCACCTGGCCCGCCAGGAGCTGCTCGAGGTCGGCGACCGCGCGGCTTCGGTGCTGCGCGACGAGGCGGCGATCGCGCCCCAGGACTCCCAGGCGCAGATCGACGCGAACTTCTACGGCGCCATCTGGGAAGGCTTCTCCGGGACCTTCACAGGAATCGTCGACGCCTTCGCCGACCCCGCGGCCACCGTGTCGGCGATGTACCACAACCTCACCCATCCCGTGGAGACCCTGAAGGACATCGTCTCGTGGGACGACTTCGCCAACGGGCGAGGCGAGGTGGGCCTGGGACGGATCACCGGTGAGTTCCTTGGCGGTCTCGCGACCGGCGGCATCGGCAAGGTCCTGAAAACACTCACGAAACGGCCCGACGCTCCCGAACACCGGGTACCGGAGCCGGAGAGGAACACGACGGGGGACCCGGTCGACGTCGCGACCGGAGACATGGTGCTCGTCCAGACCGATGTCGAGCTCCCGGCCGCGCTTCCGCTGGTGCTCAAACGCCTGCACGTCTCGTCCTACCGGGCGGGGAACCGGTTCGGTCCGACCTGGTCGTCGACACTGGACCAGCGGTTGGAGGTCGACGGGACGAACGTCTGCTTCGTCGCCGACGACGGCACCCTCTCGCTCTACCCGCAGCCGGCTCCGGGCTCGTCGGTGCTGGCGGTGACGGGGCCCAGGCGGCGTCTGAGCAGGTCCGAGGACGGCAGCTACACGATCACGGAACCCGACGAGGCCAGAACGCTGCATTTCGCTTCTGCCGGCGAGGTTCTGCCGCTGACCGCGATCACCGATCGCAATGGAAACCGGATCGACTTCGACCACGCTGCGGACGGTGCGCTGCAAGAGGTCCGGCACAGCGGCGGTTACCGGATCCGGGTCGAGACGGACCAGGGGCTCGTGTCCGCGCTGTACCTGCGAGGGGCCGATGGCGGGAACGACGTCCTGCTCATGCGCTACGGCTACGAGGACGGGCGACTCACAGCCGTGGTGAACTCCTCCGGTGCACCGTTGGCCTTCACCTACGACCCCGTGGGCCGGATCACGGGCTGGACCGACCGCAACGGCGCCTGGTACCGCTACGCCTACGATCACCTCGGTCGCGTAACTCGGGCAGAGGGATCGGGTGGCTTCTTCAACGGTTCGTTCGAGTACGACACCGAGAACCGGGTCACCTACTGGACCAACTCGCTGGGTCAACGAACCGCCTACCACCTCAACGAGCGAGGCCAGACGCTTCGCGAAGTCGATCCCCTGAGCGGGGAAACCCACTTCGAGTGGGATTCCGCGGACCGGCTGCTGGCGCGGACCGATCCGCTGGGCCGCCGAGTACGGAACGACTACGACGCGGACGGCAACCTGGTGGCGGTGACCCGGCCCGACCGGAGCCAGACCCTCGTCGAGCACAACGAGCTGCGGCTGCCCGTGACGATCACCGCGCCCGACGGAACGGTCGCCCGGCGCGAGTACGACGGCAGGGGGAACCTCACCCGGAGCACCGACCCGGCCGGTGCCGCGACCTCCTTCTCCTACGACGAACGCGGGCACCTGTCGCAGATCACCGATCCGGCGGGCGGCACCCGCCGCATCACGAACAACGCAGCCGGACTTCCGGTGGCGATCACCGATGGACTGGGCGCGACCACGACGTATGAGCGCGACGGGTTCGGGCGCGTAACCGCGATCAACGACCCGGCCGGCGGTGTGACGTGCCTGGGCTGGACCGTCGACGGCTTGCCCGCGTGGCGCACCTTCCCCGACGGCGCCACGGAGAGGTGGCGCTACGACGGTGAGGGCAACCTGCGCGAGTACGTGGATCAGCTGGGGCAGAGCACGCACGTGGAGGTGACACCTTTCGACCAGCCTTCCGCCGAGATCCGGCCGGACGGCACACGACTGGCATTCGGCTACGACACCGAACTTCGGCTGACCAGCGTCACCAACGAGCTCGGCCAGGTGTGGCGCTACGACTACGACCCGGTCGGGAACCTGATCCAGGAGACGGATTTCAACGGCCGCCGAGTGGTCTACCGGTATGACGCCGCCGGCGAGTTGCAGGAGCGCACCAACGGCGCGGGCGAGACGACGCACTTCATCCGCGACGCCCTGGGCAACGTCATCGAGAAGCGCAGCGGCGAGGTCACCACTACCTTCGTCTACGACGAGGTGGGGAGGCTGCTGGAGGCCATGGACGGCGACACCCAGGTGACCTTCCGCCGCGACCAGGTCGGGCGGGTGCTGGCCGAGACGATCAACGGCAGAACCGTCACGTCGACCTACGACGTGGCCGGACGCCGCATCCGGCGACGGACCCCGTCGGGAGCGGAAAGCGTCTGGGAGTACGACGCGAACCACCAGCCCGCGGCTCTGCACGTCGCAGGCCGCTCGCTGCTGTTCAGCTACGACAGCGCGGGCAACGAAGTGCAGCGTTCCCTGGGCATGCACGCCGTTCTGGAACAAGCCTGGAACTCCGACAACCGCCTCCGCTCCCAGACGATCACCGGCAACGACGGCCGGCGGGTCCAGGACCGCACGTACGACTACCGCGCCGACGGCGTCGTCAGCGGGGTGAGCGACCAGCTCACCGGCTCCCGCACCTTCGACCTCGACCGTCTCGGCAGGGTGACCGCCGTGCGCGCGCAGGGTTGGACCGAGAGCTACGCCTACGACGCGGCGGGCAACCTCTCCCAAGCGACCTGGCCCGCGCCGGCTGCCAGCGTCGACGCGGACTCGACCGGAAGCCGCACCTACAACGGAACGCTGCTGCGCAATGCGGGCAAGGTCCGCTACGAGCACGACGCCCAGGGCCGCTTGGTGCTCCGGCAGCGGAAGCGGCAGTCCCGCAAGCCCGACACGTGGCGCTACTTCTGGGATGCCGACGACCGCCTGACGGGGGTGCTCACCCCGGACGGCACCCGCTGGTACTACCGCTACGACCCGCTGGGCCGCCGTGTGGCCAAACAGCGACTCGACGCGCACAACCGCGTGGTCGAACAGATCGACTTCGTGTGGGACGGCGAAGTACTCGCCGAACAGGCGGAATCCGACGGCCAGCCCAACGGCCCATGGCTGGGCGACGTGCGGGTCACCGTCTGGGACCACGAGCCGGGCACGTTCCGCCCAGTCGTGCAGAACCAGCGCTCGCCGCTTCGCGACGCACCCCAGCAATGGGTCGACGAGCAGTTCTTCGCGATCGTCACCGACGTCGTGGGCACCCCGTCAGAGCTGATCGATGACGACGGCCACCTCGCCTGGCAGCGCCGCACATCCCTGTGGGGCAACACCCTCGGCCAAACGGGCACGGGCGCGTCCACACCCTTCCGGTTCCCGGGGCAGTACCACGACCCCGAAACCGGGTTCGACTACAACTACTACCGCCACTACGACTCGCTCACCGGTAGGTACGCGAGCAGCGACCCCCTCGGCCTCGACGGCGGCACCACGCCGCACAACTACGTGGCCAACCCTTGGATCTTCACCGACCCGCTGGGGCTGAAGTCCGAAGGCTGCCCGAAGAACCGCGAGCGGAGTCCTGAGGAGCTCAACAAACTCGCACGACAGGCGGAGAAACTGATTCGAACCAGAAAGGCCCCAGCCTTCGTTCTTCGCGAGATCGGTAGGATCGACCGCCCGGTGGACAGTGTCACCGACAGCAAGTGGCATGCGCAAAGACCAGCTCAAGGTGACCCCGCGGTGAATCAGGATGGGACCTTCCGGCACGGCGACCCGCAGTTCTCCAGGAGGACACTGAAATGGCTTCGCCAGTACGGGTGGGATGTATGATACGAGACATTCAGTTCAAAGCAGAGTTTAAGCGGCTTGTCGAGCAGGAGTATCTAGCTGACCTCGATGGCTTGATGATCGTGGATGACTACTTCGAAGAGATGCCGCTGTGGTCGAGGATCGACCGGATCGACTTCCTTGGCTCACTGCCGGTCGCAGAGAAGAATCGTACTCTAATCCGAGCTGCAGTATGGTACCTAGAGATCATCCTCGAACACGCCCGGCAGTACTACGCGGGGCGAGAGTTCGACTTCTACGGCATGGTTTCCGTTTTCGACGAGCAAGAGTTCGAAGACGGAGAGATCCTGCCTATCAGCTTTTGGCTCTCCAACCCTAGTCGCGGTGTGTATGATCAATTGGAGTCCTCGCCGCCGAGGAGCGGCTTCGCCAGATTCGTCGCCGAGTGTCTCGATCACGACCCCGACTACCAGCTCAACGAGACCTACGCGAGCTATCTTCCCGGCGTCGATCGCGTGCTCATCCAGCGCGCTGACATGACCGGAACGCCGGACAGGGCGGGGCCGCCGCGCAAGGCGTGACGGTGCCATGGCGTTGACCTGCGGTGATGAGTGCCCCCGGTGCGATTCGAACGCACACTGGACGGATTTTGAGTCCGCTGCCTCTGCCGTTGGGCTACGGGGGCCTACCTGGTCCGAGCATACGCGAGGGTTGATCAACCGGTGCGGGGAGGGTGTCCGCGGCCTGGGCGGCGCGGTGTCGGGTATGCCCTGGTTCGGGACTCTGGTGCGGAGATCGTCGCGGGGTTAGGTTCGCAGCCTTCTGTCGGGATTGGATCTACCTTTCGGGGGCTGGGATGGTCGATGGCGCAGGCAGTGGGCGACCGGGGGACGAAGGCTCCGCCGCTGGGGCGGCGGACCCGGCAGGGGAGGCGCCCGGGGCGCGGTCATCAGGGGGAGCGGCCGTAGAAGCCGACGACTCCGGGCTGCGGCGGAGTCTGAAGAGCCGGCACCTGCAGATGATCGCGCTGGGCGGGATCATCGGGGCGAGCCTGTTCATCGGCAGCGGGGCGGTCATCGAGACCGTCGGGCCCGCGGCGGTGCTCTCCTACGCGCTCGGCGGCGCGATCGTCGTCCTCGTCATGCGGATGCTGGGGGAGATGGCCACCGCCGCGCCCGCGCTGGGGTCGTTCATGGAGTACGCCAGGGCATCGCTGGGCAACTGGGCGGGCTTCACCGTCGGCTGGTTGTACTGGTACTTCTGGGTCGGCGTGGTGGCGTTCGAGGCGGTCGCCGGCGCGAAGCTGCTCCAGCCGCTGCTGCCGTCGGTGCCGCAGTGGGTGTTCTCGCTGCTGCTGATGGTGCTGCTGACCGGTACGAACCTGGTGTCGGTGCGCTCGTTCGGCGAGACGGAGTTCTGGCTGGCCTCGGTCAAGGTCGTCACGATCGTGGTGTTCCTGGCGCTGGGCTCGTTGTTCGTGCTCGGGTTGTGGCCCGGCGCGGAGTTCTCGGTCGGCAACATCGCCCTGGACGGCTTCTTCGCCACCGGTGGCTTCTCCGTGGTGCACGGCGTGGTGATCGTGATCTTCTCCTACTTCGGCACCGAGATCGTGACGATCGTCTCCGCCGAGTCCGACGAACCCGAGCGCGCCGTCGCCAAGGCCACCAGGGCGGTGGTGTGGCGGGTGCTGCTGTTCTACGTCGGGTCGGTGGCGCTGCTGATCATGATCACGCCGTGGGGCGACATCCCGTCCGAGACGAGCCCCTTCGCCGCCGCCTTCGCCCGCTTCGGCATCCCCGCCGCCGGGACCGTGGTCAACGTCGTGGTGTTCACCGCCGTGCTGTCGGTGCTCAACTCCGGTCTCTACACGGCGTCGCGCATGCTGTTCGCCCTGCGCAGGCACGGCTTCGCCCCGCGCTGGATCCAGGACGTCAACGCGCGCGGCGTGCCGTGGAAGGCGATCGTGCTGTCGACGCTCGTGGGATACGTGGCGGTGGCCATGAGCTACGTCGCGCCGGACACGATCTTCTACTTCATCATCAACTCCGCGGGCGCGGTGGCGCTGTTCGTCTACGCCATCATCGCGATGTCGCAGCTGCGGATGCGCCGTCGCCTGGAGCGGGAGGCACCGGAGTTGCTGAAGTTGCGGATGTGGCTGTTCCCATACCTCACCTGGGCGACGCTGGCGCTGATCGCCGCCGTGGTGCTGACGATGGGCTTCATCGGAGAGACCCGCTCCCAGCTCGGGCTGAGCCTGGTCAGCCTGGCCGCCATCCTGCTCGTCTACGTCGCGTTCGTGCGCCGTAGGACCGCTGTTTCCTGATCTTCACCTATTGGAAACCGATGTCGGAAGGCTCACCCCTCCTGCACGGCTCGCCCCGGTGGCAGGGCGGGTAGGCTGCACTTTCCGGTGCGACCGCACCGGGCGGACCCTAGATTGATCCAGGAGGATCCGGTGACAACGCCGGCTGCCGAGGACCCACGCGAGGCCAAGCCCGTCGAACGGCGCGTACTCGTGGCCGAGGACGAGGCGTTGATCAGGCTCGACCTGGTCGAGATGCTTCGCGAGGAGGGCTACCAGGTCGTGGGCGAGGCCGCCGACGGCCAGGAGGCCGTCCGGCTCGCTGACGAGCTGCGCCCCGATCTGGTGATCCTGGACATCAAGATGCCGAAGATGGACGGCATCGAGGCGGCGTCCAACATCGCGGGCGAGCGGATCGCCCCGGTGGTCATCCTTACCGCGTTCAGCCAGCGCGACCTGGTCGAGCGGGCGCGCGACGCCGGGGCGATGGCGTACCTGGTCAAGCCGTTCGCCAAGCGCGACCTGGTGCCCGCGATCGAGCTGGCGGTGTCCCGGTTCACCGAGGTCCAGGCCCTGGAGGCCGAGGTCGCCGACCTGAACGAGCGCCTCGAGGCGCGCAAGACCATCGAGCGGGCCAAGGGCCTGCTGATGAGCAAGCACAGCCTTTCCGAGCCGGAGTCGTTCCGCTGGTTGCAGCGCACCGCGATGGACCGCCGGACGACGATGAAGGCCGTGGCGCAGGCGGTGCTCGACAACCTGTCCTGAGGGGCAGGGGCGAACGGGTCCTGACGGCGACTCGACGACATGCCTTGAGGGCGGAACCCCGGCGGCGCCTGGAGGGCAGGGCTCCCGACGGCGGATCTGGCGACGCACCTCGACCGACACCGGATCGCTGACGGCGGAACTCGCGACGATCCTGCGCGGACGGCGGCGGCCCTGAAGGCGCACTCCGACGGCCGCCCCCCTGACGCAAACAGCGGCCGGGCAGCCCCGAGGCGCCCGGCCGCCGTCCGGCGGCTCAGCTATCCGCGGGCCGGTCCCGCAGCACGCAGGTGAGGCGGGCCGTGCAGGTGCGGCGCCCCTCCTCATCGGTGATCACGATCTCGTAGGTGGCGGTGCCGCGCCCCTGGTGCACGGGCGTCGCGACGCCGGTGACGATGCCCTCGGTCGCCGACCGGTGGTGCGTGCACGACAGCTCCAGGCCGACGGCGATCCGCTCCGGTCCGGCGTGGATTGCGGCGGCGACCGAGCCGATCGTCTCGGCGAGCACCGCGTTGGCGCCGCCGTGCAGGAGCCCGTAGGGCTGGCGGTTGCCCTTCACCGGCAGCGTCCCGACCACCCGATCGGGGCCGTGTTCGGTGATCTCCATGCCCATCCGGTCGACGAGCTGCTCGTCGGCGGCGAGGATGTTCCGCACCAAGTCGTCGTTCGCGCTGTTCACGGGGCTGTTCCCATCGGTCGCAGTCACCGTCGTCCGCTCCTTCGCCTCCACGTACCCCCTGTCAGGGGTTCAGCCTAGACTCGCCTGCCGTGATGGATTCCGAAGACCGCCGCCTGCTGCTGATCGACGGCCACTCGATGGCCTACCGCGCCTTCTACGCCCTGCCGAAGGAGAAGTTCCAGACCGGCACGGGCCAGCACACCAACGCGGTCTACGGGTTCACGTCCATGCTGATCAACCTGCTCCGCGACGAGCAGCCGACGCACCTCGCGGTCGCCTTCGACGTCTCGCGCAAGACCTTCCGGTCCGAGACGTTCTCCGACTACAAGGCCACCCGCGGCTCCACGCCCGACGAGTTCAAGGGCCAGGTCAGCCTGATCCAGGACGTGCTGGCCGCGCTGAGCATCCCGACCCTGAGCAAGGACCACTACGAGGCCGACGACGTCATCGCCACGCTGACCACGCAGGCCACCGGCGAGGGCTTCAAGGTCTCCATCTGCACCGGCGACCGCGACGCGCTCCAGCTGGTCACCGACGCGGTCACCGTTCTCTACCCGACCAAGGGCGTTTCGGAACTGACCCGGTTCACCCCGCAGGTTGTGACCGACAAGTACGGCCTCTCGCCCGAGCAGTACCCCGACTTCGCCGCGCTGCGCGGCGACCCGTCGGACAACCTGCCCAAGATCCCCGGCGTGGGGGAGAAGACCGTCAGCAAGTGGATCCAGCAGTTCGGCTCGCTGGCCGGGCTGGTCGACCGCGTCGACGAGGTCAAGGGCAAGGCGGGCGACGCGCTGCGCGCGAACCTGTCGGCGGTGCTGCTCAACCGCCAGCTCACCGAGCTGGTCAGGGACGTGCAGCTCGAGCTGGCCCCCGCCGAGCTGGCGGTGCGCCAGTGGGACCGCGACGCCGTCCACCAGCTCTTCGACGACCTGGAGTTCCGGGTGCTGCGGGAGCGGCTGTTCTCGACGCTGTCGGCCGCCGAGCCGGAGGTCGAGGAGGGCTTCGAAGTCAGCGGCGGCGTCCTCGACCCCGGCGCGGTGGCCGCCTGGCTGGACGAGCACGCCCGCGACGGCCGCAGGGTCGGTATGTCCTTCACCTGCACCTGGTCGCGCGGCAGCGGCGACCTGGACGGCCTGGCGCTGGTCACCGCCGACGGCGCGGGTGCCTTCGTCGACGCCCGCACGCTGACCGACGACGACGAGCGCGCCCTGTCGGCCTGGCTGTCCGACGCGGCCTTCCCCAAGGCCGCCCACGACGTCAAGGGACCGCTGCACGCCGTCCGCGACCGTGGGTGGACGCTGGCGGGCCTGAGCAGCGACACGGCGCTGGCGGCCTACCTGGTGCGCCCGGGGCAGCGCTCCTTCGACCTGCCCGACCTGGTGGTGCGCTACCTGCAGCGGGAGCTGCGGGCCGAGCAGGGCGAGGACGACGGCCAGCTCTCGCTGCTGGAGGACGAGGAGCAGACCAAGGCCAGCGCCGCGGCCTCGGAGCTGGTGCGCGCCCGCGCGGTCGCCGAGCTGGCCGACACCCTCGACGCCGAGCTGGCCCGCATCGACAGCACCCGGCTGCTGACCGAGCTGGAGCTGCCGCTGCTGCAGGTGCTGTCGGAGCTGGAGGCCGCCGGAATCGCCGTCGACGCCGACCAGCTCGCCGGGCTCGGCGCGCACTTCGCGGCGCGCGTCAAGCAGGCCGCCCAGGACGCCTACGGCGTCATCGGCAAGGAGATCAACCTCGGTTCGCCGAAGCAGCTGCAGGTGGTGCTCTTCGACGAGCTGGGCATGCCCAAGACCAAGCGCACCAAGACCGGCTACACCACCGACGCCGAGGCGCTGCAGAGCCTGTACGAGAAGACCGAGCACCCGTTCCTGCAGCACATGCTCGAGCACCGCGACGCCACCCGGCTCAAGACCACTGTGGACGGACTGGTCAAGTCGATCGCCGACGACGGCCGCATCCACACCACGCTGAACCAGACCATCGCCGCCACCGGCAGGCTGTCCTCGACCGAGCCGAACCTGCAGAACATCCCGATCCGCACCGAGGAGGGCCGCCGGATCCGGGAGGTCTTCGTCGTCGGCGAGGGCTACTCCGAGCTGATGACGGCTGACTACAGCCAGATCGAGATGCGCATCATGGCGCACCTGTCCGGTGACGAAGGGCTCATCGAGGCTTTCCGCACCGGTGAGGATCTGCACAACTACGTCGCCTCCCGGGCTTTCGGGGTGCCGATCGACGAGGTCGGCCACGAGCTGCGCAGGCGGGTCAAGGCGATGTCCTACGGCCTGGCCTACGGCCTGTCCGCCTTCGGGCTGGCCCAGCAGCTGCGGATCTCCACCGAGGACGCCCGCGAGCAGATGGAGGCTTACTTCGCCCGCTTCGGCTCGGTCCGCGACTACCTGCGCGACGTCGTCGACCAGGCGCGCAAGGACGGCTACACCTCGACCATCCTGGGCAGGCGCCGCTACCTGCCCGACCTGACCAGCGACAACCGGCAGCGGCGCGAGATGGCCGAGCGGATGGCGCTCAACGCGCCGATCCAGGGCAGCGCGGCCGACATCATCAAGGTCGCGATGCTGGACGTGCACGAAGCGCTGCGGCCGCTGCGGTCGCGGATGCTGCTGCAGGTGCACGACGAGCTGATCATCGAGGTCGCCGACGGCGAGCGCGAGGAGGTCGAGCGGCTCGTGCGGGAGCGCATGGGCGCCGCCTACGCGCTGGACGTGCCGCTGGAGGTCTCGGTGGGCGTCGGCGGGTCGTGGGACGCCGCGGCGCACTGAGCGCCGCGAACGACTGTCCGCTGTCGACTCGTGACGCAATGTTGCGTCCTGGTCACGAAATCGCCGTTGCGGAGCGCCGGATCGGCGGCATCCCCTTGGATGGTCGCGCACCGGCGGACCGCGCTAGAGCGCGGTTTGCCGGTCCCGATAGCCTTCGTACTTCGCGAACCGTCCCCATACAGGAGCAGCATGATCAGCATCGACAGAGTGGACCACCTGGTCCTCACCGTGGCCGATGTCGATCGGGCAGTGGATTTCTACGAGCGGATTCTGGGCATGCGCGCGGTGACCTTCGCCGGTGACCGGCGCGCGGTGAGCTTCGGCCGGCAGACGATCAAGCTGCACGCGGCGAGCGAGCTGGTGGAGCCCACGGCTACGCACCCGGTGCCCGGTTCGGCCAACCTGTGCTTCGTCACGAGCAGCGCCATCAGCGAGGTGCAGGACCAGCTGCGGGCCTGCGACGTCCGCATCGAGGAGGGCCCGGTCAGCCGGATCGGCGCGCTCGGCCCGATCACCTCGCTGTACCTGCGGGACCCGGACGGCAACCTCATCGAGATCGCCCGCTACGACGAGCCCGTCGACGAGCCGGCAGCCGAACCCGCCGGGGAGCCCGCGCTGTAACGAGCGCAGGTCGGCGTCGAACGCGCGAAGGGGTGGGCGAATCCGATCCGCCCACCCCTTGGTGCTGTTTGGAGAAAACGCCTTTACAGCGACAGCTCCGGCTTGAGCCGTGCCGGGGTCCAGACCCGCTGTCGCCATGCGGCGATGGTGCTCAGCAGCAACCCCGCGATCAGGTAGCACAGCAGCACGCCCGCTGCGTTCGTCGCAGCGGCCATGCCGGGCCCGCCGTAGAGCAGGTGCCGCAGGCCGCTGACGACGTAGCTCAGCGGCAGCACCTGGTGCAGTGGGTGCAGCGGCTCGGGGATGGTCTGCCACGGGAACGTGCCGCCCGCGGTGACCAGCTGCAGCACCAGGATGATCAGCGCGATGAACTTGCCCTTCGGCCCGAAGGCGGCGTTGAGGGCGTGCACGACCGCGGTGAACGCGAACGAGGTCAGCACCAGGAACGCCAGCGTCCACCAGGCGTGGGCGGGGTGGACACCGACGGCGAACACCACCACCGCGTAGAGCAGCACCGCCTGCACCAGCCCGACGATCGCGGCCGGAAGCCAGCCGCCCAGCGCGATCCGCCACGGCGCGACCCCGGCGGCCAGCGCCCGGCTCGACAGCGGCCGCATCAGCAGGAACAGCACGAACCCGCCGATCCACAGCGCCAGGCCCATGAAGAACGGGGCTAGCCCGGCGCCGTAGGTGGAGGCGCTGACCTGGGCGTGGGTGTCGACGGTGACCGGGTCGCCGATGGTCGAGGCGGTGGCCTCCCGCGTCGGGTCGTCCGGGTGCGGGATGTCGTTGGCTCCCTTGCCGAGCTCGTCGGCCAGCGTGTTGGAACCGTCGGCGAGCTGCCCGGAGCCGTCGGCGAGCTGCTGTGCCCCGCCGTGCAGGCGGTCGGCGCCGTCGGTGAGCTTGCTCGTGCCGTTGAGCGCTTGGCGCTCGCCGTCCCGCAGCTGCACGGCGCCGTCGTTGAGCTGCCCTGCACCGTCGGAGAGCTGGCCCGCGCCGTCGGTGAGCTGCCCGATGGCGCCGGTCATCGCGGGGGTGGCGTCGGCGAGCTTGCGGTTGCCGTCGGCGACCTGCCGGGAGCCGTCGGCCAGCGCGCGCAACTGCCCGACCTGGTCCTGAACCTTGCCGTTGGCGTCGGTGATGGGACTGTTGAGCTGGTCCAGCCCCGCGGTGACGCGGTCGATGGTGGCCTTGTCGACACCCGCCTGGCGGAGCTGGTCGGTGATGCGGGCCTTGGACTGATCGAGGTTGTCGACGACGTCCTGCGAGACGCCGCCGAGCACGTCGGCCTTGTCGGCCAGCTTCTCGTTGCCGTCGGCGACCTTGTCGGCACCGTCGGCGAGCTTGGCGGTCTGCTCGGGCAGCGCCGCCGTCGCCTGGCGCAGCTGGGTGAGCCCGCCGTGAAGGCGGTCGGCGCCGTTGGTGAGCCGACCGGTGCCGTCGGCGAGCTGCTCGGAGCCGTCGGCGAGCCGGTGCTGGCCGTCGAGCAGCTGGTGGGCGCCGGAGGAGAGCTGCGCGGTGCCGTCCTCGGCCTGCCCGATGCCGTCGCGCAGCCGGTCGGCGCCGTCGGCGATCTTGCCCGCGCCGTCGGCGGCCTGCACGGTCTTGTCGTGGACCGTGCTGAAGCCGAGCAGGAACTGCTCGGCGGCCTCGGTGCCCGCGTTCTCGGCGACCGCCTTGCGCACCTCGGAGACGACCTTGTCGGCGATGGTGCCGACCAGGTAGTTGTTGGCGTCGTTGGTGATCAGCCGCAGCCGGGCCTGGCGCGGCTCGAACTCGCCGGGGGAAAGCAGCGCGCCGGAGAAGTCCTTCGGCACCACCAGGGCGAAGGTGTAGCGGCCGTCGGAGACGCCCTGCTGCGCCTGGGCTTCGCTGACGCGCTGCCAGTCGAAGGTGCCGGAGCCTGCCAGCTCGTCGAAGACGTCCTGACCGGCCTGCAGCCGGGTGCCGTCGTCGCGCGCGGCGCCCTCGTCGTCGATCACCACGGCGGCGGGCACCGAGCTCAGCCTGCCGTAGGGGTCCCAGTTCGCGTACAGGTACATCGCGCCGTAGAGCAGCGGCACCAGGGTGACCGCCAGGAGCGCGAGCTTCGGGAGCTTGCCCGAGGTCAGCCTGCGCAGCTCGGTGCGGGCGAGGCGGAACGTGGTCATCGGGGGGAACCTTCACTGTGAGCGGGGGTGAGATCCACTGTGGTGTCCTCGGGCCGGTTGTCCTCGCCGATCAGCGCGTGCGGGGCTTGCAACCGGAGGGCCGAGTGCGTCGAGCAGGCCACGACCACGGCGATGCCGCGCTCGGCCTGGCGACGGGCCAGCGAGTACCAGCCGGCGGGGTCGCCGCCGTGGCGGTCGGGGGAGTCCAGGACCAGTGCGCGCGGGCCGGCGGCGCGGGAGAGGTCGACCAGCAGGCGGGTGCGCACCAGCGCGGGCAGGTTCTCGAACCGCTCGCGCTCGTGCTGGTCGGCGTCGTGGGCGGCCAGCCAGGTGCGCACCCGCGACCGGCGCGACCCCAGTCCCGCGAAGCTGAGCCCCTCGGCGACGACCGTGCGCACCGACACCGTCGGCTCGGGCTCGGTGACATCCGGTGCGTCCACGACCGCGACCGCCTCGCGCAGACCCGACGGGGTGATCGCGCCGTCCAGCCGGACCGTGCCCGCGGTCGGGGCGAGCCGGCCGGCCACGGTCAGCGCCAGCGCGGTCCGCGCGATCTCCGAGTCGCCCGCGACCAGCAGCAGCTGGCCGCCGTGCACGCGCAGCGACGTGCGTTGCAGCAGCGGTCCGTGCGCGCCGGTGACCTCGACGCCCTCCGCGACGATTTCCACGCCGTTCCCTCGACTTCTCGCTCCGGTGGCGGTGCGCGGCCACCGGCGAGCGTCAGCGCAGCGCGGTGGCGGGGCGCACCTCCCACATCGTCCACAGTGGCCGGTAACCCTGGCGGGGCCAGAACACCGAGGACAGTGGGTTCGGTGGGTTGTAGTACAGGAAGCTGCCGACCGTTCCGGCGCGGGCGAACTCCTCGTGCGCCACGGCCATCAGCTCCCGGCCGATGCCGGTGCCGCGCGCTTCGTCGCGCACGGACACGCAGTTGACGTAGGCCCAGCGGCCGGGCCTGAGCCGGTGCCCGCCTTCGTGGCGTTCGGTGTCGAACCAGCCGCACTCGGCGACCGCGACCGGCCGTCCGTCCAGCTCCGCGAGCCAGACCGGGTCCCCGGCGTGCAGGCGCACCCCGGCGGAGCCCCGCTTGAGCTCGCGGGCGTTCGGGCGCCGGGTCGAGGCGCCGACCAGGGCGGCGTAGTCCAGCTCCGCCAGCGTGAGCTCGACGACGGCGTCCAGATCGGCCGGTCCGGCCCGACGAATTTTTACGGTACCAGAGAGTTTCGTATTGGGTGCCTCGGGTTCGGGTGACGGCGGTCGCACCGCGAGCACCGACAGCGGCGCGAAACCGTGGTCCAGCAGCGTCCTGGTGGCCTCCACGTCCCGGCTCGGCCACATCACCACGCAGGAGGAGTCCGTCGACGGCGCGCCGTGCTGGGCGAGCTGCGCGCGCCAGGCGGTCAGCAGCGCGTCCATCCCGGTGCGCGGTCGCTCGCCGACGACCGGGAACAGCTCGAAGGTGTCCAGCGCCTGCCACAGGCTCTGCTGCGAGCCCGGCTCGTGCCGGGTGTGCGCGACGAGGCCGGCGACCGCCTCCCCGCCGGGTATCCGCGCCATGATCGGCTCACCGCGGGGCAGCAGGTAGCGGCCCGGCAGCCACGGATCCAGCGCCGCGAACCGGGCGCCCTGCGCGTCCAGGAGTTCCTGCGCCCTGCTCACGCCTTGCCCGCCCCCTCGCCGCCGTCGTCAGCCCAGCACGCAGCGGAAGATCGAGGTTCCGGGGAACAGTCTGCCGCGCAGCGGGCTCCACTGGCCCCAGACCTGCGTGTGGCCCTCCGGCCACTCCGGCTCCACCAGCTCCACCAGCCGCAGCCCGGCCGCGGCGAGCTGGCCGACGTAGTCGCCGAGCGTGCGGTGGTGCTCGACGTAGGTGGCCCGGCCGTTGCCGTCGACCTCCACGTAGGGAGTGCGGTCGAAGTAGGACTGGACGACGGTGAGCCCGCCGGGGCCGGGGTCGTCGGAGAACATCCACCGCATCGGATGGGTCACCGCGAAGACCCAGCGGCCACCGGGGCGCAGCACCCGCGCCACCTCCCGCATCACCGCGCCGGAGTCGGCGACGAACGGCACCCCGCCGAAGGCCGAGCATGCGATGTCGAAGGAGTCGTCGGCGAAGGGCAGGGCGTCGGCGCTGGCCTGCACCAGCGGGACGTCGATACCGCTGCGCTCGGCGCCCTCGGCGGCGTGGCGCAGCATCCCGGCCGAGATGTCCAGGCCCACCGGGCGGGCGCCCTGGGCGGCGAGCCAGCGCGCGCACGGAGCCGAACCGCAGCCCACCTCCAGCACGTCGGCACCGCGAACCTCGCCGAGCAGCCCCGCCTCGGACTCGCGCAGGCCCTCCGGGCACCAGACGAAGTCGCTGACGCCGAGGAAGTCGCCGTGCTCGTGGTGGTAGTCGTCGGCGTCGGCGTCCCACCACAGGCGGCTGGCCAGGCGCGACTCGACCACGCCCGCCGTGCGTTTGCTCACACCGACCGTGCCCAGCGTGGCTTCCGCCGCGGCGTGGCCGCCCGCGGTCTGCTGGTCGGGACGCTCCGGACTGCTGGGGCCGGCCAAGGGTGTGCCTCCGACTATCCTGGGTACTGCTCGTTCATGGAGCATTCTCCTCGCGGGGCGGCCGGGGGTGCCCAGGCACACCGCGGTTTGCCCAGCGATCGAGAAAGCGCGTACGATACCGGCCGCGCCGTGGGTCTCTTTGTTGTCCGGACGTCCACGCCGGGTTCACGCCCGGACACCGACGACCGGAGGGCACCATTCCCCGTCGGATCACCTCGCCGGAGCCGCCTCGTGCGGAGCCGGGGCCGGTGGCCGCCGGGGCGAGGAACCCAGGGTGCGCCCACAATGCAGATCCAGCGACCACTATCCGTACCGGAGCAACCCACCTGATGTCCACCGACACCACCACCGTCCCGACTGCAGCCGCCACCAAGCCGCAGGTCGCAGTGAACGACGTCGGGACGGAGGAGGACTTCCTCGCCGCCGTCGACCAGACCATCAAGTACTTCAACGATGGCGACATTGTTGAGGGCACCATCGTCAAGGTCGACCGTGACGAGGTGCTGCTCGACATCGGTTACAAGACCGAGGGAGTCATCCCCTCCCGCGAGCTGTCGATCAAGCACGACGTCGACCCGGCAGAGGTCGTCACCGTCGGCGACTTCGTCGAGGCGCTTGTCCTCCAGAAGGAGGACAAGGAAGGCCGGCTGATCCTCTCCAAGAAGCGTGCGCAGTACGAGCGCGCCTGGGGCACCATCGAGGAGCTCAAGGAGAAGGACGAGCCCGTGCGCGGCACCGTCATCGAGGTCGTCAAGGGCGGCCTCATCCTCGACATCGGCCTGCGCGGCTTCCTGCCCGCGTCGCTGGTCGAGATGCGCCGCGTCCGCGACCTGCAGCCCTACGTCGGCCGCGAGCTCGAGGCCAAGATCATCGAGCTGGACAAGAACCGCAACAACGTGGTCCTGTCCCGCCGCGCCTGGCTGGAGCAGACCCAGTCCGAGGTCCGCAGCGAGTTCCTCAACCAGCTGCAGAAGGGCCAGGTCCGCAAGGGCGTCGTGTCCTCCATCGTCAACTTCGGTGCGTTCGTGGACCTCGGTGGTGTCGACGGTCTGGTGCACGTCTCGGAGCTGTCCTGGAAGCACATCGACCACCCGAGCGAGGTCGTCGAGGTCGGCCAGGAGGTCACCGTCGAGGTGCTCGACGTGGACATGGACCGCGAGCGCGTCTCGCTGTCGCTGAAGGCCACCCAGGAAGACCCGTGGCGCCAGTTCGCCCGCACCCACGCGATCGGCCAGATCGTGCCGGGCAAGGTCACCAAGCTGGTGCCGTTCGGTGCGTTCGTCCGCGTCGACGAGGGCATCGAGGGCCTGGTCCACATCTCCGAGCTGGCCGAGCGCCACGTGGAGATCCCGGAGCAGGTCGTGCAGGTCGGCGACGACGTCATGATCAAGGTCATCGACATCGACCTGGAGCGCCGCCGCATCTCGCTGTCGCTCAAGCAGGCCAACGAGGGCTTCACGCCGGACTCGGAGTTCGACCCCACCCAGTACGGGATGGCCGCCGAGTACGACAACGAGGGCAACTACATCTACCCCGAGGGCTTCGACGTCGAGACCCAGGAGTGGCAGGAGGGCTTCGAGACCCAGCGCGAGGAGTGGGAGCGCCAGTACGCCGAGGCGCACTCCCGCTACGAGGCGCACATGAAGCAGGTCGCCAAGGCCGCCGAGGCCGACGCGGAGGCCGCGGCCCAGGCCGCGACCGGCGGTGGCGGCGGTGCCGAGGAGCAGGGCGGCGGGAACTACTCGTCGTCGGCTCCGGCCGAGCAGCAGGAGGACGCCGGCTCCCTGGCCAGCGACGCCCAGCTCGCCGCGCTTCGGGAGAAGCTCTCCGGCGGTGCGTGATCCGGTAACGGCATAGCGAGGCGGCCCCGCAGCTCGAAGAGCTGCGGGGCCGCTTGCTGTCCGGGGGCGGCGGGGGCGTCTTGCGTGGCGGTTCCGGTGGCGGAACCTCAGGCGCCCTCTGGCTCCGGGATCTTTTTCTGACGTATCACGCATACGCGGCGAAAAAGCTGTCCTCGCCAGAGGACGCCTGAGAACCCGCGGCGGTGCCGGTTGCTGGGGTGGGCCAAGCGGCTGCGCCGCTTCGAAGACCAAAAGACAGGTGCTGAGGGCGCGAAGGCGAGTGCTGAGGGCGCGGGCAGTTGTGCCTCCACGCGCGGAGGCGATGCGCGGCCGACCGCGGGGCTACCGCCGCGGCGGACCGCGGCTGGCAGGATGGGCTGCGTGTTGCGCGTGGGACTCAGCGGCGGGATCGGATCGGGCAAGTCCACGGTGGCGAAGCGGCTGGCCGATCTCGGCGCCGTCGTCATCGACGCCGACGTGCTCGCCCGGGAGGTGGTGGCGCCGGGCAGCGACGGGCTGGCCGCGGTGGTGGAGCGGTTCGGCACCGAGGTCCTGGACGCCGAGGGAGCGCTGGACCGGCCCGCGATGGCCCGCCGGATCTTCGGCGACGACGAGGCCCGCGCCGCGCTGAACGCGATCGTGCACCCGAGGGTGGGTGCCCGGACCGCCGAGCTGATGGCGCAGGCCGCCGAGGACGCGCTCGTCGTGCACGACGTGCCGCTGCTGGTGGAGCTCGGCTACGCCCCGAACTACCACCTGGTCGTCATCGTCGACGCGCCGGTCGAGGACCGGGTCGGCAGGCTGGTCGACCGCGGCCTCGAGGAGTCCGACGCCAGGGCCCGCATCCGCGCGCAGGCCACCGAGGACCAGCGCCGCGAGGCGGCCGACGTGTGGCTGGACAACAGCGGATCTGTCGGCGACGTGCACGCCGCGGTCGACGCGCTGTGGGCGGACCGGCTGGTCCCCTTCGAGGCGAACGTGCGGTTGCGGACCCGGCCGCCCAAGCGGTCTCCGGTCCTGGTCGAGCCGGACCCGGAGTGGCCGCGCACCGCGCGGCGGCTGCTCGCCCGCCTGGAGCGCGCGGCAGGGGACGCCGTGGTGCGGGCCGACCACATCGGCTCGACGGCGGTGCCGGGCCTGCCCGCCGAGGACGTCGTCGACCTCCAGCTCACCGTCCGCTCGATGGCCGCCGCCGACGGGCTCGCCGAGCCGCTGGCGCAGGCCGGTTTCCCGGTGGTGCCCGAGATCCGCGGCGACGACCCGCACCCGGTGGCACCCGATCCCGGGCGGTGGGCCAAGCGCGTGCACGTCTCCGCCGACCCCGGTCGCTACGCCAACGTGCACGTGCGCGTCGCGGGCAGCCCCGGCTGGCGCTACGCGCTGCTGTACCGCGACTGGCTGCGCGCCGACGACGATGCCCGCGAGGAGTACCTGCGGATCAAGCGCGAGGCCGCGCAACGGCACGCGTCCGATCCTGACCACGACGCCTGCACCGACGCGAAGGAACCGTGGTTCGCCGACGCGTTGCCGCGGGCGGAGGAGTGGGCGTCGCGCACCGGGTGGGAACCGCCCGCGGTGTGATCACCGGCGGGGCGGCTCCGGGCGTTCGAGGGCGTACTCGGTGGCGATCTTGAGCAGCATGTCCCGCTCGACCCGCAGCAGCCGGTTCTCCCGGCGCAGCCAGTCCAGTTCCTCCCGCTCGTCCACCGAGATCTCGTCGGTGCTCATCGCAGCGGGTCGAGCGGCCGCAGCGCGGCGGGCTGCTTGCCGCACACGATCTGCTCCGACAGCAGCTGCCCCGTGATGGGCCCCAGCGTCAGACCCCACATGCCGTGCCCGCCCGCGACGTAGACACCGGGCATGCGGGAGGCGCCGACGAGCGGGAGCCCGTCGGCGGTCACCGGACGCGGCCCGACCCACTCGTCCCGGCGAGCGCTCCAGTCGACGCCGCGCAGCAGCGGACGGGCCGAGCGCACGATCGCATCGAGGCGCGCCGGGTCCAGAGGTGCGTCGGGGTCGCGGAACTCCATGGTCCCGGCGACCCGCATCGCGCCCTGGTAGGGCGTGCAGGCGACGCGCACGGCGGGCAGGTAGACCGGCCCGGGAACGGGTTGTTCGGTCGGGACGGTGAAGGAGTAGCCGCGACCTGCGCGCACCTGCCTGCGGACGCCGAACGCGCGGGCCAGCGGTGAGAGCCACGCGCCCGTCGCCAGCACCACGGCGTCGGCGGTGATCCCGTCGTGCTGTTCGCTCCTGACCACCAGCCGCGAGCCGCTGCGGAGCACGTCGCGCACGGCGAAACCGGTGCGGATGCTCGCTCCGCGCGCTTCGACGCCGCGAGCGAGGGCGCGCGTGAACTCGCCGGGGTCGACGAAGCGCTGCCCTTCCAGCCGCAGCACCGCCCCGATGCGCGAGGACAGCTGGGGAACGTCGACCTCGCCGATGTCCGGCTCGCTGAACTCCACGTCCTGCCCGGCCTGCCGGATCCGCTCGAACTCGTGGCGCAGCTCGGCGACCTGCTCGCGCCGCTCGAACGCGGCGGTGACCGCGGCAGGCACCGCGGAAGCCCGCACCCCGCCCCGGGCCAGCTCGTCGAAGGCTTCGAGGCACCCGGCGTTGAGCGGTGCGAAAGCGGCCATCGACCGGCGCCATGCGCGTGCCGTGCAGTGGCGGGCGAACCTGGCGAGGAACGACCAGAGCCCCGTGTCGGCCGATGCGGGCACGTAGAGCGGCGCGTCGCGGTCGCTCAGCGACCGCAGCCCGTAGCGCAGGACACCGGGTTCGGGCAGCGGGACCGCGAACCCGGGGGTGACGTATCCGGCGTTGCCCCAGGAAGCACCCGCGGCGACCGCGCGCCGGTCCACGACCGACACCTCGACGCCGTGCTCCCGCAGGAACCACGCGGTCGACAGCCCGACCACACCGGCACCGACCACGACGACCTTCTCCGGGGCCCGGTCCATCCCGTCCTCCCGCATGTCCGCCACCTCTTCCGCTCCGACAGCGACGAGCATGGACCCGGCAGGTGGCGAAGGCGCTGTGGATTCCGCACAAATCGAGCGGAACCGATTGGCCGAACCGCACCGTCACCGGCTACGTGCTTGACCTTCACATCGGTGTGAATGTTTCACCGTGGGTGCCATGGACAACGAACTCTTCGACTACAGCCCGATCGTCGAGCGGGAGCCGATCCACTGGCCGGGCGGTGCGCGGGTCGCCTTCTACGTCGGTGTGAACATCGAGCACTACCGGGTCGACCGCCCGGCCACGAGCATCTTCGAGGGCACCGCGCGGCTGGCGCCGGACCCGCTGAACTACGGCTGGCGCGACTACGGGCCCCGCGTGGGCCTGTGGCGCCTGATCGAGAGCCTCGACCGGCACGGGATGCGCGCGAGCGCGCTGCTCAACTCCGACGTGGTCGAGCGGTATCCGCGGATCGTCGAGGAGGGGCTGGCCCGCGACTGGGCGTGGCTGGCGCACGGCAAGAACAACTCCACGTTCCAGGCCGACGTGCCCGCCGAGGAAGAACGCGCCTACCTGAGCGAGGTCGTCGCCAGCATCGAGAAGGCGACCGGTCGCCGGCCGCGCGGCTGGATGGGACCGGGACTCACCGAGAGCTTCCAGACGCCGTCGCTGCTGGCCGAACTCGGCCTGAGCTACGTCCTGGACTGGACCAACGACGACCAGCCGTACCGGCTGAACGTACCGGGGATGCTCAGCGTCCCCTACGCCATCGAGCTGAACGACATCAGCCTCTTCGTGGGCAAGAGCCTCAGCGGGCCGGACTTCGTGCGGATCGTGAAGGACCAGCTCGAGCGGCTCCACGCCGATTCGGCGGGCAGCGGCCGGGTGATGGCGCTGGCCCTGCACCCCTTCGTCATCGGCCAGCCGTTCCGGGCCAAGTACCTGGACCAGGCGTTGGAGCACGTCGCGAACCACCCTGGCGTGTGGCTCACCACCAGCGACGAGATCGCCGAGCACTACCTGCGCTCGGCGTAGCCGGAGCGGACTACGTCAGTCGGAGATCCCGGAGTGAGAAGGCGGCTGAGGTTCCGCCAGGCACCCCACTCCGCAAGCCACATCTGAAACACGTCCTGTCCTAGACGGCCAGGGCGATGATCATGGCGAGGCGGGCTTCGGGGTCGTCCAGTTCGAGCGGGACGATCTCGGCCATCCTCCGCATCCGGTTGCGGACGGTGTTCGGGTGGATGCCCAGGCGCGCCGCTGCCGCGGCCAGGTCGGACTGGCACTCCAGCCACGCGCGCAGCGTCTCGGCGTAGTGGGTCCCGTGGACCTCGTCGTGCCGGCGCAGCCGGGCGACGGGGCCCCGGGCGGGCTGCCGGCCTGCGCCCGCGGCCCGGCGCAGCCGCTGGAGCAGGATCTCGTGCCAGTCGTCGTCGTAGACCACGGCGACATCGGCGCCGCCGCGCGCCGCGTGCAGTGCAAGGCTCTCGTCGGCCTCCTGCCTGCTGCTCACCAGCTCTCCCGGGCCCGCCGCGCCGCCGATCCCGGCGAGCACGGTGATCCCGGAAGGGATGTCGCGCGCCAGCGCCCGTACCCACTCGCGGGCGCGGGCGCGGGCGGGCTCGTCGTCGGGGAGGACGGTGTAGACGGTGTTGGCGAACAGCGCGCTTCGGCCCGGCCGCGTCCAGCCGAACCCGGTCGTCGCGCGTTCGAAGGCCAGCAGCGCCGCCGCGGCGTGGTCGCCGCCGTCGTGGGCCTGCACGGCAACGACCCGGAAGCTCGATCCCCGGAACCCCAGCCTGCTCAGTTCGGCGGCGGGGTCCCCGTCGCCCTCGACGAGCCCGATCACCAGGTCGGACTCGATCTGGCGTTCCAGGTCCGCGCTCGCGCGGCTGCGCAGCATGTGCAGCGCGGCCGTGCGCGCCCCGTTGACCAGCGCGGTCTCGCCGGCGTGGCCCAGCGGAGCGGGCGTCTCCACCCAGATCGACCCGAGCAGCTCGCGACCCGCCCGCACGGCGACAACCGCCCGGCCGCGTCCCGCACCCGTCTCCAGCGGCTGCACGAAGAGCGGCTGGTCCGACGCCGCGAGGTGCTCGAAAACGCCTCGGGCGTCCAGCTCCCGCCGCACCGCCTCGGGCACCCTGCGCCCGAGGATCGTCTCCAGCCGGGCCGGGTCGGCACCGGTCTGCTCGCTGGAGTAGGCCAGCACACCGCAGTGGTGGTCCTCGATGGTCACCGGCCCGCCCACCGACCCGGCGAGGGTGTCGGCGAGCGCGAACAGGTCGGTCGGCCCGCGCCCGGCCTCGGTCTCGCGTCCCTCCAGCACCAGGCCGTAGACGACGCCGGCGAGCTGGCCCCACGACACCTCCGGCGCCGCGACCACGACCGCCACACCGCGCTCACCGGCGGTCGCCAGCGCTCGCTCGTCGAGCTCGGAAGCCCGGAAGACGACGACGGCCGCGCGCGTGGAGGCGAGCAGCTCCGCCGCCGCCGACGCGTCGACCCCGACCGCCAGCAGCACGTCGTCGGATCGCTCGGCCGGCTCCGCCGGGTCGTGCAGCGCCACCGAGCGCAGCTCGGTCCGCCTGCTGCGCGGCGCGCACACGAGCCTGGCGCCCAGTCCACCGAGGACGTTGATCAACCGGTCCAGCTTGACCATCTGGTGCTCCGCTACCCGGCGGCCCCGCCGCTGCGGAGGCCGCGCTCACCCTTCGGTATCGAAGCTAACCGCCGCCGCGCGCGGGCCGCGGGCGGGCCAGGCATGAGCCGGGGACACCACCGATGGGCTGTGGGCACCCGGGGCTCGCGGCGAGGGTCAGCAGCTCACCAGATGTCGAAGATGCCGCGGTGGGCCAGCCACTGGTTCAGGTCGCGGTGCATGCTGATCTCCTCCAGCGTGCGGTGCACGGTCCGCAGCGCGTAATCGGCTTCGCTGAGCCGGATCAGCCCACCGGAGACCGCGTCGGCGAACTCCTCGTACTGGGCGATGCGCGCCGGCCTCTGGTCGGGCACCTCCAAGCCGAGCAGCAGGTCGGTGGTGGTCCAGGAGCGGGTGTCGCGCTCGATGTGCACCGCGGTCAGCAGGCTCGGCCCGCGGCGGGAGTGCCTGCGGCGCGGGCGGTGGCGGGTGAGCTTGAGGCCGAGGTCGGCCAGCAGCCAGGTGACCTCGCTGTCGGCGGCCGGGTCCTCGGGAGTGGAGCACTCCAGCGACAGTCCCCAGGGTTCGACGCGGCACACGTCCAGTCCCATCACGGCGCCCGAGGAATGGGACCGCCGCGCGCTGAACAGGTCGATAACGTCCACCAGCCGAGGAGAAGAAGCCACCATGCCCACGGGGCAGAGGTTAATGGCAAAAACCGTGGCGGAGATCAACAGTAGCGACTTTTAACATAACTTTTCAGAAGTCGTCGGATATCGATTCCGCGGGTGCTGCCTTCGTCACCGGGATGGCGGTAGCGGGCGTGCTCACAGCTTCGGCAGACTCAGGAATGGTGCCTGGGCCAGGAAAGCTCGATTCCGTTGTGCCGCAACCACTTCGCCAGGTCGTAGTCGTGCCGGGCAAGTCCCTCGACGGCGGCGCAGGCGGTCTCCAGCGCCCGTCGCGCGGTGGGCTCGTCGAGCAGATCCGCTTTGGTGGCAACCAGGAACTCGTCGATGTCGAGCAGTCGCGCCTCGCGGCCGGTGCGGACTTCGATGTCCAGGTAGTGGTCCACGGTGCGCCAGCGGTCCTCACCGCGCTCGATGCCGACCACGTCGAGGTAGAAGTCGAGATCCCGGCTGTGGCCCGGCTGCCAGTCGAAGCGGCTGATCCGCAGCCCGAGTCCGGGCAGCAGCCACGACCACAAGTAGCGCAGCCTCGGGTGGCCCGGCATCGGGCGCGCGAGGTAGAGGCCGAACGGCTCCACGCGGTAGAGGTCGACGTCCCGGACGATCTGCTTCGGGTCGGTGTTCGTGCGCGCGGCGAGGTCGAAGATCTCGGTCTTCGGCGGGTGGACCGGCAGCCCCAGCCGGTCGGCGATCTCGCGCTGGGTCGTCACGACCTCACCCTATGCAGGGGCGCGGCGTCGCGTCCAACGCCGCGCCCGGTTTCCTGCGCCAATACTCGCCACCTCCGATCGGGTCGGGGTCAGGCTCTCCTTCCCCCACGCTGCGGCATCATCGACGGGGCCATGGTGGCAAGGCCCGCCAGCAGCACGACCGCGCCGCCGATGACGTTGCAGAGCACGGTGGTGGCCGTGATCGCGGTCCCGCTGATGATGAATACCGACAGGATCGCCCAGAGACCCAGCACCGGGCAGACCCACGCGATCCCGTGCGTGCGGTGGAAAGCCGCCGCGAAGCACAGACCCAGGACCGCCGTGGCCATGCCGGTGACGAAGTTGTTCATCGCCAGCGAGCCCACCCCGCTGAACCCCGCGATCCAGGGGGAGAGGGCGACGAACAGCCCGCCGAGGACGATCGCCCCGTCCGCGGCCTGCGCGGTGGGGGTCTCGGCGGCCCGGTCGTAGCGGGCGCGCAGTTCGGCAAGGTCAGGATGCCCGGTGATCGGTGTACTGGTGGACATCACACCACCTCCAGAAGCGGCTGCGACCGTCCCGGTGGCGGACCTGCCGGAGCGGTCGACCCCAGTATCAGCCCGCGGCAGCCGTTCGGCATCGGCTCACCGGCAACCAGGGACGCCAGTGCCAACTGGGTTGCGGGAGGCACAGCGGCGGTCTGTGGCGGCGGTGACTCGTGTGGCGCGTGTGGCGCCTCGGAGGCGACATCGGTGCGTTGTCGGTGCCTGGGGGTAGCGTGGATGACCGACGGCGGCGACGCCGGAAGTGTCCACCCCCCAAGATCTGGTTCGGCAGGCTATGGCTTTCGCGACTGAGCACCCCGTCCTGGCCCACTCCGAGTTCCGCCCCGTGAGCGACATCCCGCGCACGGGCGGGCGGTTCCGGATGGTCAGCGACTACCAGCCCGCGGGCGACCAGCCGCAGGCGATCGACGACCTGGAACGCCGCATCAACTCGGGCGAGACCAACGTGGTGCTGCTCGGCGCCACCGGTACCGGCAAGTCGGCGACCACCGCGTGGCTGATCGAACGGGTCCAGCGGCCCACGCTGGTGCTGGAGCCGAACAAGACGCTGGCCGCCCAGTTCGCCAACGAGCTGCGCGGGTTCTTCCCGGACAACGCCGTCGAGTACTTCGTCAGCTACTACGACTACTACCAGCCCGAGGCTTACGTCCCGCAGACCGACACCTACATCGAGAAGGACTCCTCGATCAACGAGGACGTCGAGCGGCTGCGCCACTCGGCGACGTCGAACCTGCTCAGCCGCCGCGACTGCGTGGTGGTCTCGTCGGTGTCGTGCATCTACGGCCTGGGCACCCCGCAGTCGTACCTGGACCGCTCGATCCAGCTGCAGGTGGGCGGCGAGACCGACCGCGACGTGCTGCTGCGGGCGCTGGTCGACGTGCAGTACACGCGCAACGACATCGCGTTCGCCCGCGGCACCTTCCGGGTGCGCGGCGACACCGTCGAGGTCATCCCCGCCTACGAGGAGCTGGCGGTGCGCATCGAGATGTTCGGCGACGAGATCGACCGGCTGTACTACCTGCACCCGCTGACCGGTGAGGTGGTCCGCGAGGTCGACGAGGTGCGCATCTTCCCGGCGACGCACTACGTGGCGGGCCCGGAGCGGATGGAGAAGGCGATCCGCAGCATCGAGGCCGAGCTGGACGAGCAGCTGGCCAAGCTGGAGAAGCAGAACAAGCTGCTGGAGGCCCAGCGGCTGCGGATGCGCACCCAGTACGACATCGAGATGATGCGCCAGGTCGGGTTCTGCTCCGGCATCGAGAACTACTCCCGCCACGTCGACGACCGGCCCGCCGGTTCGGCCCCGGCGACCCTGATCGACTACTTCCCGGACGACTTCCTGCTGATCATCGACGAGTCGCACGTGACCGTCCCGCAGGTCGGCGGCATGTACGAGGGCGACGCCTCCCGCAAGCGCACCCTGGTCGAACACGGCTTCCGGCTGCCCAGCGCGCTGGACAACCGTCCGCTGACCTGGGAGGAGTTCGCCGACCGGATCGGGCAGACGGTGTACCTGTCGGCGACGCCCGGCCCGTACGAGATGGGCCAGGCCGGCGGCGAGTTCGTCGAGCAGGTCATCCGCCCCACCGGGCTGGTCGACCCGGAGGTCGTGGTCAAGCCGACCGAGGGCCAGATCGACGACCTGGTGCACGAGATCCGCGAGCGCGCCGAGCGCGACGAGCGGGTGCTGGTGACCACGCTGACCAAGAAGATGGCCGAGGACCTCACCGACTACTTCCTCGAGCTCGGCATCCGCGTGCGCTACCTGCACTCCGAGGTCGACACGCTGCGCCGGGTCGAGCTGCTGCGCCAGCTGCGGCTGGGCGAGTTCGACGTGCTGGTCGGCATCAACCTGCTGCGCGAGGGCCTGGACCTGCCCGAGGTGTCGCTGGTGTCCATCCTGGACGCCGACAAGGAGGGTTTCCTGCGCTCGGGCACGAGTCTGGTGCAGACGATCGGCCGCGCCGCGCGAAACGTCTCCGGGCAGGTGCACATGTACGCCGACCGGATCACCGACTCGATGCGCCACGCGATCGACGAGACGAACCGGCGGCGCGAGAAGCAGATCGCCTACAACGAGGAACGCGGCATCGACCCGCAGCCGCTGCGCAAGAAGATCGCCGACATCCTCGACCGGGTCTACAGCGAGTCGGAGGACACCGAGGAGGTGGCCGTCGGCGGTTCGGGCCGCAACGTCTCGCGCGGCAAGAAGCCCAGCGGCGAAGCCGTGGGCAGCGCCGGTCTGCTGGAGGACCGCGACATCAAGTCGATGCCGCGCGCCGAGCTGGCCGACCTGGTCCAGCAGCTCAACGACCAGATGATGAGCGCGGCCCGGGACCTGCAGTTCGAGCTGGCGGCCCGCCTGCGCGACGAGATCCAGGACCTGAAGAAGGAACTGCGGGGGATGGACGCCGCCGGCATCGAGTGAGACTCGCGGCTGGCGCCCGGTGAGACCGGACGCGACCGCACCCGGCGAGCCGGGCGACGCGTCGGCTTTTCGCGTGGCTCTCGTCCTTTTCACCGCGACCCCCGGACAATGAACGCGTCCGGGTGTCGCGGATGGGAGGGGTGTCAGGCGTGCGGATCGTCATCGCCGGTGGTGGGCTCGCGGGGTCGGCGGCCGCTTTGGCCTTGCACAAGGCGGGATTCGACGTCAGCGTCCACGAGGCGTACCGGGACGACGGCGGCGACATCGGTGCTTTCCTCACGCTGGCGAGCGGCGGAATGCTGGCCCTGGACCAGATCGGCGCCGCGGTCCCGGTGGCGCAAGCCGGTTTCGAGCTGACCTCGTTGCGCGTCACCGGCAGTGACGGGCAGCAGATCGCCGTCTCGGCCATGGGAGAGCAGGAGAATCCGCTGCGGCGCTACCGCTGCATCCGCCGCGCGGAGCTGTGCGCGGTGCTGCGCGCGGAGGTCCGGCGGCGCGGTATCCCGATCGAGTACGGCGTCCGGTTCGAGTCGTGCGCCGCTGACGGCGACGGCGTGGTCGCGCGTTTCGCCGATGGCACCAGCACGAAGGCGGATCTCGTCGTCGGCGCTGACGGCCTGCACTCGGTTGTCCGCGCAGTGGTCGACCCCGCCGCCGCTCCGAAGCGCTATGCGGGACAACAGGTCTACTACGGCTACTCCGGTCACGCCACACCGCCGCACGAGCCCGGGAGAATCGAGATGGTGCGGGGCAGCGCAAGCGCGTTCGGTTACGCGGTTTCCCCGGAGGGAAGGACTTTCTGGTTCGCGCGCCTTCCCGGACCGCTGCTGGACAGCACCGAGTCCACCGAGATGCTGCGCGAAAAGCTCGTGGCGGCCCTGAGACCGGACGCGACGCCCGCAGCGGGCATAGTCGAGGCGACCAACGAAGTACTGGCCACGAACGCGCACGACCTCGCGGCTTCGCCGCGGTGGCGCGGTCGCGGCGCGCTGCTCGTCGGGGACGCCGCGCACGCGGCATCGCCCGCGACCGGTCAGGGCGCCTCGATGGCCTTCGAGGACGCGGTGGTGCTGGCCAAGTCGCTCCGCGACTCGCCCGGCCTCGAACCCGCCCTGGACGCCTACGAGCGGCTGCGGCGTCCGAGGGTCGAGCGCAACATCGTAAACAGCGGGCAGATGAGTGCCGGGATCGACGCGAGCCACGCCGAACGCGCCGAGGATCTCGGGCGGCTGAGCCGCCGCTACGCCGACACGCCGGCTCCCGAAGCCGAGGCGGTCCGCGAGCAACTGGAGTGGGACACCCCGATTTCCCGCTGATCCCGCGATGTCGCACCGAGATGGAACCCGACCCGCGCGGCCGACGTCATACGCCACGACCGGGAGCGCGCGGAAGTGCGCTGGAGGCGGCGGGTTCGCGGAAGGTTGACGACATGGGGTACGGCCCGGTTGAGCTCAGCGACTACGAGCTCCGGTACGTCGCGATGCTCGACGAGCTCCGCGGCGCCGCGGAAGTGGACCTGGTGCATGAGGAACTGGGGCCGGTCGCCGATATCGCGAACTCACAGAACGCCTTCGCCCTGATCGCCGACGAGCACGGAGTGGTGCTGGATCCCGCGCTGAGGCGGCACTTCCTGAGCTTCGAGGTCGTCGGCTGCAAGTGGCGTGCGGGCGACCTGGTCGGCGAGTTCTCGGTGTGCCACCTGGCCGGAGCGATGGCGCAGACGGGTGCCTACCTGGAGACCGAGTACGCCACCGAGGCGGAGTCGCAGGTGTACCGGCACATGCACCCCTTCGACGAACACCCGGTGTCGGGCGACGGCGCGCTCTCGGGGCTGCGCTTCCCGGCGGGTGCCACCTCTCCGGAGGTGTGGTACTTCGACGGCACCAGCGAGCTGTACCTGCTCGACTTGGACTACGGCGGGTACCTGGACGCGCTGCTGGTGACCAAGGGCGCCTTGGGCTGGCAGTATCTGTTCGCGGACGTAGACCGCGGATGCGACGAGTTCGACGTGTTGGCCGACGAGCTGCGGAACATGCTGGAGATCTTCCCGCGGATCTTCCCCGGCCACGACTACGAGCCGTTGCGGGAACGGCTGGACGAGCGGCTCTGAGGGGCTTTCGTGAACTTGCTTTTGGACTCACCTTGCGTGGCGGTGTGGGTGGCGGAACCTCAGGCGTCCTCTGGCTCCGGGATCTTTGATCGAAGACAAGCTGTGTGCCGGTACGGCCCCGCGGCCGACGCCGTACGCGCACCGGCGTAGGCGAGCTACGTCGCGGCGACGATGTCGCGGGCCGGTGATCGGCCTATCGTCATCGCATGCGCTTCGCCGTCAAGCCCGACCCGCGCGTGCTGGGCACCGACGCGGCCTTCGCCGCCCTGCTCGGCGCGGTGGTCGTGATGGGGTCGCGGTTCGCCTCGGTGTGGCAGGTGCCGCCGCACCGGCCGCTCGACGCCCTCGCCTACGTGCTGCTCGGACTGGCCGCCGCCGCGCTGGCGTTGCGCCGGGTGTGGCCGGTCGCGGCGCTGACGGGCGCCGCGACGGTGACGGCCGGCTACCTCGCGTCGGACTACCCCTACGGGCCGGTGTTCCTGACGGTTGCCTTCGCCGCGTACTCCGCAGCCGCGCGCCTTCCGCTGCGGCGCAGCGCGATCCTGTGCGGTGGCGCCCTGGTCGTCGTGATGGCCGGGCACGTGCCGCGGCTGGTCGGCCCGCGGTTCTGGGTGGAGCTGCCTTCGGCGCTGCTCGGTGCGACCGCGCTGCTGGTGGTGCCGTGGGCGATCGGCACGATCGCGCGCATGTACCGGGAGTCGGCGCGGCGCGGACGGGAGGAGCAGGCCCGGCGCCGTGCCTACGAGGAGCGGATCCGGGTCGTGCAGGAGGTGCACGACGTCGTCGGGCACGGGCTGTCGGCGATCAACTTCCAGTCCGCGGTGGCCCTGCACGTCCTCGACCAGCGTCCGGAGCAGGCCCGGCCCGCGCTGGAGGCGATCCGGCGCACCAGCAAGGAGGCGCTGGACGAACTGCGCGGCACGCTCGCCGTCTTCCGCCGCCCCGAGAGCGGCGACCGCGGCCCGACCCCGGGCCTGGGCCAGCTCGACGCGCTGGCCGGGCGCATCACCGCCGCCGGGCTCCCGGTGCGGACCAGCACCACCGGCGAGCGCGGTGAGCTGCCCGCCGCCGTGGACCTCGCCGCCTACCGCATCGTGCAGGAGTCGCTGACCAACGTGCTGCGCCACGCGGGCCCGGCCACGGCGACGGTGGTGATCGGCTACCTCCCCGGCGCGGTCGAGGTGCGGGTCAGCGACGACGGACGGGCCCGGCTCACCGACGATATCGGCTCCGGCGGTCACGGGATCGTGGGAATGCGGGAACGCGCGGCGGCCGTGGGCGGCACTCTCGATGCGGGACCGCGCCCGGAGGGCGGGTTCCTGGTCCACGCCCACCTGCCGTTCGGAGGAAGCCGATGATCCGGGTCGCGGTCGCCGACGACCAGGTGCTCATCCGGCTCGGGCTGCGCGTGCTGCTCGACGCCGAGCCCGACATGGAGCTGGTGGGCGAGGCCGCCGACGGCGGCGAGGCGGTCGAGCTCGTCCGGCGGGAACACCCCGACGTCGTGCTGATGGACGTGCGGATGCCGGTGCTCGACGGCATCGAGGCGTTGCGCACGCTCACCGCCGACGAGCGGCTGGCCGGTACCCGGGTCGTCATGCTCACCACTTTCGAACTGGACGAGTACGTGTTCGAGTCTCTGCGCGCTGGGGCCAGCGGATTCCTGATCAAGGACACCGACCCTGCCGAGCTGCTGCGGGCGGTCCGCGTGGTGGCGGCGGGGGAGTCGCTGCTGTCACCGGCGGTCACGCGCAGGCTGATCGACGAGTTCACTGCGAAGCCGGCCTCCGGCGGGCGCCCGCACCCGGCGCTGGGCAGCCTGACCCAGCGGGAGCGCGAGATCGTGTCGCTGGTCGCGGAGGGACTGTCCAACGAGGAGATCGCGGACCGGCTCGTGGTGAGCCCGGCGACCGCCCGCACTCACGTCAGCCGCGCGATGATCAAGCTGCACGCCCGCGACCGCGCACAGCTGGTCGTCATCGCATACCAGTCCGGTCTGGCCGGCGGCGCCCGCTGAGGCGGGGTCGCGCCCTCCGCATGCCGCGCAGGCCGTCTACGTCGAGGTGCGCAGCCCAACAGCCGCTCCCGGGCTGACGACGAAAACGCCTGGCCGGCGGCAATCTGGATCCGCAAACCACGCAGTGCGCCGGCACCCGGCCGGCCTCGCGACAGCGGAGGGGACGACGATGGCGACCCAGATCATCACGCAACTGCTCGGACACCCCGGAGGCTGGGGACCGCCGCACGGCGGCCCTGGCTGGATCATCGGCCTGTTCTTCCTGCTGCTGCTCGCGGGCCTGATCACCGCTGTGGTCTGGCTGGCCGTCCGCGGCTCGCGGCAGCGCGACCGCTCCGGTGCCCAGCGCGCCAAGGACGTTCTCGCCGACCGCTATGCCAGAGGTGAGATCAGCACCGAGGAGTACCGGGAACGGCTCGACCAACTGGGCTGACGCCGTCCGGGCGCGGCCGCACCGAGCAGCCGCGCCCGGCGGCACCGAGCAGCCGCACCGGGTGGAACCGGTTGGGGTCGGTTCCACCCGGTAGCTTGGGGCGCGGACGTGATGTCCGCATGGGCCTCAAGTTCCAAGTGACGTTCGACGCGCGCGATCCGGCGGCACAGGCCCGCTTCTGGGGGCCGCGCGAGCGGTGGGACGACTTCGCAGCCGTGCGGGACCCCGACGGAAAAGGGCCCGCGTGATGTTCCAGAAGGTCCCGGAGGGCAACGAGTTCTGCGTACAGTAGCCGCGAGCGGGGGCCTCGTCGCCGGAGCTGAGCGACGGGATCGCGATCGCGCACGTGCTTTCGGGTGGAGGCGGCGGGTGTATCCAGAGATCGAGCCTTACGAGTCCGGGATGATCGATGTGGGCGACGGGCATCGGGTGTACTGGGAGGTCTGCGGCAACCCGCGGGGCAAGCCGGCGGTGGTGGTGCACGGTGGGCCGGGTTCGGGTTGCTCGGTCGGCATGCGCCGGTTCTTCGACCCCGCCGCCTACCGAACCGTGCTGTTCGACCAGCGGATGTCCGGCCGCAGCACGCCGCATGCGAGTGAGCCCGGCGCTGATTTCACCGCCAACACCACGGAGCACCTGCTCGCCGACATGGAGCAGCTGCGTGAGTACCTGGGTATCGACCGCTGGCTGGTGCATGGCGGCTCCTGGGGCTCGGTACTGGGCCTGCTCTACGCCGAGCGGCATCCGCACCGGGTCACGGAGATGGTGCTGTGCGGACTGGCCACCGGTCGACGGGCGGAAACCGACCTGCTCACCCGTGGGCTGGGCGAGGTCTTCCCGGAGGCATGGGCGCGGTTCCGGGCCGGAATACCTGAGGCCGACCGGGACGGGGACTTCGCCGATGCCTATCACCGCCTGCTGATGCACCCCGATCCGGCTGTGCGCAACAAGGCAGCCCGCGACTGGTGCGAGTGGGAGGACGCCATCGTGCCGACCTCGCCGAGCCCGAGTCCACGGTTCCAGGACCCGGCCTTCGCCCTCGGTTTCGCCCGGATCGTCACGCACTTCTGGCGGCGCGGCTCCTGGCTGGAGGAGGGGGTCGTGCTGGCGGAGGCGGGGCGGCTGGCCGGCATTCCCGGGGTGCTCGTCCAGGGCAACCTCGACTTGGGCAACCTGATCGGCACCCCGTGGCAGCTGGCCGCTGCTTGGCCTGGAAGTGAGTTGGTGCTAGTGGATGCCGGGCACCACGCCACAGGGGCGCTGGGCGCGGCGATTGTTGGGGCCACCGACCGGTTCCGCGGTTAGTCGGACCGGTGCTCGAGCAGGCAGGCCGACGGGTCGGTGGGGTCGGCGCGCGGGCCAGGTGCCAATGCGCCCAACCACCGGTTGAACATCTGGCCGAAGCCCTGGGGGACAGCGCATTTCGACCGATCAGTTGTCACCGGAACAAAGATGTCACATGTGAGGCACTGTCGAGGCAACGAGTTCTGCGTGCAGTGACCAGGCCCAGTCCTACGAGCGAACGAATCCCGAAAGCCTGTGTCCATTGTGGTCGCTGTTTGCCTTGCCGGGTTCACGCGGCAGGCCGTACCGCTGTCCAGGGCCGTGGGCGCCGCTGCCGGCCTCCTGGCGCTGCGCCCTGACCGGCGACGGCGGACCTCCGGTCACTCAGCGGTGGAATCGGCCGCAGTGCCGATCGGGGTCAGCATCCGGTGGGGTTTCTCGAGGACGCGGGCGACGCGGTCGCTGCGACGCATCGCGTTGCTGCCGGGGCCGGGGCGGACGACGAGGTCATCGGGGGCCGGGGTCCGGCCGCACGCGTGGCACAGCCCGAAGTCGTCGACGTCGGTGTCGCATGCCGCGTGGCTGAAGATCCGGGCCGGGTGTGGGCCGTGCGTGTACCGCTCGCCCCACTTGGACAGGGAGAAGATCGCGGGCCACAGCGCCCGGCCGGCCTCGGTGAGCAGGTACTCCGGATGGCCGCCCGAGTCCTCCCGGGTCAGCACGCCGGCCTCGACCAGGGTGTCGAGCCGGTCGGTGAGCACGGCTCGGGAGATGTCGAGGTGCTCGCGCAGGTCTGTGAAGCGGCGCACCCCGTAGAAGCAGTCGCGCAGGATCAGCAGGGTCCAGCGCTCGCCAACCACTTCGAGCGCGCGGGCGAGGTGGCAGCCCTGCTGGTCATATCCGGTTCCCAGTGCCACGCCACCACCCTACCGGCCTCGTGGTCTGTTCACCAGACCACCTCTGTGCGATTATGGTCTGGTGAACAGACTAAGGCTTCGCGATTCCGTGCCCCGGCACGCCGAAGGTGCACGTGGATCGTTCGTGGCGGCGCTCGCGCTGACGTCGCTGAGCACGTTCGGGGCCATGCTGGCCTACTCGGGTCCGTTGGGGAACGCGGCGACGGTCACCGCCGCGCTGGCCGCCACGCCGGGAGCCACCATGTGGATCCTCAGCTCGATGAGCACCGGCCTCGCGGTGAGCCTGCTGACGGCGGGAGCGCTGGCCGACCAGTCCGGCCGCCGGAGGGTCTTCGAGCTCGGTGCATGGGTCTTCACGGCAGGTTCCGCGGTGTGCGCCACCGCGGCCACGGCGACGCAGTTCGTCATCGGGCGACTCGTCGAAGGTGTTGGGGCGGCGGGTCTGATCGCCACCGGGCTGGGACTCGTGGCCGGGGTGGCCGGCGATGCCGGAGCCAGATCGGTCTCGGCCAGTTGGTGGGGAGCCAGCATGGGGCTGGGCATCGCGCTCGGCCCGCTGCTGACGGGATTGCTCGATCTCGCCGACCTGTGGCGCGCGCCCTACTGGCTGCTCGCCGCGTTCGGGGTGGGCATCGCCATCGCCGCGCGGCGGTGCTTTCCCAAGACGGCGGTGATTCCGGGCAGGCGCCTGGATCTGCTCGGTGCCGCGTTGATGACCAGCGGGCTGGGGCTGTTGCTGGTCGCACTGGTCGAAGGGCGCCAAGGTGGCCTCACCCCGGCCCTGATCTGCGCCGGTGGCGCGGCGGTCGCGTTGGTGGCTTTCGCCGTCAGCCAGCTCCGGAGCCGGTCGCCCATGGTGGAACTCGCGCTGTTCCGCCGAGGTGACTTCGTGGCCGCCACGGTGGCGGCCACGGCCACCGGCGCCGGTGTGATCGCGCTGATGTCCTACGCCTGCACGTTCCTCGTCACCAGCATGGGAATGAGCACCCTTTGGGCCAGCGCGACGCTCGCGCTCTGGTCCGGCGCGAGCGCAGTCTCGGCAGTGCTCAGCCGTCGGCTGGCCGCGCGGCTGACGGGGACGGCGCAGCTGGCGATCGGCCTTGCGGTCACGGGTGTCGGCCTGCTGCTGCTCACCGGACTCGAAACCGGTTCGACCGCCGGGCAGTTGGTGCCCGGCCTGCTCCTCGCAGGCGTCGCCACCGGCGTGCTCAACTCCGGGCTCGGACGGCAGGCGACCGCCACCGTCCCGCCCGACCGCGCCGCCGTGGGGGTCGGGATGAACAACACCACCCGTTACGTCGGTGCTTCCATCGGGGTCACCGTCGTCGCTGTTCTCGCTTCTTCCCCAGGCGACGACATCGCCGGCCGGCTTTCCGGCTGGAACCACGTCGCCGTGCTCACCGGCATCCTCTCCCTCGCCGGGGCCGCGATCGTGCTGACGCTGTCTCGACTCGCACCCGGGCGCAACCGGGGATGAGACGTGACTGGTGGCGATACTGCGACGATTTCTATCGCCGCCGGAGGGCCGCTCGTTGCGCGGCGGGCCGGGATTGCTCTTCGCCGGAGGGGAAACAACTCGTTCGTCCGCATCTCCGTGCCGTCACGCGCACCGACCGTCATCGCCGATCCCGCGTGGTGGAGCCGAGCTGCTCCATCAAGGCGCTGGCGCGCTACGTTCGGGTGTTCCTGCCGTTGGTCGCTATTCCTTTTCCTGGAATTGAGTAATCTCATCCCTGCCCTGGGGGTCAGGGCGAAAAAGGATGGATCACCTTTCGCGGTGGTCCCGTGCAACACGGGGGTTTTTGAATGAGGAGAACAATCACGGTGTGCGCTGCCGCCTTCGGTCTGGTGCTGGGGTGGACGGGGCTCGCGCACGCGACTCCGACCACCCCAGAACTGCTGGCAGCCGCGCCGTCCGCCACCGTGTCGGTGCTGTCCGGCGACGGTGGGGCCGTCACGGCGGCGGAGTGCTACTACCCCGTCTATTCCGGGGACGGCGGCGCGATGGTGTGCTTCAACCCCACCGGGGAACACCTCTACATCTGCGACAACGCCAAGGACGGGCACCACCCGGTCGCCCGCTACTACCGCAGCGACAGCTCCGGGCTGAAGACCAAGCACGCCGACGTCGGATACGGCACCTGTCTGGACCACAATCTCTCAATTCCCGACAGTGGCTGGATCAATTACCGGGCGTGCAATTACGAAGGCAGCACCCAGCTCAGTTGCGGTTCGTTCTCCGGCCGTATTTCAGCGAACGGCTGATTCGGTCACGATTCCCGAGAATGTTCCCGGGGCGGTGTGCGCCGTCCCGGGAACACCCGGCTGTTGACTTCGAGTCCGCTGGAACTCCTACCGTCGCCGCAGCGGCAGAAGAGGAGGAACCCCGTGACCGACAACTCCAGCCCACTCGAGCACTCCAGCCCACTCGACCGCGCCGCGGTCGCGCGCTGGGTCAGCGAGCGCGCCCATCCCATCGCCACCGGCGCTCCGGGCGGCGACCCGCTCAGCGACCTGGAGTCGCTGCGCGACATCGTCGGCGATGCCCAGGTCGTCGGCATCGGCGAGGCGACGCGGTTCGCCCACGAGCTGTTCGCGGTCAAGTTCCGCCTGCTGCGTTTCCTGGTCGAGCGAATGGGTTTCCGCGCGCTGATGATCGAGGAGGACTGGACGAAGGCCCAGCAGCTCGACCACCACATCCGCACCGGCGAAGGCGATGTTCGAGCCCTGCTCGACGACGTTTGGGGCGTGTGGCGCACCGAGGAGTTCGTATCCGCGCTGGCGTGGCTGCGTGCCTACAACCGCGACCACCCCGGCGATCCCGTCCGCCTCGTCGGCATCGACTACGCGCGTGTCCGCGCCGACGCCTACGACGTGGTGCTCGACCACGTGCGCCGGCACAGTCCGGACCCCGCCGAAGCGGAGCGGCACTACGCCGAGCTGCGTCCGAAAGGCGCTGTCGCCGACCACATCGACTGGTTCCAGGCCCATCACGACAAGGCGGGGTTGCTGACGCGGGCGCGCCGGGTCCACCAGATCGTCAGCGCGCTGCCCGCGCACGAAGGGCAGGCCGATGCGGAGTGGAACGCACGCATCGTCGCCGGATTCTTCGCCTACCACGCCGGAGAGCACGACAGCACGCTGATGGCCGACGGCATCATCCGCTGGCACGAGGTGACCGGTGCGCGCATCGTCTACTGGGGAGGGACGGGGCACTCCGCGGTGCACCGCCCGCACGGGGACACGCGCACCGCGGTGACGGACGGCACCTACCTCGGCGACCACTTCGGCACGGAGTACGTCTCGGTCGGGCTGACCTTCGACCACGGCAGCCTGCTGTGGGAGGTCGTGCCGTCTTCGCCGCTGCTGGCCGAGTCGGTCTTCGCCGAGGTGGACCAGGACGCCTTCGTGCTCGACCTGCGCGGCCCCGCGCCGAATGAGGTCCGGCGCTGGCGCGACCTCCCGAGCCGCACGCGCGTCATCGGCCCGCGCTACGACGCCGCCACCGACGCCGACCACAGCCTGTCCGGCTGTGCGTTCGGCACCTGGTTCGACGCCGTGGTCCACATCCGGGAGGTCACGGCGGTGCGGTTCCTCGAACCCGCGCGTGCGGCATAGCGGGACGGCCGAGCCGGGTCACGGGCGCAGCTCCGCGGGGAACCCGGTCCACCGCAGGGCCTCCGGAAGGTGGCTCAGGTCGTTGAAGCACAACAGGGAAAGGGGCCGGCCGGGCTGGCAGCGGATGATGGTGAGCGAGCAGTTCGCCGCGTTCAGGCCCATCCAACGCCAGTCCGGCGCGTCGAGGGCGTGCCGGACGAACCAGCCGATGACGAAGGCGTGCGTGACCAGCAGCTCGTGGATGTCGGACTCGGTCTCACCGGTGAAGAGGCTGATCGCGGATTCGGCGAGCGATGCGCCCCGCTCCAGTTCGGCCGTCGGTTGGGCGTTGATGAACTCCCGATATGCGGCCGGAAGCTCGGCACGGTCCGGGACCGGGGGCAGGTGGTCGCCGAGCGAGTCCGACACCGTGACCGCAATGCCCGGCAACTTCTCCGCGACCAGCTTCGCGGTCTCGACCGCACGAGGCCAAGGGCTGTGGTGGACCGCGTCGAGAGGGACGTTGTGCAGCCGCTCGCCGAGCAGCGCCGCCTGCGCGCGGCCGACTTCGCTCAGCGAGTCGCCGGACGGGGCGTCGCCATGTCGTGCGAGGTAGAGCGTGCGAGACGCCATCGAAGACCGTCCTGGTTCAGAGCCGACGCAGGAAGGCGGTGAAGGCGGTCGAGGTGAAGACGAGGGCGGGGCCTTCGGGGTCCTTGGAGTCGCGGACGGCAACCGCCTCGGGCACTCTGGCGATTTCGACGCAGTTGAGGTTGTTGCCGCTCCGGCTGCTCCGGCGCCAGATCAGCTCGTGTGGGTTGATGCGAGTCATGTGCCGCTCTCCTCCGAGTCCAGCCGTCGAGCCAGGTCTGCCATCAATGCTATCGACCCGCGCTGGTCGAGGGCACGCTCTGAAAGAGTTCGAAGTACGTACTCGTAGGTTTCTATCTCGGCCTTGTCCTCCAGGAACAGGCACGAGGTCAGCGTCTCGGCGAAGATCACCGCCGACATGCCGGAGCGCCGCAGCACTGTGAAGGCGCCGTCGACCCCGGCGTGAGCCCGCCCGTCGTTGGGCACGATCCGGATGGTCACGTTGGGCATCGTGCACGCCTCCAGCAGGTATTCGATCTGGCGGCGCAGCACCTCGGGTCCGCCGATGGGCCGTTTCAGCACGAGTTCGTCCATCACGGCCAACAGCTTGGGAGGGTGCTCGCGCCTGAGCACGGCGTGCCGGTGCAGGCGCGTGACCATCCGTGCTTCGATCTGAGGCTCCGGCACCACACCCGAATCGCGCATGATCGCCCGGGTGTACTCACCTGTCTGGAGCAGCCCCGGCACCACGATCGGCTCGAAGTTGACGATGCTGTCGGCTTTCGCCTCCAGCGACACGAGTGTTCGTTGCCGTTCGGCGAAGCCCGGGTGGTTGCGCTGCCACCAGCCTCGGCGTTCGGACTCCCTGGCCAGGGCGAGGAGTTCCCGGCGCTTCTCGCCGTTCACGCCGTAGAGCACCAGCAGGCCGGAGACGTCTTCGGCGGACGGGGCGCTGATGCCGGTTTCGATGCGGCTGAGCTTGCTGCCGGAGGCGTCGATGCGCCGGGCGGCGTCGACGAGGCTGAGGGCGTTGGCCTCGCGCAGGGTTCGGAGTTCGTCGCCGAGTTCCTGGCTGCGGACCGTTGGGTCGGACTGCGTCATGGCGTTCCCCCGGGGGTTCGAGTGGAGGCGCCATGATCCCGACGCTCAGGTGTGCGAAACACCCTGGCGCGCCGGTGTTCGCGCACAACCACCCCAACGCTCGACGTTTTGCCCTGGCTGCAACGCGAAAGGCGGTGTTAGCGCTTCCAGCGCCGATGCCGAGCACCACCGGCCCGTGGACGGCGGGCCGCCGGCACTGCCGACGGCCCGAACGGTCCGCGTCCGGATCAGGCGAAGGCGCTGATGCCGGTGATGGACTTGCCGACGATGAGGGTGTTCATCTCCCGCGAGCCCTCGAAGGAGTACACCGCCTCGGCGTCGGAGAAGAACTTCGCGATCTCGTAGTCGAGCACGATCCCGTTGCCGCCGAACAGCTCCCGCGCCCAGGACACCACCTCGCGCATGCGGGTCGTGGTGAACGCCTTGGCCAGCGCGGCCTGGTCGGCGCCCGCGGTGCCCTGCTCGGTGAGCTGCGCGAGGCGGACCACCACGCCGAACATGGCCGTGACGTTGCCGAGCATCTTCACCAGCAGGTCCTGGATCATCTGGAACGACGCGATGGGCTTGCCGAACTGCACCCGCTCGACCGCGTACTCGCGCGCCAGCTCGTAGGCGCGGATCGCCACGCCGAGGGCCTGCCAGGCCACGCCACCCCGGGTCTTGGCCAGCACCCGCGCGGTGTCGCGGAAAGTGTTGATGTTCTGCAGCCGGTTGGCCTCCGGGACACGCACACCGTCGAGGACGATGTCGGCGTTCTGCACGGTCCGCAGCGCGATCTTGCCTTCGATCTTGGTGGCGGTGAAGCCGGGCGTGCCCTTCTCGACCACGAAGCCCTTGACGTTGCCGTCCGCCTCGTCACGCGCCCACACCACGACCAGGTCGGCGAAGGTGCCGTTGCCGATCCAGCGCTTGGCGCCGTTGAGCACCCACTCGTCGCCCTCCCGCCGTGCAGTGGTGCGCATGCCGCCCGCGACGTCGGAGCCGCCTTCGGGTTCGGTGAGGGCGAACGCGCCGATCTTGTTCATCGCGACCATGTCCGGCATCCAGCGGTCCCGCTGCTCCTGGTCGCCACCGCCGTGGATGCTGCCCATCGCCAGTCCGCTGTGGACACCTGAGAACACCGCGAGGGAGGGGTCGATCCGGTTCAGCTCGACGCTGAGGAACCCGGTGAACAGGGCGCCGCGCGGATTTCCGTCGCCGTACTCGGGATACTGGACGCCCGCGATGCCGAGCTTGGCGAACTTCTCGATCGCCTCGGCGGGAAACTCGGCCTTCGCCCACGCCTCGTTGGCGATCGGCTTGATCTCGCGCTCCAGGTACTCGCGGATCTCGGCCAGCTCGGCGCGCTCGGAGTCCGAGAGCAGCTCGGCGAAGCCGAAGAAGTCGGGGTTGGGGTTCACCTTGGCCATTCGTTATCAGTCACCTTCGGTCTGGGAAATGCTGTTGATGGCGGTCTGCTTGCGGTCGCGGGTGCGTGCCCGCGTGCGATAGGCGTCGGGACCGGCGCCATAGGCGTCCTCGGTCTGCTCGACCACCAGCGCGATGTCCGACTGGGTCGGCTCGGGCTGCCCGAGCTCCTTCCAGCGCTCGGCCATCCCGGCGCCGAGGTGGCGCATCATGTGCCGGATGCCGCCGGGACCGCCGCCGAGGTGGAAGCTCTCGAACGGCCCGATCGCGGCGTAGCGTCCGCCGAGCGACGACTTCATGACGGTGTCGAGCTCGTCGGCGCGCACCACGCCTTCAAGCACCAGGTGCGTCGCCTCGCGCATCACGGCGCTCTGCAGGCGGTTGGCGACGAAGCCCGGGATCTCCTTGCGCAGCCGCACAGGCGTCTTGCCCAGGGCGGTGTAGAAGGCGGTAGCCGCCTCAGTCACCCGCTCCTCGGTGCGCTCGCCGGGAACGATCTCCACCAGCGGCACCACCTGCGGCGGGTTGAAGGGGTGGGCGATGAGCAGCCGCCGCGCCACCTCGTCGGGCAGGTGGTCGGCGATGGCGGTGGCGACGATGCCGGAGCTGGACGAGGCCAGCACCGCATGCGGGGGCGCGTGGCGGGCGATGTCGGCGAAGAGATGCTGCTTGAACTCCAGGCGTTCAGGTCCGTTCTCCTGCACCAGGTCGGCGTCGGCGACCGCGTCGGCGAGGTTGTCCGCGATCTCGATCCCGGCGAGCAACTCGTCGGTTTCGCGCCCCATGCTCTCGGCCAGCAGTGGCATCGAGTCGGCGACGACGGAGGCGAGGTCGTCGCGGGGGTCGGTGATGCGGACCTTCAGTCCGTGCGCGGAGAAAAGCGCCGCCCAGCCCAGCCCGATGGTGCCCGCGCCGACCACGGCAACGGTGTTCCAGCCGCCGGGACTCCACTCAGGACTCATGACGCCTCCAGGTAGTCGTGAACCGGGACCGCACCGCCGAGGGTGAGGTCGGTGACGATGTGGCTGGCCGAGACGACCTCGCGCACCGGGAGGTCGGCCAGCGGAGCCAGCACGTGCTCGAAGAGCTGCAACCGGGCCGGGCCGGTGTGGGCCTCCTTGACCACGATGTCGGTGATCTGGCTGCGAACCAGCTCGCAGACCCGCGGCTCGCCGCGGTAGCCCGGCACGATCTTGAGCATGAACGCGGGCGCCGTGATCTGCGCCTCGGCCTCGCCGAGGTCGAGCGGGTGGTGCTTGTAGCCCATGGTCGCGTTGGCCACGCGCAGGTTTCCGATGTCGAGGGTGCCGACCAGCGCGGCGCCGTCGGCGTACAGCGACGGCTTTCCCATCACCTTGGGGTAGGCGCTGATTTCGCGCCCTGCGGCCGTGGCCGGGAAGTTGTCGAGGTACATGGCGTGCACGTACTCGCCGCGCTCGTCGCCCAGCCGCACCGGGATCGCCTGCCCCGCCTCGACGTAGGGCCCGAACGAGGTGACATCACCCATCTTCATGACCTCGAACCGGACCAGCGGCTCGTCGATCTCCAGCGGTTCGGGCACCACGGCCCGCAGCGCGTCGGCATCGGTGCGGTAGACGATGTTGAGGTATTCGCGGTCGGTGAACCGGGCCGCCACCGGCGCGTAGGCGGGGCTGGTCAGCGGCGTGTTGACGCTGCGCAGGATCTGCTCGGGGTCCATCAGCGCCCCGTCCATTCCGGACTCCGCTTCTCACCGAACGCGCGGACGCCCTCGGCGAAGTCCTCCGAACGCACCAGTGCCGCGATCTCCTTGTGCTGCTTGGCGAACGCCTCCTGCTCGGGCGCGGCCCCGGCCTCGCGGACGATTCGCTTGACCGCCGACAGCGCCAGCGGCGCGTTGCGGCTCAGCTCGTCGGCCACCGCGAGTGCGGCGTCCAGCGCGGTGCCCTCCGGTACCACGTCGTTGGCCAGCCCCAGCGCGTGGGCGCGCTCGGCGGTGATCGTGCGCCCGGTCAGCAGCAGTTCCATCGCGACGTGGTGCGGAATCCGCTTCGGCAGCCGGATCACTCCGCCACCGCCCGCGATCAGGCCCCGCTTGACCTCCGGCAGCGCGAAGCGCGCGGTGTCGGCGGCGACGACGAGGTCGCAGGCAAGCGCCAGCTCGAAACCGCCGCCGAAGGCGAAGCCCTCCACCGCCGCGATCAGCGGCTTGGCCGTTTCGGCCTCGGTGATCCCGGCGAAGCCCTTGCCCGCGACGCTGACCGACTCGCCGCGCGCTGCCGCCTTGAGGTCCATGCCCGCGCTGAATGTGCCTTCGGCGCCGGTGAGCACGCCCACCCGCAGCGCCGGGTCGGCGTCCAGCTCGTCGATCGCCGCGGCGATGCCCTCGGCCACCTCGGCGTTGACGGCGTTGCGCGCCTTCGGGCGGTTGATGGTGATCACGAGTGCGCCGCCGACGGTCTCGGTGCGCACCGCCGTGTCGGGAAGTGCGGTCGTCATCACTGCTCCTGGTGGACGTCGGGCTCGGCGCGCCTGGCCAGCTCGGCCAGGACCTCTTCGGTGTGCTGGCCGGGCAGCGGGGCGTGCCTGCGGACCGAGGCCGGGGTGGCGGAGAAGGACATCGGCACGCCGATCACGCGGTAGGTGCCCTCGCTGGGGTGCTCGGCGACGTCGAGCAGCCCGCCCTCGCGCACGTAGGGATCGGTCGCGGCCTCGTCGAGCCGCAGCACCGGGCCGACCGGGATGCTGTGCTTGGCGCACACCTCGATCCACTCCGCGGTGGTCAGCTCGGGTGTGACCGACTCGATCATCTCCGTGATGGCCTCGCCGTCGCCGCGAGCGTCCAGGAACTCGCCGTTGACCCGCGGGTCCTCGGCCAGGTCCGGGCGGCCGGCCGCGTGGAAGAGGTCGCGGCAGTTCTGCGGGGTGTAGGGGATGATCATCGCCAGGCCGTCCTTGGTCGGCCGGGCCCGGTGGCCCTTCATCAGCGACTGCGGGAAACCGGTCGGGCCCATCGCGGGCTCGAAGGTCTGGCCCTGCAGGTGCTCGACGAGGTTGAACGACAGCAGCGTGTCGGCCATCGGGACCTCGACGAGCTGGCCCTGCCCGGTCGCGCGCTGGTGCACCAGCGCGGCCATCGCGGAGTAGACGATG